>CAJAKX010000176.1 GCA_903940425.1 uncultured Opitutia bacterium | reverse complement strand
GTTCGATCCGGCGGAGTACGCGGATGCCAAAGTCCGGGTCCACCGGCGAAACCAGAATGACGGCGGAACCTTCGATCAGCGCTTCGTGCGGCAGGCCATCAAACCCGCGGGGCGGGGGCCAGCCGCGCGAGATGATCTTCGGCCAGCTGGCCTGCGATGCGGGCCAGGCTTTGTCGCCGCCGAGGTTGGCCCAGTCGGCGGAATTGGGGTCAGGCTTCATGCCGCGAAGCTGGTCGTTCTCCCAGAACGGCCCGTCCGGCGCGCCGGCAAAGCGGAATTGCATGACGCGGCCGATCGCCGGCACGATGACCGCCTCCGCGATTCCATTGCTGAGCACGATGGAATCATGCCAGCCATGGTAATCGATGCGCATGAAAATACCGTGCTGTCCAGACACCTCCTTTGCGAGCATTCCATTCTCAGCCGCGGCGAGGCTGCTTGCGACGACACCCGCCAGCACGATGAGCAGCAAATAGAGGAATCCACGGCACTCCGTTTTCAGTGGCATGATAGGGATGCGATATTCGCAAGGAACCCTGAGCGCAAACTCACAGATCGCCCTCGACTTGAGACGAGGCTGCGTCGCGACCGCTTTGGAGTCGTCCTTTCAGCATGCGTGGCAAAAAGCATGGCCGGTGAGGCGGCTTATGAATAAGCCCGGTCGCGGGACCGGGCTTCGTTGTCTGCGAAGGGTGGAACGGCTTACTTGCCGAGGCTCTGGCGCAGGTCGGCGAGCTGGCCGGAGGAGCCGAGCTTGTCGTTGCGGCTCGCGATGAACTTGGCGTACTCGTCCATGAAGATCTTCCCCGGCGGACGGAAGTCGAACTCGGCGGGCTTGTCGCGGAAGAACTCGCGGTGCACGCGGGTCCAGACGAGGCGGCCATCGGTGTCGATGTTGATCTTGGTGACGCCAAGCTTGGCGGCGGGCAGGTATTCGTTGATGTCCACGCCGACAGCGGTGCCGAGCTTGCCGCCCGCGGCGTTGATGCGATCAACTTCCTCCTTCGGCACGCTGGAGCTGCCGTGCATGACGATCGGGTAGCCGGGGACGAGTTTCTTGATGCCCGCCAGCACCTCGAAGTGGAGCGACTGCCGGCCCTTGAATTTGTAGGCGCCGTGGCTCGTGCCGATGGCGGCGGCCAGTGAGTCGCAACCCGTGAGTTTGATGAATTGCTGCGCCTCCTCGGGTTTGGTCAGGCAGGCGTTGCCTTCCTCGACCTTGATGTCCTCCTCGACGCCGCCGAGCATGCCGAGCTCGGCCTCGACGGAGATGCCCTTCTTGTGCGCGGCGGTCACGACGCGCTTGGTGATCTCGACGTTCTTGTCGAACGGCTCGTGCGAGGCGTCGATCATCACCGAGCTGTAGAAGCCGGAGTTGATGCAGTCGTAGCAGGTCTCCTCGTCGCCGTGGTCGAGGTGCACGGCGTAGATGGCCTCGGGGAAGATCACCTCGGCGGCGCGGATGATGGCCTCGAGCATGCGCTTGTCGGTATACTTGCGCGCGCCCTTGGAGATCTGGATGATGAAGGGGGCCTGCGACTGGAGGCAGCCGCGAAAAAGCCCCATCGCCTGTTCGGCGTTGTTGATGTTGTAGGCGCCGACGGCGTATTTGCCATAGGCGTGCTTGAAGAGTTGGGCCGTGGTGACGATCATAGGCGTGCAGATTGGAGGAAGTGGGCAGGGTACCCTCTGCCCGGAAGCACGCACAAGTGTTTTTTCTTCCACCCGGCAGGAGGGCGGGGAACTGATGCGCTGCCATAGAAACGCTGATGGGCGCGTTCCCGCGCCACCGACCCGACAGCGCGCAGGGATGCGGTCAGCCCTGGGGCGGAGTTGGCGGCTGGCTGGAGCCGCCGGTCGTCCTTGTCGCCGCCCCTGGCGTGCCGCCGCCTTGC
>CAJAKX010000175.1 GCA_903940425.1 uncultured Opitutia bacterium | reverse complement strand
TGAACGTCCCGAGCTGCGGCGTCATCTCGGCCGGGAATGTGTGCGTTCGCTCGCCCGGCGGCCGTGGGAGGTGCAGATCATCGACCGCACGGCTGAACGCAGTGTGGTCAAGGCCGGCAAACTGCTGGCCGTGTCCGCCGCGCTTTCGCGCCGCCTCGTGGCGCGCATCCCCGGCCGGCGCGTGGGCATCGTGCTCCCGCCGAGTGCCGGCTGCTGCATGGCGAATCTCGCGGTGCTGCTGGCCGGCAAGATCCCGGTGAACCTCAACTTCACGTCCGGACGCGCCGCCATCGAGGCGAGCCTGCGCCTGGGCGAGATTACCACGGTGCTCACCGCCGAGGCGGTGCAGAAGAAGATCGTCAACTTTCCCTGGCCGGAAAAAACGCTCGACCTCCGGAACGAGATCCTGGCCTGCGGCAAGGCCAGCATCATCAAGTGGCTCGCCGCGGTCTGGTTGCTGCCGGGCGGGCTGATCGCCTCGCTGCTCGACCTGCCCATGGTGGGCGATCGGGAGGAGGCAGGTCTGCTGTTCACGAGCGGAGCCACCGGCGAGCCCAAGGGAGTGGCGCTCAGTCATCGCAACATCCTCGGCAACTGTGCGCAGATCTCCGCCACCGGCATCCTGCCCAGGGAGAAATCCATCCTGGCCTGCCTGCCCATCTTCCACAGCTTTGGATTTACCGCGACCCTGTGGTATCCCATCTTGCGCGGCTGCCGGATTGTCACCACTCCCAGTCCGCTCGACACCCGGAAGATTGCGGAGGTCATCGAGGCGGAGCAGGTGTCGGTGCTCGTCGGCGCCCCCACGTTCCTGCGGCCGCTATTGAAGAAAGCCGATCGCCATGAACTGCGCTCGCTGCACTTTGCCGTCTCCGGGGCGGAGAAAATGCCGGTGGAGTTGCACGACGCCTTCAAGGAGCGGTTTGGCGTGGAGCTGCTGCAGGGCTACGGCCTCACCGAGACCACGCCCGTCACCAACGTCAATCTCCCCGATCCGCCGAAGAAAACCCGCACCGCCGAATACCAACGCGGACACCGGCTGGGCTCCGTGGGCCGGCTGCTGCCGGGCATGACCGCCCGCATTGTCGATCCCGATACCGGGGCGGAACTGCCCCTGACGTCGACCGGTGTGGTCTGGTTTCGCGGGCCCAACGTGTTCAGCGGCTACCTCAAGGACGAGCAGAAGACCCGGGCGGCGCTCAAGGACGGCTGGTTCATCACCGGTGACCTCGGCCGCTTCGACGAGGAGGGCTTTCTTTACATCGAGGGCCGCCTGTCGCGATTCTCCAAGATCGGCGGCGAAATGGTGCCGCATGGCACGGTGGAGCAGAAGATCAACGAGGTCTACGGGATCGAGCAGATCGAGGGCCCCCTCATCATCGTTGTCGGCGTGCCGGATTCGTCGAAGGGCGAGGCGCTCGTGCTGCTCACTTCGGTCGACATCAATGGCGACGAGCTGCGGGAGAAACTATACACCGCGGGCCTGCCCAATCTCTGGATTCCGAAGATCATCCGCCGGGTGGAGAAAATCCCGCTCCTCGGCTCCGGCAAAACCGATTTCAAGGGCTGCCGGCAGCTGGCCCTGGAAGCGGCGAAGTAATCGCGCCGCCAGGCTACTTGCGGCGCGTGGTGAGGGTTTG
The DNA here is from genome assembly GCA_903940425.1 of uncultured Opitutia bacterium. Taxonomy (GTDB): domain Bacteria; phylum Verrucomicrobiota; class Verrucomicrobiia; order Opitutales; family Opitutaceae; genus Fen-1467. The sequence goes on along the minus strand of CAJAKX010000175.1, from coordinate 21,226 downwards.
CGCCAGCGCCACCAGGAACGAGGTGTCACCCGGCAGGGACTGCAGCGCCTGGATGGCGGCGGCGGATTGTTCCTGCGCGATCCGGCGCGAAGCTTCCACGCCGTGCAGGGTGACGAAGGTTGCCTTGCCCGCCCTGGCGTCCTTGCCCGGAGTCTTGCCGAGCGTGGCGGCGTCGCTCGTGGCGTCGAGGATGTCGTCCACAATCTGAAAGGCCAGGCCGAGGCTGCGGCCGGCGGCGCGCAGGGTTTCGATTGCCGGCGGCCGCGCCCCCCCGATGAGTCCGCCCATCACCAGGGGCGCCCAGATCATGCCGGCGGTCTTGCGGACATGAATCTGATTCAGGATTTCACCGGTCACGTCAGGGGATTTTTCGTAAAGCAGATCAAGCATCTGGCCGCCGATCAGATGACTGGTGCCCGCGGCCTCGGCCAGCTGTCCGCCGAGGGCGACGGCCAGCCGGGGGCTTGAGCGGTAGGACTTGGCCAGCAGCGCAAAGGCGTGGGTGAGCAGCGCATCGCCGGCGAGCAACGCCGTCGCCTCGTCGAAGGCCTTATGGCACGTCGGCCGGCCGCGGCGCAGGTCGTCATTGTCCATGCACGGCAGGTCGTCGTGGATGAGCGAATAGGTGTGAATGCACTCCACGGCCACGGCGGCGGGCAGCGGATCAGTCCGGCCGTCTGGATCAAAGAGTTCCGCCGCGGCGAGCAGCAGCACCGGCCGCAGCCGTTTGCCGCCCGCCTGCATGGAATAGCGCATCGCTTCATGTAGGCGGCCAGGGTGGAGGCTGGCCGCCGGCAGCAAGCGATCAATTCCCCCCTCCACCCGGGTGAGATGATCGGCGAATCTGGTGGTGAAATCCATCGGCGGATTTTCGTGGCGGTACGCGCGTTTTCCTCTTCGCAATGCCCGTCTGTGGACGGATTGGCAAACGCTTATTCTCCAGCCGGTCCTGGCTGCAACGAGGCCGTCCCGGCGGAAACCCCGGGGCGGCCGGCAGGTTCCCGCCGACCTGCCGCGGGACGGCAGAAAGAGACTCGCAAAGCCGGAACGAGGTCTTCATAAGCAGGGGCCGATTCAGTGCCATGCCGACCTACGAATATATCTGTCAGAAATGCGGCAAAACGTTCGAGATGTTCCAATCCATGAAGGATGCCCCCCTCAAGACCTGCACCTGTGGCAAGAAGGGCCGGATCAAACGCCTGGTCGGACGTGGCGCCGGCATCATTTTCAAGGGCAGCGGCTTTTACGAAACCGATTACAGGCGCAGCCCGGCCAGATCGGGCAGCGGCAAATCCAGCGGCGGCACCGCCGGCAAGAGCGACAGCCCGGCCGCCCCGTCCGGCGCGGCCCCCGCCGCCACTTCCGCCTCGCCCGCCGCCAACCCCGGAAGTAGCGTCAACTCCGTCTCACTAAAACGAAAGGGATGACATGGGCTCCCGCAAGATCGAGAAGGCTCAACATGGTCCCAGCCTGACTGAAGTAGTGTTCGGCGCGGCGCTGAGCTTGGTCCTGGGTGCCGCAATCGCCCTGGGTTATCTGCTGCTGAAACCGGCGTGGAGCGGAAAGGATCTTCCCCGGGCCCCCTCCGGCACGATCTTCTACGTCGAGGGCACCAGGGACAGCAATTACAGCAGGCAATGGCTGCGCAAGAAACAGCTGTTTACCGAGGGTAGTTCGGTGGTGCTCAACGAGGACGAGCTGAATGCCTGGATGATGGTTATTACCACGCCGCCCGAGCCCGAAAGACCCGTCGCCGGCGCGAAGTTCACCCAGGTCGCGGCGCCGCCCTCCACCGGGTTCTTTCAGTTGAATACACCCAACTTCCGCATTCGGGACGGCGTGTTGCAGGTCGGCAGCAAGGGCGCGCTCAACTTGGAACTGCTTGGCCTCAAACGCCAGGTGATCGTACAGGCTGCCGGCAAGTTCGAGAAAGGCGACGGCGGGTTCGTGCTCGTACCCGACCGGTTCTTCATCGGCTCCTTTCCGCTGCACAGGCTTCCCGGCCTGAGCAGCCAGGTGCTGGGTTTCATCATGGGCAGGATGCAGATTCCGGAGGACGTCAGGGCCGCGTGGAAGAAACTCGCCAACGTCACCGTCGAGGGGAACACCCTGAAACTGACGATGCCGTAATGAGCGGACCCGAGGCCGATTCATCCCTGTCCGCTCCCGGCCGACCGGCCGGTTTGCGCCGCCTCCTTCCCCCCATCGACTCGCCCCGCTACCACCTCCTGCTCGGAGGCGTGGCGATCTTCATTCTCGGTCCGCTGGGCGGCATCTCGGCGGCGTTCATGAATTTCTCGATCGGTTTCTTCATCGGCGGCCAGGTGCTGGCCGGCATCCTCGGCAGCACCATCACGCTGGGCTACGGACCGGAGGGCAAACACGGCGCCAACTACATGCAGACCATGGCGGCGTCGGTCGCCGGCATGTGCGGCATGGCGGTGCTCATCCAGGCGCGCTACTGGCTCGGCCTGCCGGACGTGCCGGCCTGGCAGCTCATCCTTTACTACACCTGCATCGGCATGTTCGGCGTCGGACTCGGCATGGTCTACACGCCCCTCCTCGTGGACCGGATGCAACTGGCCTTTCCCTCCGGCCTGGCCGTCGCGAACATTCTTCGCGCGCTCACGGACAAAAACTTCCTGAAGAAATCCGTCGCCAAGCTCGGGGGCGGCATCGCGGGCGGTTACCTCGGCGGCGTGGCTTCGCTGAAGTCCACGGTCGTCGCCAGCCTCGGTCTTTCCACCTCCACGCTCGGCGCGGGCATGATCGTCGGCGCCCGCATCGCGCTGCCGGCGCTGGTCGTCGCCCTCATCGGCGACCGGATGAAACCCTATCTGATCAGCATCGGCTGGCTCGAGGCGGACGCGCCCTTCCGCAAGATCGGCTTCATCATCGCGCTCGGCACCATCCTCGGCGCCGCCCTTCTGGACATCTGCACGATCCTGCTGGAGGCCGCCCGGCGGCTCCGTCAGAAGAATGCCCCGCCGGCCAAGCCCGCCGAGGACTGGAAACGCGTGAACGTGTTCCGGCTTGTGCTGTGGGTCGTGTTTTGGGGCGCCGCGGTGGCGGTGGTGGGCCATACGGTGCTGGGCGAACCGCTGCGCTATCTGGCGGTGTGCATCGGACTCGTCTTCCTGTTCGTCCTCGTCAACGGCATCTCGCTCGGCATCTCGGACTGGAACCCCATCTCCAGCGCGTTTGTGATGACGGTGTTCATTCTCGCGGCGGTCGGGCTGACCGACGCCGGCACGGGGCTGATGTGCGCGTCCATTTTGCTGATTTCCTGCAGCGAGGGCGGCGACATGCAGCAGGACCGTTCCACCGGCTGGCGACTGGGCACCAACCGCGTCGTGCAGTTCCGCTACCAGGTCGTCGGCATCCTCATGGGCGCGGTGCTGGCCGTGGTTCTGGCCAGGGTTTTTCTGAGCGCCTACCCGGTGCTCAAGATCGATCAGTTCGGCCACCACGTCGCCGGCGCGCAAAAATGGCAGAGCGCCATGACCTACAAGTTCGTCGGCGCTTTGCGCGGCATCACCACCGCCCAGCCGCACGTGATGAAGGCGCTCAAGCTCGGCATCCTCATCGGCCTCGGCACCGAGATCATCCGCAAGCTCGTCAAGCGCGACCCCCACTACCTCCCGTGGTCCCGCGCCACCCGCGGCGGCAGGGTTTTCGATTTCGTCTTCGACGCCTTCGTGATGCCCAGTCCGTATGCCTCGAGCTTCGGCGGGTTCGTGGAGCTGCCGACGTGCCTGTGGTGGGCTGGCGGCGGCCTGATCGGCTCACTCTGCGAAATCGCGCTGACGCGGATCAACGCACGCCGGGGCGGGTCGGCGGACGCCGCGATCCCGGTCGACATGAGCACAACGTCACTGGTCGGCGGCGGACTCATCGCCGGCGACTCGCTGGCGGCGCTGAGCGTCGGCCTCTACGGCCTGCTGCAGACACTGTTCTGATTTTTTTGCACCGGAGTGCGCAGAGGCGGCAGGAGGACACCGGGCGGGCGGGGGCATTCAGAGGAGCGAGGAGTGAGCAGCGAGTAGATGCGGAGGGAGCCGCCACCAAATCCGGAGATGAGTTTTCTCACGCAAAGTCCGCCAAGGGCGCGGAAGGGGCGGGCTCACGGGCTGATTCTACTCGATTTTCGCTATTCATTACTCGCTGCTGCGCATGAAAACAGGATTGATTTGCCGGCGGCGGCCCGCCACTTTCGCCCCTCTGATTCGGACGCTTAGCTCAGTTGGTTAGAGCACTAGTATCACACACTAGGGGTCACTGGTTCGAGTCCAGTAGCGTCCACCATTTTTCTTTCCGGATCGGAAAGAAAAATGTCCTCCGTAGCCTTGGCGAAGGAGGACCTTACCCGCGCAACGGGTCTACCTCAAAGACTAAGCTCCTCCGCCCCAGCGGCTTTCTTGAATGGGCCTGATTTTGGTCTTTTGCCAGGGAATGGCAGCAAATGACCGCTGGTGCCCAAACCGTGTGCGGCAGTTTGCGCATTCCGCTCTCAAGAGTTTAGTAACCAATGTGCATGACTGCTCGTCACTCAGGTTGAGTTATTAGTCCTTAACCCGGTCGCCGCCTCCTGCTTTTGCCCCATGGCACCCGGCGTTCCCCGCCCGAAATCCAGTCCCATCGACCCTATGAAAACCCTCCGGTTGTCCTGTTCCTTCACGCCTCGGCCGCTCCTCGGCACCGCAGAGCACGCATTGATCGGCAAATGGCTCGTTCTACTGACGAGCAGCATGCCAAAGCTCTTTGCCCTCTTCCTCCTTGCCACGGTTCTCGTCGACGGCGCAGGCGGCGCCCCTGCGCCAATTTCGCCTAAGATGCTGGCGACGCCAGGCGCGTCCGCCGTGCCGGCGGTCGGCCTGCGTCTGTGGCTGTGTTCCACCGTCGGCGCGCCGGCCAGTGGTCCCGTTGCGCGCTGGGCCGATCAGAGCGGCTGCGGCAACGATGCCGTGCAGCCCGAGGCCGACCATCAACCGCAGATCATCGCCAACCAGGTCAACGGCATGCCGGTGGTGCATTTCATCCAGGACCATCGAACCCTGCTCCAGCTTCCGGACGTGATGGCGGGGGCGACCGCCGGTGAGGCCTTTGCGGTCCTGCGGAAGACTGCCGTCCCCATTGTCGGGCTATGGGCGTTCGGGAGTGACATGGGCAGCCGTTACCCGGAAAATGGCAATTGGATCTGGGACAGCTTCGCGGCGACCGCGATGCGCAACGAAGGCAAGCCGCCGATCGATCTCACCAGTGTTCATCTCTACAATGTGGGCGGTGACGCGAAGGTGTGGTTCCAGAATTTCAATGGGACTTCGTTTTGCCGCGAGACCAGCAACACGGTGAAATTTCGCGTTAATCCGACGCTGGGCGATGGCCAGGGATCCTATTTCGACGGCGACATGGCTGAGGTGATCATCTACGACCACGTGCTCACGGACGCAGAGCGCAAATCAGTCAATGACTATTTGCTGGGAAAGTACCAACTGAGCCGGAAGTGATTACGACGAGCCTTTAAACCGTCCGTAACTGATTTTTTAGGTGGTGCGTCGTTGGAGTACCATGATTACCGCCGAACGTTGGGATCTGCCGGAGCCGCTGTGGGACCGGCTCGAAAAATCAACCTGATCCGACCCCGATTGCGGCAGAAGGCAGAATTCGCTCAACCGTGCGACAACCGTGGCGCTTTTGCTTGTGCGTCTTAGGCCTGAGCAGGACTGCCGTTGTCACGCCCGCGCAAGTGAGGCCGGTGTTGCCGCCTTCTCACGCGCGGGGAGACCGAGGCAGGTGGCCGGCGATTGAGTGGGCTTCGCGGCGCGGATCAGCGCCAAGATTGCGGATCGCACTTCAGGCGGGAGCAATGGCCACAGCGCGACGATTTCGGCCAGCTCGCGACAGGCTTTGTCTACGTCGTGTGCGCCAGTCCGTATCTCGGCGTTTTTGTCGCTTTCGCAAGTGGGCTTGCCTTCAGTCGGTTGAGATTTCTCCCGAGTTGGTTCGAGTCCAGTAGCGTCCACCATCCCCGACCTTGTCGGGGATGTCGCGCCATAGCTCGAAGCGCGTCGGCGGACACTACGGCGAGGTGCCTCGCCGGCTTGTTTCGTCGTAACCCGCAGGGCAAAGGCGGGCAATTAGAATGACACGGCGGACCGGGCCTGCGCTCCGAAGCCTTGGCGAAGGAGGGAGGTCCACCCTCCATGGATGTCTGTTATCCGATGTGGAGGGCCCGGCTCCCGCCTGCGCACCGCTTCGGCGAGGCAAGCCGACCGGGCCGAATAACACGGCGGTTTGAAAACACGCCGCTAACCGTTTTTCATGAATTCCTCGAATGACTGTTCGAGCTGAGCGTCCTTGGTCATCGCCAGCCATTCGATCTGGGCCTGGGTGTTCACAAACGCGTTCATCAGGGCGTCATTCTTGCAGATGAGCCCAAGGCGTTCCACCTGGCACCGGCAGGTGCAGGTGATCTCGTTTCCAAAGGATCGCAGGACTTCGTCGATCTTCTGTTTGTCGCCTTTGCAATCCCAGTAAATATTGAGGTGGATTCTGGTGATCATCTCCGCCGGGCCCAGGAGCGGATGAATTCCCAGGAAGTACTTCCAGTAGTGTTTCCCGACCTCGCAGTAGTACATGAGGCTGAAAATCACCACGAATTGCAGCGCTTCCTGCATCGTGGTCTTCGGGGTCAAGACCAGGCCCTGCTCACGACCTTTGTAAACGGCGCCGACGTTGTCGAAGGATTTGAGACCCTTCAGCTCTTCAAAAAAAGCCAGCGTCGCCGGCAGGGCGTGGCAGAATTTGGCGCGATCTTTTTCGGGACACACCGGGCAGGCCTGAAAGGCCACCGCGCCTCTGATTTCAGCGGGAATCTGGTCCAGATTGGATTCGAAGGCCTGCGCGAAGGCTTCGATCTTTTCGCGGGTGAGAGCGGTCCGTTTTCCCCCGGGGAAAAGGAGATAAAGCCCGCTCTGCTTGAAATCCTCCACTCTGATTTCCATTTTATCCTCCAACTGCTGGGAAACTGGATTTGAGGGGAGGGGGTTTGGTATCGGCTGGTCAGCCCGCCACGGGTTGCGCGGTTGGGGTCTTCTCCCGGTGGAGTCGTCGTCGTCGCGCCGCCCACAGCGCCTTGGCCATGACCTCGAAACGAATGCACGCCACTCGATAGCTCACCAGCAGACAGGCGGCGATGGCGCCCACGTAGACGACGCCTGGCAAAAGGTTGTTCCACTGGCTGTGCCACATGATCAATGGGGTGGCGACGATACCCGCGGCGAATGCAATCATGGTATTGATCGTCAGGAAGAACTGGGCCAGGGCGCGTTGGAGATGCCCGTGAGCATCTTCGGTGTCCCAGAGCTCCGCCAGCAGGAGGTAGAGTCCATGGTATTCCGCATAGGGCTCCAGGGTGAAAGAGAGCAAGCCGCACGGGTCCACACCCCGGGGGATGGTGATCTTGCGTGTGTCCGGTCCGAGCCACTGTCGCCGGATCAGCAATCCTTCCAGCAGGATCCCGAGCGCCTGGGTAAGGATCATGATGGTGATCGCGGCGCCGCTCAGGACCCACTCGCCCAGCTTGTCGATGCCGGGGAGGGCGGCCTGCATGAGGGATGGGTCGACGATGAGCACGACCCCATACAGAACCGCGATGGTGACCAGCCCCGGGACGACCGTCGCTAGGGCGATCCAAAGAGAGATGCTCAGAACGGCAGCCATGATGTTCTCACTGTCCGGACAAAAAGCCGCGGACTAATAGGAAACTGGTTTTTCGGGGAAAGGATTTGAAGGAAGGGGGTGGGCGAGCTTATCGGTCGCGGGATCGGTTCGAGCCTGGGTGGTCACCGGTAGTCCCCCAGGCCTCCGGCTGGGTGTAAGTCGCTGGGCAGGGCGGCAGCGCATCCATGGCGCGTTTAGCATACCCGCCTGGCGCGCTCGCGACAAGGGTGAATTTCGAAGATGGGTGAGGCGGCGGCACCCTGTGGGGATAACCCGCTGATCTGGGGTTGCCTTCTTCGAGTAGAAGGGTATTTCGCAAGATTCAAAGATTGGATTGCGCCATAGAACGATGTAGAGGTGTCCCATGAGCATGACCGACTTCTTCAAGCCGCCAATGTTTCCAGAGCCGGAAAAGACCTACCTGTCTTTGGCCGAGTTTTCCGCCGCCACCGACCCGGCCAAGGCGGGACCGGAGATTGACGCCGCGATTACCCAGTTGAATCGCAAGGCCAGGGAGTTTTCCGCCAGCAAAGGTTTCACCAAGGCTTACCTCGCGTTAATCAGCCAGGTGGAGGCGCAGGCGGCGACCAGGCAATGGACCGAGGCGCACAAGACGGTCTGGGAGGCAACCTTCTTCCTCAACCGGGCGTTGGAAAGCAACGCCGCTGCCAAGTTCCGCAAATGGATGTGTGTCTATTACGCGTGCTGGTTGCTGCTTTTGGTGGGAATCGGCTGTTGGTTGAAACACCTGGATGCCGCGGATAATCCCGCATTCTATTTTGGATCCGTGTATTGGCGCTACGTGCTGATGGGGACACTGGGTGGCCTCACGATTGCCATTTGGGGGCTGACCACGCATTCAGCCGACCTCGACTTCGATCGTTCCTTCTCCATCTGGTACTGGCTAAGACCCTTGCTGGGAGCCGTCATGGGGCTGATCGCGGTGATTACGGCCCAAGCGGGTCTGCTGGCGATTGAAGGCCAAACCTCGCACCAACCCGCGCCAAGCGGCAAAATGATTCTGTATATCCTGGCTTTTCTGGCTGGGTTCAGTGAACGGTTCTTCATCCGGGTCATTGACCGGGTCATGACGGCGATGTTTAGCAGCGAACAATCTCCGGCACCATCATCCAAGGCCGCGACGCCGAAAAACAAACGGTAGACACTGGCGTCGGTGTGAAGCGCGGAAGCGGTTGGGCGTTCCCGCCTGTTGGTTAGCGTCCGGTTATTCGGCCCGGATGGAACCGGGCCCTCCAGATCGGATAACCCCTCCCCCAATCCTCACGCCGTGGAAGCGCGCCAACGCAATTCCAGGTCAGGTCATTGTGAGGGACCCCGGCCAAATTTCACCTTCAGGGCAATTGTCGTCAGGTGTTGCCGCCCCGTGGCGGCCAATGGATCCTCGCCGTCGTCTCGTTCCATGACCAGTCCGACGTTTTCGTTGAAAGCATAGTTCAGCGCAACCGTCGTGCGCCGCCAGTCGTGAACCGGCGAGTCAAGAGTTCCGCTGGCCCCGAGCTTGCGTTGATAAATCCAGCTAAAATCCAAGCTGAATTTCTCAAGCGGGCCGCCAGCGCCCTTGATCGAGGCAGTATATCGGGCAATCATCCTCGTGATCCGTCCAGTGCCACCGGAAGAAGCCGCTTGAAAGTTGATCCCGGCGGTGGGAGTCCCAGCCATCAATAGTCCGGTATCGGAGATGGGCGCGTACGAGGTGGACCAAAACAAGCATCTCCACCAAGGCAGTTTCTCGCGCGGATTTCTCGGAAGGATGAGTGACGCATTAAGGAAGGCCTGGAAATTGGCGCTATCTTTAAGCCGGTTCCGTTGATAAGAAATGCCTTCCTGGGTTGGGAAATAGATCGTGGGGTTGGGTGATACTCCGACCCATCCTACTGCTGACACTCGATAGTTGTCGGTCGGGTTTTTTGCGACCGTCGCGCGGTGCAATTCGCCGATGACGCCGTATCTTCCGGCGGAGGCGGACGTGGCATCCGCTTCCGCAAAATCGGTCCAAAAGCCCGCGGCGGCATCAATATCATAGGTGCTGCCGCCTCCATCTGGTGCGGCCAAGCTTAGTTTCGCCGCCTTGGACTGACCGAGATCGAACGTATCTGGGATGGTGTCCCTGACGACGAATTCAGTGGAGGCATGTGCCACCGCCACCCCCAAAGCCAGGGTGATAAGACCGTTCATTTTCATGGGGCTCGCCTCACCTGTTGGTCCGGCTGTGAATTCGCCCGATTGTACACGAGGTTCACGCAGTCTCCGACCGTCTTGAGGGCATTCATGTCGCTGGGCCGCACCGTCGTCCCGCCGTATACCTTCGAGATCCGTGAGAACGTCATGGGGAGGACCGAGAACGCGTTATCGGTCAACCGCAGGGGAGGGTCCCTCAAGACCGAAGCGTCATCAAAGGACCCAAGGTCCGCCCAACTCAGTGAGGCGAGCGCATCGTACACATCGTTGCGAATCGTGCTCAGGTCGACTTTCATGGTGATCCTCCGTTTAAGATTGCGTGGTGGAGAAGAAGGAAACCGGTGTGTACGCATCGATGATTTCGCATGCCCGCAGACTGATTGCGATCTCGAGAAACACTCAATATTGGCAGGTCCACGCATTCTGCGAATGCAAAATGGTGCCTCGGCTGACACCGCCAGCCCAGGAGCTATGCGCCGCTTGGCGGTCCAGCCGTTCCCGCCGGGGCGATAGCCAATCGGGGCGTCGCGGGCCAGGGCCGCGCGAGGTAGGGTTACACCTTATGGACGGGGACCGACAGGTGACGCATCATGGTCGGCGAAGTTAAACGTCAAAACTCAACCACAGAGGATTCCCATATGGCAAAGAAAAGCAGAGGCGGAAGAATGACTGCCGCCAAACGTCGTGCCGCCAAGTCGCGCGGTGGCCGCGGTCCGGTCCGAAAACGCCCGGCCGGACTGAAGATCATGCGCACGTGAAAAGCCGCGTGCGGCAATCGAGTTTACAGAGGCCGTCGCGTGACGGCCTTTTTTTGTTTTCCCTGAGTAAAAACGCCGCCTGGTCCGCGCCCATCCGTGTAATCCGTGGTTAAGAACAAAAACGAAATCCGCCCTTAAAACGCCGCCAGCAGCTTGCTCATGTCCACGTGTTCCGTGACGAGCTGCTTGATGACGGGAATCTTGTCCGTGTCCTGCGGCTGGGTCTTCACCGTCATGTTATGGATTTTCGAGGTGATCGTGTAGGCGTCCTCGCGCGCGGCGATCACCGGCAGGTCGGTCTGCGCCAGCAGCTCCAGCAGCTTGGGGTGGGGCAGGATGTCGTTGGTCAGGATGATGCCGGCGATCGCCTTGGTGCCGGAGATGCTCGTGGCGGAGATGGCGGCGAGGATCACGTCGTCGCGGTCGCCGGGCGTGATCAGGAGGTTGCCCGGCTGGAGGTGGTCGATGATGCCCTTGGCCGTCATGGCGCCGACCACCACGCGGAGGATGCGCTCGTGCGCGCCGGTGACGCGCGCGTTGAGCCAGCGTCCGCCGATTTCCTCGGCCACCTGGGAAAGGTTGGGGGCGGAGAGCATCTTCTGCACGGGCAGCACGCCGAGCAGCGGCACGCCGAGCCGCGCGAGGCCCAGACCCGCGTAATGCGCGATCTGCGGAATCTTGTCGGCCTCCACCTTGTTGAGGATGGCGCCGATGATTTCCACGCCCACCTTGTCAAAGAGCGCCTTGTTCAACGCGATCTCGTCGACCGGCCGGCCGATGCCGCCGGGGCAGACGAGGATGACCTTGGCATCGAGGATCCGGGCGACGCGCGCGTTGGACAGATCGAACACCGAGCCCACGCCGGCGTGGCCGGTGCCCTCGATCAGCGTGAAATCCTTCTCCCACGACACGCGGTCGAACGCGCGGCAGATCTTGTCGACCAGTTGCGCGTAGGTCTCCTCGGGGTTGGCGAGGAAGCGGCGCGTGAAGGTCGGATCGATCGTGATCGGGCTCATGCTTTCGATGGGCACGTGCACGTTGTAGATCCTGTCGAGGAGGTAGGAGTCCTCGTCGACCTTGAGTCCCTCGACCTCGACGTAGCGCTGGCCGACCGGCTTGATGAAGCCCACGCGCGGGTAGAGGTGCTGGAGCGCGGCGAACAGGCCGAGGCAGGCGGTGGTCTTGCCGTCGTTCATGCGCGTGGCCGCGACGAAGATGCGCCGGGTGATGACGTTCGTCGGCTTGGCGAGCAGCGGCAGCGACGGCTGGATGAAGGGATTCGGATCGGACATGGGCCGGGAAGTTCAGTGTTCAGAGTTCTGGGTTCAGGATTGGGGCCAGGACCAGGATGGATTCAGGGTTCAGGGTTCACGGTTGGATGCTTGCGCGGCGGTTCGGAACTCTGAACCCGGAACTCAGAACCCTGAACCTGTTGGCGTGGCGCGCCACGCCTCACGGCGTGCCGTAAAGCAGGCGCCGGTCGATCGCCTGGCAGCCGACCACCGCGGCCGCGCCGAACACGTCGTGCGCGCTCGCCCCGCGGCTGATCTCGGCGGCGGGCCGGCTGAGGCCGGTGATGATCTGGCCGAAGGTGTTGGCGCCGGCCAGCACCTGGACGAGCTTGAAGCCGATGTTGGCGCTGGCGAGGTCGGGGAAGATCAGCACGTTGGCCCGGCCGGCCACGGCGCCGGCCACCTGCTTGGTTTCGGCCACGTGCGGATCGAGCGCGGCGTCGACCTGCAGCTCGCCCTCGATCTCCATCGGCAGCGCCGCGGCGGTGGCCTTGGCGCGGGCGAGTTCGGTGGCGGTGCGCATCTTCACGACCGCGGGATGGTCCGCCGTGCTCTTGCTCGAGTAGCTGAGCAGGGCGACGCGCGGCAGCTCGTTGGTGAGGTGGTGGGCGATCATCGCGGTGGTGATGGCGATGTCGGCGAGCTGCTCCGCGGTGGGTTCGGGGATCACGCCGCAGTCGGCGAGGAAAAGCGAACCCTCGATGCCCACCTTCTGCTCATCCCAGTCGAGGATCATGAGCGAGGAGGCGGTCTGCACGTGCTCCAGGCGCGGGATGATCTGGAACAGCGGGCGCAGCGCGCTCGAGGCCGACACGGTCGCGCCCCCGACCAGCGCGTCGACCTGTCCGGCGGCGAGCATCATCGTGGCGAAATAATTATTGTCGTGCAGGGCCGCCCGGGCCTCGCCGGGCTTCAGGCCCTTGTCGTGCCGCAGCGTCTCGAACTGCTTCACGAAGCCCTCGAAATCCTCGCTGCGCGCGGGCTCGATCAGGCGCATGCCGGCGAGATTCACGTCGAGCAGCGCGGCGGCCTCCTTGATGCGCGCCCGTTCGCCGAGCAGGATGGGCGCGCCCATGCGCCGCGTCACCCACTGGCGGGCGGCCTGCAGGACGCGCGGATCGGCGCCTTCCGGAAAGACGACGCGCTTCGGATGGCGCTGCAGCCGTTCGACGAGTTTGGGCAGCAAGGACATTGGTGGTGGGCGAAGATGCCGGCCGCCGCCGGAAGCGTCAATGCCGCTTCGCGGGAGGAGGGGTGCGGCCCTTAAGAACTTGCCAACCTTCCGGCACCCGCAGAGAAACACCCGCCCGTGTCGAAGAACCTCAAGAACATCGGCGTCGTCTCGCTGCTGACGATCGTCTCGCGCGTGCTCGGCCTGATGCGCGACCAGCTCGCCGCGGCGATCTTCGGCGCGAGCCTGCTGATGTCGGCGTTTTACACGGCGTTCCGGCTGCCGAACCTCTTCCGGCGCCTGCTGGGCGAGGGGTCGCTCACCGCGGCGTTTCTGCCCACGCTGCAGGGCGAGCTCCACGAGCGCGGGCGGCCGGGCGCGTTTGCGCTCCTCAACCAGGTCACCAGCTGGCTGACCGTGGCGACGGGCACCGTGGTGCTGGCGGCGATGCTGCTCCTGGGCCACTCACGGTTGCTGACAGGCCAGGCGGAGAAATGGTATCTGGCGGCGGACCTGACCGTGCTGCTGTTTCCCTACCTCGTGTTCATCTGCCTGGCGGCGGCGTTCAACGCCACGCTCAACGTCTTTCAGCGGTTTACCGAACCGGCGCTGTCGCCGATCTGGCTCAACCTGTCGATGATCCTCACGCTGGGCGGCGCGGGGCTGCATTGGGCGAAGACGCCGCTGGGGGAGATTCACTGGCTGTGCGCCGGCGTGCTCGTGGGCGGATTCCTGCAGATGGCCGTGCCGGCCGGCGTGTTGATCAAGGAGGGCTGGCGGCCGCGGATCGACTTCGCGCTGGCGCCGCGCGTGCGGGAGATCGCCGTCTTGATGGCGCCGGGATTATTCGGCACGGCGATCTACCAGGTGAACATCTACGTCGTCAATCTGCTGGCCTACCAGATCAACGATTCGGCGGCCACGCTGCTCTTCCTGGCCAACCGGGTCATGGAGCTGCCCATCGGCGTGTTCGCCATCGCGATCTCGACGGTGGTGTATCCGGTGATCGCGCGCCACGCCGTCGAGGGCCGGTTCGCGGCGATGGCGGAGGATTACCGCAAGGGTGTGCGGCTGATCCTGATGATCAACGTGCCGGCGGCGGCGGGCCTGGCGCTGCTGAGCCAGCCGATCGTCCGGCTGCTTTTTCGGCACGGCCAGTTCACCGCGGCCGACGCCCACACCATGGCCGTGCTGCTCGTCCTGTTCGTGATCGGCATGCCGTTTTTCTCGGTCGTCAACCTGACCGTGCGCGCGTTCTACTCGGTCAAGGACACCGCCACGCCGGTGAAGGTGGCGGTCATCGACTTCACGGTGAACCTCGTGCTGAGCCTGGTGCTCATGCGCTGGCTGGGCGCGGCGGGGCTGGTGCTGGCGAGCACCACCGCCATCATCGTGCAGACGCTGCTGTTGACGCGCGCGCTGACCCGCCGCCTGCCGGAAATGCGCTTTGGCCCGCTCTGGATCAGTCTCGGCAAAATCACCGTGGCCACGGCGGTCATGAGCGCGCTGGTCGGCGCGGGCTGGTTCGGCCTGCGCCAGGCGGTGGCGGGCCGCGCCGCCGACCTGCTGGCCGTGCTCGTGCTGATCCCGCTCGCCTGCGCCGTCTATGGCGTGCTCTTGTGGAGGTTGAAGATCGAAGGCCGGGAGGAGTTGCAAGCGATGCTGGCCAGGGTGCGGCCGGGCGCGGACGGGGCCGCGACCTGACGTTTCACGGGTGAACGCCGCCGCCATGTGCTGGCTCCGTCGCAACTGGTTTCTCGTTGGCCTGGTGGCGGCGGTCGGGCTGGCGTGGCTGTTCCCCGCCGCGGGCGCGCGGGGCGGGCTGCTGCGATCAGAGATCACCATCCGGGCCGGCGTGATGGTGATCTATTTCCTGCAGGGGCTCACGCTGGCCCTCGATGCGCTCCGGCACGGCGCGCTGCGCTGGCGGCTGCATGTCCTCGTGCAGACGTGGACGTTCCTGCTCTTTCCCCTGGCAGGGCTGCTTCTGGACCGCGTCGCCGGCGCCAGCCTGCCGCCCGACTTGCGCACGGGCTTCCTGTTCCTCTGCGTGCTGCCGACGACGATCTCCACCGCAATCGTGTTTACATCGGTGGCGGGCGGCAATGTGGCCGGCGCGATTTTCAACGCCACCCTCTCCAACCTGCTCGGCATCGCCGTCACGCCCCTCTGGACCGGCTGGCTCATGCGGGCCGGCGGGCGGACGCTGCCGCTCGGGCCGGTGATCCTCGAGATCGTGCTCCTGCTGCTGGTGCCGCTGGCGGCGGGGCAGGCGCTGCGTCCGTGGCTGCGGCGCTGGGCCGACGCGCGGAAACCGCGCCTGGCCGGCGTGAACAGCGGCATCGTCCTCTTCATCGTGTACGCGGCGTTTGCCAACTCGGTGGAGGCGGGCGTATGGGAACGCTACGGCGCGCACCTCATGCTGCTGGCGCTGGCCGGCGTGGTGCTCCTGTTCGCCTTCGTGATGGGGGCGGTCCTTGTGACCATCCGCGCCGCCCGGCTGGACGACGCCGACGCCAGCGCGGCGCTGTTTTGTGCGTCCCAAAAGACCCTGGCCGCGGGCGTGCCGATGGCGCAGCTTATCTTCGGCGCGCATCCCGGGCTCGGCCTCATCCTGCTGCCGGTGATGCTCTACCATCCGCTGCAGCTCATGGTGCACGGCATGATGGCGATGCGCTGGCCGCGGCCGCTTTAGCCGGTCCCCTTGCCCTTCCTCGCGGCAGTCCCCACCTGGACAAACAAGCAATGTCAACCAATAGTTGACATTTTACCTGGGGACGACGGTGGCGTGATTACCGGGTGGGACTGCGGGTGATGGATCCGGGGCAGCCGGGCGTGGCGATCCAGCTAGATGGATGTCAAGCTGTCGTCCTTCGGCCTCGGTAGCTTCGTCACCCGCATTCGCGCTCTGCTGGCCAGCAGAGGCGCAATGACAAATTAGGACACCGCCACCGGCCCGGCGAAGTTGCACCGGGCGTCATGATGTCTAGGGTGACGGCCGCCGCGCCCGTTGTTGTCACCACACCGGTGCGGAAGACTCACCATGAACTCCGATTTCACCGTGCGCCGCAACCCGACCGCCAGCCGTTACGAGGCGGAAATCGACGGCCATCTCGCCGTGGCGGAGTATCTGCTGGAAGGCGACCGCGTGGTCTTCACGCACACGTTCGTACCACCGGAGCTGCGCGGCCGGGGCATCGCCGAAAAGCTCGTGCGCACGGCGCTGGAGGCGGCGCGGCAGGAGGGACGCCGGGTGGTGCCGCAATGCTCCTACGTGGCGCTGTTCATCCGACGGAACCCGGAATTCAAATCGCTGACGGCGAGCTAAACTGTAGCGCGGTTCTTCAGACCGCGCCTTTCCCCCATGGCGCGCAGGCTGAAGCTCTGCGCGACGGGTGCGGGCTTGAACCTGCCGGGACGGCAGGTTCCACCCAAATCACAACTGCAGGTCGGAGTTTATCCCCGACAGGTTGGAGTCGATGAGGATTGATGTCAGACGTGAAGCCCGACCTAAACAACCGAGCATCACGCCCGAGTTTGCCGCCGCCGGGAACCGTGGAAAATCAAAGCCGCGCCGGCGATGACGAGGAAGATCGAGTAGAAGGTGCCGCGGCTGAGGCCGAGGATGAGCGACGCGTCGGGCTCGCGGAAGATTTCACCCACGGCGCGCACCACGGCGTAGGCCACCAGGAATTCGCCGCTGAGGCGGCCGGGCTGGGTGCGCACCACGTCGCTTTTCCAGAACCGCCATTGCAGGAGGACGAGGAGCAGCACGCCCTCGAGCGCCGCCTCATAGAGCTGCGAGGGATGGCGCGGGAGGATGAGCGCCGCCGGCATGCCTGCCGACGCGCTTTTCGGAAAGATGACGGCCCACGGCACGTGCGTGACCTTGCCCCAGAGTTCGCCGTTGATGAAATTGGCGATGCGGCCGAACAGCAGGCCCACGGGCACGGTCGTCGCCACCACGTCGCCGAGATGCAGGAACGAAAAGCCGCTCCGCCGGGCGAACCACCCCATGGCCAGGACGCCGCCGATGAATCCCCCGTGGCTGGCCATGCCGCCCTCCCAGACGCGCAGCAGGACCATCGGTCGATGCACCAACAGGTCGAAATCATAGAGCAGGAAGTAACCCAACCGGCCGCCGATGAGCACGCCGAACACCAGCACAACGAATAAATCAGCCACCCTGCCGGCGGGCAGCGCGGAGCGACGCGCGCGATGATAACGCATCAGCAGCCATCCCGACGTCAGGAAGCCGAACACGTAGGCCAGCCCGTACCAGCGGATGCCGAAGTCTCCCCGGAAACGGATAAGGAACGGGCTGAGATCGTCGACCCAATAGGCGAGCGGCATGAGGAATTTGAAATCCAAGTTGAGAGATTACCGAGAGTCGGCCCTTGGGAACGGTCAGGAAACGGCGCCGGGACGGCGGGAGCGGCTCTGTTTCTGCAATTTGGCGCGGGCGAGTTCGCGCATGTCCACGGCCACGTCGTCCTTCTCGAAAATCTCGCGGCCAAGGATGTGCTCCATCACGTCCTCCATGGTCACGACCCCCGCGGTGGAGCCGAACTCGTCCACGGCGACGAGGAGCTGCTGGTGCGTTCGAAGAAACATCTGCAGGGCATTGCCGACCGTCACCGTTTCGGGGACGAAGTTGATCTCCTGCATGAGGTTGCCAACGGTCTCGAGGTCCTGGTCGTTGGCCTTGGCCTTGAGCAGATCGCGGCGGCGGACGAGGCCGACGATGTCGTCGAGGTTTCTCTGGCAGACCGGGATGCGGGCGAACGGAATGTTGGGATACTCGCGGAAAACCTCGCCGATCGTCGCGGCTTTCCGGAGCGTGGTCACGACGGTGCGCGGCGTCATGATCTCGCTCACGCGCACATCGTCGAGCGAAAGGGCGTTGGCGATGATGTTCGACTCGCTCTTGGACAGCGTGCCTTCCTTCGCGCCTTTTTCGGCGAGCAGGATGATTTCCCGATCGGAAGCCTGCGCCGGCGGGCGCTTCTTGATGAAGACGCGCACCACGACGCTGCAGACGTAGAGAATCGGCGCAAGGGCGCGCCGCACCCACCAGAGCGGATAGACGATATGGGGTTGTAGCGCCTCGCGATAGGCGATGCCGAGGTTCTTGGGCAGCACCTCCGAAAACACGAGAATCGTGAAGGTCATGGCGGCCGAGGCCACCCCGATGAGGGTTTCACCGAAGAGATGCGCGACCAGGCCGCCGATGATCACGGAGCCGAGCGTGATGGCGATGGTGTTGAGGGTCAGGATGGCCGACATGGTGTCCTCGAGACCGAGCTTGAGAAGCTCGAGGAGCTGGCCGCGCTTGGGCCGGCGGTGCTTGAGGGCCTCGATCTCCGCGATGGTCGTGCTCAGGATGAGCGCTTCCGTCAGCGAGCACGCGAACGTCACGCTGAGCGTGAAGATGATGGCGAGAACGAGCCGGAACATGGGACGTACACTCTAACGGCGACCGCACATTTTCGAATCAATTCTTATCGGCCGGCCTTGGTGGAACCGGCCGTCCCCGGCCGGTTCAAGCCCGCCGGGACGGCGGGCTCCACCTCCCTCTGCCAGGATGCCGGCGAGCGGCACCCTGCGCGATGCTCATAAACTGAGATGCGTCCTTGTCCACTATCCGGGCGAGAACTTTCTTGCGCATCCCCCCGGGCGGCCGCTTAGGTTTCGTGGATGAGCAACCTCAAGAGCACGCCCCTGCGCGATTTTCACGTGGCCCACGGGGCGCGCATGGTGGATTTCGCCGGCTGGGAGATGCCGGTGCAGTACCGCAGCATCCTCGAGGAGCACAAGACCGTGCGCCGCGCCGCCGGCCTCTTCGACGTCAGCCACATGGGCGAGGTCGACGTGCGCGGCCCCGAGGCCGCCCGCTTTCTCAATCACCTCGTGACGAACGACGCCGCCCGCCTGTTTCCCGGCCGCGTGCTCTACTCGCCGATGTGCTACCCGACGGGCGGCGTGGTGGACGACCTGCTGATCTACATGCGCGGACCGGAGGATTTTTTCCTCTGCATCAACGCCGGCAACATCGACAAGGATCTTGCGTGGATGCGCGAACAGGCGGCGGGGTTCAACGTCACCCTCACCGACCGATCCGCCGACTACGCGCAACTCGCCGTGCAGGGGCCGCAGGCCGCCCGCATCGTGCAATCGCTGACCGCCGCCCGGCTCGACCTCGTCAAGTACTACCATTTTACCGAGGGCACGGTGGCGGGTGTGCCCTGCCTGATCAGCCGCACGGGCTACACGGGTGAGGACGGCTTTGAACTTTACCACGCGGCGGGCAACGCCCCGCGCCTCGCCGAAGCACTGCTCGCGGCGGGCGCGCCGCACGGGCTCGAACTCGCCGGCCTCGGCGCGCGCGACAGCCTGCGCCTCGAGGCGGGCTATCCGCTGTACGGCCACGAGATCACCGCCGAGGTGTCGCCCATCGCCGCCGGCCTCGGCTGGACGGTGAAGCTCGACAAGGGCGTCGATTTCAACGGGCGCGCCGCCCTGGCCGCGGAGAAGGCCGCGGGTCCGGCGAGAAAAATCGCCTTCTTCAAGACCGGCGACCGGCGCATCGTGCGGGCGGGCACACCCGTGCTCGGTCCGGCCGGCGGGGTGGGGCAGGTGGTGTCGGGCACGCTGTCACCCATCCTGAACGAGGCGATCGGCTCGGCGCTGCTCCAAGCCGATGCCCTGGCCCAGCCGCTGGCCGTCGACATCCGCGGCACCAGGATCAACTTGCAACTCGTCAAACCCCCGTTCGTACCGTTAAAGCAGTAATCCTCTCATGAGTCTCAGACCCGACCGCAAGTACGCCAAATCCCATGAATGGCTGAAGTTGGAGAGCGACGGCACGGCGACCGTCGGCATCACCGACCACGCCCAAAACAGCCTCGGCGACATCACCTTTGTGCAGCTTCCCAAGGTGGGCGCCGCGCTCAAGGCCGGCGCATCCTTTGGCGTGGTTGAATCCGTGAAAGCCGCCTCCGACCTCTACCTGCCCGTCGCCGGCACGGTGGTGGCGGTGAACACCGCGCTCGAGGGTGCGCCCGAGACGGTCAACCAGTCACCCTACGACCACGGTTGGATGATCAAGCTGAAAGTTGCGAATCCCGACGAGGCGGGCGCGTTACTCTCGGCCGACGATTACTCCAAACTACTCGGGTAAGTCAGCCCCGCCTCGTGCGGCGGAGTTTGTCCGCCGAGACGGCTGGTGCGTTTTGCCATGAAGATCCTCGCGATGGAAAAAGAAGTGCCCGGAGTGGCCGCTGCTTCGTTCCAGCCGCACCTGAAGGCGGAGGCCGCCCGGGTCTGGGAACTGCAACAAGCCGGCGTGCTGCGGGAGGTTTATTTCCGGCAGGACCGGTCCGACGCCGTGTTGATCCTGGAATGTGCCGACGTTGCCGAGGCGCAGCGCGTGCTCGGCACGCTGCCGCTGGTGCAGGCAGGTCTGATCGCTTTCGAGGTGATTCCGCTCAAACCCTATCCGGGTCTGGCGCGCCTGTTTGCCGGCGCTTCTTAGGTCTGCGCCGTCTCGCCCTTGCGCCCGGCGCGGTCCGCTTTGCGCCGGTCGGTCTGGGTCAGAATGCGCTTGCGCAGGCGGAGCGACTTGGGCGTGGCCTCGACGAACTCGTCCGCGGCGATGTATTCGATCGCCTTCTCGATCGAGAGTCGGATCGGTGGCGAAAGCTGGGTGCTGACACCCTCGCCCTGCGAGCGAACATTGGTGAGCCGCTTGGCGCGGGCGGCATTGACGGGAATGTCCTCCTTACGCGGACTTTCGCCGACCAGCATGCCCTCGTAAACCTGCTCGCCGGCGCCAATGAAGAGCTTGCCGCGCTCCTGGATGCTGACGAGTGCGTAGGCCTTGGACTCGCCGCTTTCGGTGGCGACCAGTGTGCCGGTCAGCCGCGTGAGCACGTCGCCGGCCCAGGGAGCGTATTCCTTGAACAGGTGCGACATCACGCCGCGGCCGCTGGTGGAGTTCATCAGGTCGGTTTCCAGGCCGATCAGCCCGCGCGTCGGGGCGACGGCCTCGATGGTCGTGCCCAGCGGATGCTTGTGCATGCTGG
>CAJAKX010000174.1 GCA_903940425.1 uncultured Opitutia bacterium | reverse complement strand
GTGCGTGCCGTGCGTGCCGGTGAGCGTGAAGAAGGTCGAGCCGAAGATGCAGTTCGTGATCGTCAGGTGCTTCTCGTACACGAAGTGCCAGAACTCCCACGCCTGGCAGCCGAGGAAGATCAGGCCGAAGCCGGCGGTGGTGAGCAGCGAAGTGCGCATGCTTTTCACCTTGCCGCGCTGGATGGCGTTCACCGCCAGCGCCATCATCAGCGACGACATGAGCAGGATGAACGTCGAGAACGAGGTGAGTTCGATGTCGAAGACCTGGGTGGCGATGGGGTTGCCCGGCGGCGGATGCTGGCGGTAGACGAGGTGCGACGAGATCAGCGTCCCGAAAAACATGCAGTCCGAGGCCAGAAACGCCCAGAGGAGGAGCTTCTTGTTCGGGATGCCCGTCGCGGTCGAGGGATCGTGATGATGTTCGAGGGTGGCGGCGTCCATTTTGAGGCGGGAGGCTTGAGGTGTCAGACGAAAGGTGAAAAAGGACCGGCCTAATGTTTGGCCTGGTCGGCGGGCTCTTCCGGGTGCAGGTGATAGCCGCCCGGCCCCTCGAGCGCCCAGAGGTAGACGCTGACCAGCAGGAGACCCAGGCCGATGAGCGAGCCCGTGAGGTTGTAGTTCGCGAAGCAGAGGCCGGCGGCCAGCAGGCCGGCGGCGGCGAACAGCGGATACCACGACTGGTCGGGCATGTGGATGCCGCCGTGCGCGGCCTCGTCCCCGGCGTGCGCGGCGTGCTCCCGGGCGAGTTCCTCGGGGTGGTGTTTCTCATACCACCAGGCGTCGCGGGCGTGGACCGTGGGGGTGACGGCGAAATTGTACTCGGGCGGCGGCGAGGGAATGCTCCACTCCAAGGTGCGCGCATCCCACGGGTCGGGGCCGGCCCGCGCGCCCTTGAAACGGCTCCAGATCAGCACGAGGAAATAGATGAGGATGCCGAGCCCGAGCAGGTAGGCGCCCAGCGAGGAGACCAGGTTGCCCGTGCTCCAGCCCATGTTGGCGTCGTAGGTCCAGGTGCGCCGCGGCATGCCGTTGAGGCCGAGGAAGTGCATGGGGAAGAACGTGGCATTGAAGCCGACGAAGATGATCCAGAACGACACCTTGCCCCAGAATTCGTTGACCATGCGGCCAAAAAACTTCGGGAACCAGTAGTAGATCGCGGCCAGCAGCCCGAAAAGGGAACCGCCGATCAGTACATAGTGGAAGTGCGCCACGACGAAGTAGCTGTTGTGCTGCTGGGAGTCGGCGGGCGCGGCCGAGTGCATGATGCCGGAGAAGCCGCCGATCATGAACATCCAGATAAAGCCGAGGGCGAAGAGCATCGGCGTGCGCATCCGCAGATGGCCGCCCCAGATCGTGCCGATCCAGTTGAAGATCTTCACGCCGGTGGGCACCGCGATGGCCATGGTGGCCAGGGCGAAGGCCGAGGTGGCGACCACGCCCATGCCGGTGGTGAACATGTGGTGACTCCACACGCCGAAGCCGATGAAGCCGATCAGGGCGCCGGAGAACACGATGACCGGATAGCCGAAGAGCGGCTTGCGCGAGAAGGTGGGCAGGATTTCCGAGACGTAGCCCATCGCGGGCAGGATCAGAATGTACACCTCGGGGTGGCCGAAGATCCAGAAGAGGTGCTGCCAGAGAATGGGCTGGCCGCCGTTGGAGACCTCGAAGAAGTTCGTGCCGAAGTGCCGGTCGAAGATCACCTCGACGAGCGCGATGGCGATGGAGGGCATGGCGAGGATGAGCAGGAAGCTCGTGATCAGCGCCATCCAGGTGAACACCGGCACGCGCATCATCGTCATGCCCGGGGCGCGCAGGTTGATGATCGTCGTGATAAAGTTCAGCGAGGCCACGATGGACGACACGCCGAGCACCTGCAGGCCGACGGTCCAGAGGTCGGCGGAGATGTCGGGCGTGAAGGTCCGCGAGGTCAGCGGCGCGTAGCCGAACCAGCCGGCGGCGGGCGCGCCGGCCTTGAGGAACCAGCCGGCGTTGAGGATGACCGCGCCGGCCACGAACACCCACAGGCTGAAGGCGTTCAGCCGCGGGAACGCCACGTCGCGCGCCCCGATCTGGAGCGGCACGAGCAGGTTGAAGAAGGCGGCGTTGAGCGGCATGACCGCGAGGAAGATCATTGTCGTGCCGTGCATCGTGAAGAGCTCGCTGTAGAAATGCGCGCTGACGAAGTGGTTGTTCGGCACGATGAGCTGGGTGCGGATGATCAGCGCCTCGATGCCGCCGAGCAGGAAGAAGACGACGGCGAAGAAGCCGTACATGACGCCGATCTTCTTGTGGTCGACCGTGGTCAGCCAGGCCACGAGGCCGGTCCGGGCGGTCGGCCGGCGCAGCAGCGTGAACGGACGGACACCGGCCGGCTCCTCCTTGCCGATGAAGTCAGATTTTACCAGGGCTTCTGCCATGAGAAAGGGAAAGTGAGGGTGAAAGTGAAGGTGAGAGGGAAGGTGGCGACGGGCAGTTGGTGGGCAGTGGTGGATTCTGGATGGTAATTGGCAGCTGCCGCGGACTGATGAATGCCGGGTGAAGAACGACGAATGAGAAGCGGTGGTCGGGACCAGGCGGTGGGTTGATCACACTTTCACTTTCACTCTCACGTGGTAACAGCCATCATTTCAGGCTCTGCAGATAGGCGACGAGGGCGTTGACCTCGGCGTCACTGAGATTGATGAGCTGCTGGCCGGTGGCGGGATCGGTGTAGCCGCCGTTGTACATCTTGTTGCCGGGTTTGAAGTGATTGGGGTTCGCGATCCAGTCGTACATCCGCGGCGGCGTGTTTTCCAGCGCGCCGGCGGCGATGGTGGTGCGCGCCCCGACGTGCGTCAGATCCGGCCCGGTGACGCCGATACCCTCGTGGCCGCGGATCGTGTGGCAGACGAAGCAGGTCTTCTGCTGGAACAGGCGGCGGCCCTCGGCGATGAGGGTGGCATTCTCGTGCGCGGGATCAACGACCTGTTTTTCCCTCCACGCCGCAAAGGGGTTGGCGTCAAACTCCGGCGAGCCGGACAGGGCGTCGCCCGCGCCGCCGCCGGCCGTCTTGAAGCTGGCAAACACGGCGTGCGGCCGGTCTCCGGCCGCGGCCATCACGGCCGGCATGACCGCGCGGGCGGGCTGCTCCTGGTTGGCCAGCCAGGCGGCGAATTCCTGCGCCGGCAGCGCGATCACCCGGAAGCGCATGATGGCATGGGAATCGCCGCAGAATTCCGCGCACTGCCCGTAGAAATAGCCGGGTTCATCGGCCCGGAGCCAGAGGTGGTTGGCCCGGTTGGGGATCATGTCCACCTTGCCCGCGAGCTTCGGCACCCAGAAGCTGTGGATCACGTCCACCGTGCGCAGGTTGATGCGCACCGGCCGGCCCGCCGGAATGACGAGCTCGTTGCCCGTCACGAGCGAGCCGACGCCGTTGATCTGCTCACCGGGATACTCGAACCGGAACCACCACTGGTAGCCGGTGGCCGTGATTTCGTAGGCGCCGGCCCGCTGCTCCTCGGGCACGTCGTAGGTGAACCAGATGTTCTTCAGCGTCGGGAAGGCGATGATGACGAGGCACAGCACCGAGGCGCTGACCAGGCTGATCTCCACCAGAAAATTGCCGTGGCTTTGCGGCGGAGGTTCCGCCTGCTCGTCGGCGGTGGAGCGCGCCTTGAATCTGAGCGTCGCAAAGGCCAGCACCGAACCAACCACCACGAAAATGAAGGCGGTGACGTAGACCGTCACCATGAAGACGTCGAGCTGCGCCCGGGCCACGGGTCCCTTGACGTCAAAGGTCGACTGGGGGCCGTCGAGCCAGCAACCGGTCAGCAGGGCCAGCCAGGCCAGAAGGAGAAACGCGCATAAAAAACGGGCGGGTTTCAGCGAAACTGACGGATGACGCATGTTGAAGGGGAAAACGAGAAGGCCGTGGTGATCAGCAGAAAGGGCGGCGAACGTTGCCGGCTTGGCCGCCTGCCCAAGTTATAGCGTAAATTTCCTTCATCGCAAACGGTCCGCTGCAAAAACCGCCGGATTACGGACGTTAATCCCGCGGGGTTTCAAGATTAGGCCCGGCTTGATCTCACCGGCATGCGCGGAATACTTGTTGTCCGCTGACCCCGACGAGTCGGGGCTAGCGTGAACAACGGCGGGTTCAGGGTTCAGCGTTGCCTGCTGCCAACTCTGAACCCTGAACGCTGAACCGGGAACCGCGGCGTCTCACGGCGCTGCCGGCCACCACTGGTACAGGAAGAGATAAACCAGCACGCCGGTGACGCTCACGTAGTACCACAACGGAAACGTCCATCGCGCCCACGCCCGGTGCCGGTCGAAGCGACCCCGCAATGCCAGCGTGAGGGTGATCAGGATCAGCGGCACGATCGCCATCGCCAGCAGGATGTGCGAAATGAGCATCGCAAAGTAGACGCCGCGGATGAACCCCGTGCCGCCGAACGGCGTGCGGGCGCCCGTCTGGAGGTGATAAGCAAGGTAGCACGCAAGAAACGCCACGGAGACCGTGAACGCGGCCAGCATGGCGGCGCGATGCGTGGCGACGTTCTTGCGACGGATAAAAATGAATCCGGCGGTGAGCAGGACCGTGGCGGTGCCGTTGAGGCTGGCGTTGAGCGCGGGAAAATCGTGCAGGGTCATGATGATTGAACCTCAGATTTCACGGATGGATGCGGATTGGGGGGGGCACCGAGAATCCGTGTCGATCAGTACAATCCGTGGTCAAAAGAACATCATGCGATCCAGCACCAGTGCGGCGAGCAGCATCGGCAGGTAGCAGATCGACGCGAGGAAAAGCCGCCGTGCCGCCAACTCGCGCCCCGCCGGCCGCAGGAACGTGACCGCGCGCCAGAGGAACCACGCGCCGAGTCCGGCCGCCGCCACGCCATAGGCCGCGCCGCAGCAACCCAGCGGCACCGGCAGAAGTGTGACAATCACGAGCAGCGCCGTGTTCGCGAGCGACCAGGCCGCGACCCGGCCGCCATCGGCGTCGCGCGCGGACAGCATCGGAAAGTTGACCGCGGCGTAATCCCGCCGGTAGGTCCACGCGATGGCCATGAAATGCGGGATCTGCCAGAAGAACAGCACACCAAAGAGGATCCAGCCGAGCGGCGACACGCGGCCCTCGGCCGCCGCCCAGCCGATGAGCGGCGGGAGCGCGCCCGCCAGCGCGCCGATCTCGGTCGCCCAGCGCGACCAGCGCTTGGCCGGGGTGTAGAGCGCGAGATAGCACACCATCGTCGCCAGCGCGAAGGACGCGGACAGACCGTTGACCTTGGCGAACAGCAGCGCCAGCCCCGCCGCGCACAGGCTCCAGCCCAGCACGAAGGCCGAGCCGGTCGTGACCCGGCCCGACGGGATCGGCCGGGAGCGCGTGCGGCTCATGAGGGCATCGGTGTCGGCCTCGAGCCATTGGTTGAGCGCGGCCACCCCTCCCGCCGCCATCGCCGTGCCCAGCAGAACGTAGAGCAGCGTCCAGCCGTTCCGCGCCGGCCCTTCGACTCCGCTCAGGCCAGGCAGCACCGCCAGATAGCCGACCATCGCCGTGAGCACTGACAGGAAACTGAGACGCGGCTTGGTAAGCTCGAGATAGTCGGAGAAGCCGGCTTTGCACGTCACGGGTAGGGCGTGACCGCCGGGCGCGCCGACAAAAGCCCGCGCCGCCCCTTCGTAGGATGGAGAGATGCCGGGATTCATGCGTGGGCAGGGATGCGGTTGACCGCCGCATCATCCGGCTGCGGCGAATCAGGGCGGCCCAAAGTTGGCTCCAAAGCATCCCGATGCAGCACCCAGGTCAGCAGGAAGGTCGCCGCCAGGGTCAGCGCGCCCACCAACACGTGGGCCGTGGTGTAATAGGCGTTGCGCCCCGTCCAGATGACGGCCGCACCCAGGGTGATCTGCAGGGCCAGTAACGTCACCATCAACGCCGCCAGTCCCTTCAGCCCCGCGCCGGCGGTACGCCACACCGCGGCGGCGAACCACGCCATGGCCACGGTCAGCACGAGCGCCATGGCGCGGTGGGCGAAATGAATGCCGACGCGGAAATCCCAGCGGGCCGGCACGAGTCCGCCCTCGAGGGTGAGCGGAAAGGTCGGAATCGCCAGTCCGGCGAAGCTGTGCCGCATCACCGCGGCGATCGCGAGCTGCGCGAGCAGCAGCCCGCAGCAGACGACGCCCAGCCGGTGGAGAGCGGCGCCGCCCGGCGCCGGCGCGCGCCCCCCTTCGATCCACGGCCGCGACAGCGCCGCGGCGATGGCCAGCAGCGTGCACACGAAAATCTGGGCGAGGCCCGCATGGAGCATGGCGAACAGCCGGCCCACGCTCGTGTCGATCAGCGCCACCTGCTGATGATCGAGCAGCACGCGCAGCCCGCCGACGACCGCCTGAAGAAGCACCAGCGCTACGCCGAGCCAGCCGAGGCGCCGCAGCCAGCCGCGCGCCTCGTTCCGCCAGAGGGCCACGGCGAGCAGCAGGGTGATCGTGCCCATGACCCCCGCGCTCAGCCGGTGCGAGTGCTCGGCAAACATCGCGATGTTCTGGAGCCAGCCGGCGGGATTGAGCGTGCCGTTGGAGAGCGGCCAGTCCGGGAATATCATGCCCGCACCGATGCTGGTCGTGAACGCGCCCAGCATCACCAGCACGAACACCCATGCCGCACCGAAGGCGGCAAACCACGCCAGCGCGGGCTGGTAGGCGGAGGTGCGGGCGGTGCGGAATAATCCGGGCATGGGGCAATTAGCTGCTGAACGGAGATGCCGCAAACGGCTTTGGCAAATTTTTTGACTATTTCCCCCCGCGGTGCTGCGTGTGGCATGATGCAGAGCCAATTCTGGCAGTCCGGGCGAATCCGGCAGAGGTTGTTGTGGGCGGGAATCGTCCTGGCCGTCAGCGCGGCCTGTTCGCGCACGGAGAAACGGAGCGGGGTGGCCGCGGAGAGCCGGAGCCTGGCCGAGCAGCGCTACCCGCTGCGGGGCGAGATCGTCGCCGTCAACCCCGACCGGAAGTCGCTCACGGTCTCCCATGAAGACATCCCCGGGCTCATGCCGGCCATGACGATGGAGTTCCGCGTCTCCGACGGCGACCTGGCCATCGTGAAATCCGGCGAGCGCATCCGGGCCGAGCTCGTGCGGGCGGGCGACGACTTTCACCTCGAGAAGATCTGGCCCGACGACACCGGGTCCGCCAGCCGCGTCGCGGCGGCGGCCGGGGCGCTGCGGCAGGACACGATCACCCGGGGCGCGAAAGCCTACCGCGAGGTGGGGGAGAACCTCCCGGACTTTGCGCTTTACGACCAGGACGGGCGCGTGGTGCCGGCGGGCCGTTTCCGCGGCCGGCAGATCATGCTCAATTTCATCTATACGCGCTGTCCCATCGCGAACATGTGCCCGGCCGCCACCCTGCGCATGATGGCGGTGCAGCAGCAGGCGCGGGCGGCGGGCGTGACCAACCTTGAGCTCATCTCCATCACGCTGGATCCCGCCTACGACACCCCCGGCACGCTGAAGGAATACGCCGCCGGGCGCGGCATCGACACGGGCAACTTCTCGTTCCTCACCGGTCCCGAAGCGGCCATCCGCGACCTGCTCACGCAGTTCGGCGTCATCGCCGAGTTCAAGGACGGCCTGCTGAAACACACGCTCGCCACGCTGCTGATCAACGAACAAGGGCGCATCGTGCACCGCGCCGACGGGAGTGAATGGTCGGTCGGGGAATTCGTGGAGAAGATGCGGAAGGAATGAGCTGTCTAAACTTGTCATTGCGAGGAGCGGAGGCGACGAAGCAATCCAGCTGGATCGCCACGCCCCGCTGCGCAGGGCTCGCGATGACATGAAAACGAAAATCAAATTCATCTCCCCGCGGCAATGGCGCCAGATCGCGTTCATCACGCTCGGGGCGGTCGCATTGTTCATTGCGGTGCGCCGGCTGCCCACGGGAACGAACCTCGCCCATGTGGATTTCCAGGTGCCGGGAGGCAACATCATCCAGTTCTGCGACCCGGCTAATCCCGCCTTCATTCCCGTCGTGGCTGTCAAGTCGCCGGTGACCATGCGGCTGGCCACGGATGTCCCGCCGGCGACGGGGCGCGTTGTGCATGTCACGCTCAACCTCCGGACTTTCACCGGCCGGTTGATCGCGCCCGAGGACCTGCTCGTGGTGCACACCAAGCTGCTGCATGTGATGGTGGTCGATCCGAGCCTGCGCGATTACAAGCACATCCACCCGGTGCCGGGCCGCCGGCCCGGCGAGTGGGACTTTGACATGACGCCGCGGCGGGCGGGGTTGTACCGCGTGTTCGCCGACTTCACGCCGGTGGCGACCGCGCGCGGATTGTACGCCTCGGCGGAATGCACCGTCCCCGGGAAACCGGACGTGCCTCCGGCGGAGGACAACTGGACCTACGAGGACGAGGGCCTGCGGTTCACCCTCACGCCCGATGCGCCTTTTCGCGTCCGCGATGTGATCACGCTAACACTCACGGTCGAGTCGGTGGGCGGCCACCGGCCCGTGCCGCTCGAGCTCGTGATGGGCGCCTACGCGCACCTCGTGGCTTTCGATCAAGGCCGCAGCGGCTTCGCGCACATCCATCCGCTGCAAGCCGGCCTCAACCAACCACTGGACCCCGTGCGGCCGCAATTGGCCTTCAAGGTGCAGATCCCCCAGCCCGGCCGCTACGTGATCTGGAGCCAGGTCAAGATCGACGGGCGGGAACGCTTCGCGCCGTTCTGGTTCGAGGTGGCCCCGTGAACTGAAGATCGCGCAAGGCGCAAAGGTTGCAGGTAAGGCCGCTTTGCGTCTTAGGGTCTTGGCGTGAGTTTTGCATCCGACACTGCCGAGCCCGGGCTGCAGGCCGACCAGCGGCTGCTCAACCATGCCTGGCTGCGCATCGGCGTGGGGCTGGCGGTGGTCGGTCAGGCCATGGTGTTCAGTCTCGCCGTCAACCTCACGCCGCCCGAGGGCCCGGCCTACTGGATCCTGCACGGGGGACTGATGCTGTCGGCCGCGGGCGTGCTGGTGTTCCTCGGCGGCGATCTCGTGGGCGCGGCGGTCGGGTCGCTGCGGCAGCGCCGGATCAGCATCGATCTGCTGTTTCTCGTGACCCTGGCCGGCGCCTTCAGCGGCTCGCTGGTGGCCACGTTCACGCACACGGGCTCGGTGTATTACGAAGTCGTCGCCATCCTCATCGTCGTGCACACCGCCGGCAAGATGCTCGGCGCGCGCAGCCGGGTGGCGGCGCTGCGGGCCGTCGATCAGACCCGCGAACGATTCGACCGGTGCGACGTGCGGCGGGCCGACGGTTCCACGACCCGCCGGGCGGTGCGCGACCTCGCGGCGGACGACGCGGTGATCGTGGCGCCGGGCGGCCCGATCTGCGTCGACGGCGAGATCAAGGCGGGCCGGGGCTACGTGCAGGAAACCTCCATGACCGGCGAGTGGCGACCCGTGCCGCGCGGCCCGGGCGATCGCGTGCTGGCGGGAACGTTCTCCGTCGACGGCAGCTTCGCGCTTCGTCCCGCGGGAGGTCCGCGGCGGCTCGACGCGGTGCTCGCGGCGGTGGCCGGGGCGCGGCTAGCGCCGAGCGGACTGCAGCGACAGGCCGACCGCTTCGTGGCGTGGTTCCTGCCGGTCGTGGCGGGCGTGAGCCTGGCGACCTTTGCCTTCTGGATCATGCGCGTGCCGTGGGATCGAGCGCTGTTCAACGCCATGGCCGTGCTGCTGGTGGCGTGTCCCTGCGCGGCGGGACTGGCAACGCCTGTGGCAGTGTGGGGCGGGCTGGCGCGGCTGGCCTCGTTCGGACTCGTGGCGCGCACCGGCGACCTCCTCGACGCGCTCGCCCGCTGCGACTTCGTGTGCCTCGACAAAACAGGGACGCTTTCCACTGAAACGCTCGGGGTGCGCGCCTGGGTCACCGACCCCCCGTTCCATGGGCGCGAGGCCTGGCTCAAGTCCGCGGTCGCCGCCGTCGAAGAAGGTCTGGCGCACCCGATCGCCGCCGCCCTCCAGAAGGAATGTAACGTATTACGTTACAAGCCGCCTCAGGCTGCCTCGGAGAAGGAAAATGGAATTTGTAACGTATTACGTTACAAACCCGCGGTGGTGACGGAGCGGAGGATCGAGCCGGGGCAGGGTGTGGTGGCGCTGGTGGCGGATGAGTCGGGACTGCCCGTGGAGATCCGCGTGGGCGAGCGGGAGCTGGTCGGGTGTCAGGTGCCGTCGGCCAACCGGCGGGAAGCGAAGGAGATTTTTGTGTCGGTTGGCGGCCGGCTGGCCGCGACGGTCGAACTGGCGGAAACCTGGCGCGAAGGGCTGGATGAGGCGCTGCGGGCGCTGCACGCGCTTGGCGTCGAGACGGAGATCCTGACCGGCGATCCCCATGCGGCGGGCAGTTTTGCAGGCGCGGGTTTATCCCGCGACAGGGGGAACGGAGAGGACACAAACCCGGGGCGCGGCCTAAAGCCGTTCCAACCGCCGGTCATCCGCGCAGGGATGACGCCGGAGGGAAAACTCGCGAGGGTGGAGGAGCTGAAAACAGCCGGGCGGTGCGTGGCATTCGTGGGCGACGGCGTAAACGACGCGGCGGCGATGAGTGCGGCACAGGCTTCGATCGCCATGCAGGCGGGCGCGGAGCTGGCGCGCGCGGCGGCGATGGCGGTGTTTGCGGGCGACGATCTGCGCTTCCTCCCGCGGGCGATCCGCGCGGCTCGCGCGGCCCGGCGGAGCATCCACACGAATCTGCTCTTTGCCGCGGCCTACAACACCGCCGGCATGGCGCTGGCCGCGGCGGGCGTGCTGCATCCGGTGGTGGCGGCGCTGCTCATGGTCGGCTCGAGCGCGTTCGTGTCGGTCCGCGCCTTGCGCAGTTCTAGCGCCGGGAACACATCGACCTAAAAACACTTGGAAGCAAACCTCGGTGACGTCGTCTCTCGATGGAATGTCAACTAATAGTTGACAAGTTTCCCGGCGGGTGGAAGCGAAAGGTCAAACCGGCTCTTTGCGCGGGGGCGGGCGCCGGCACGGAGCGTGGCGCGTCGGCGGACCTCAGAACTTCAGATGCTTGACCGTGAGGCCCTTGTTGATGAGCTGCTTGAGCGAGTCGATGCCGATGCGCAGGTGGCTGGTGACGTATTCCTCGTCGACCCGCTGGTCGCTCTCGGCCGTCTTGATGCCTTCCGGCGTCATCGGCTGGTCGGAGACGAGCAGCAGCGCGCCGGTGGGGATCTCGTTGAAGAAACCGGTCATGAAAATCGTGGCCGTCTCCATGTCGACCGCCATGCAGCGGATCCGCTTGAGGTATTTCTTGAAGATCTCGTCGTGTTCCCAGACGCGGCGGTTAGTGGTGTAGACCGTGCCGGTCCAGTAGTCGCGGGCATGATCGCGGATGGTGGTCGAGATGGCCTTCTGCAGCGCGAATGAGGGGAGGGCGGGCACTTCGGGGGGAAAGTAATCGTTGCTGGTGCCCTCGCCCCGGATGGCGGCGATGGGGAGGATCAGGTCGCCGATTTCGGCGCGGTGCTTGATGCCGCCACACTTGCCGAGGAAGAGCACGGCCTTGGGCTGGAGGGCGCTGAGCAGATCCATGATCGTGGCGGCGGTGGCGCTGCCCATGCCGAAGTCGATGATGGTGATGCGCCCGGCCGTGGCGCTGGGCATGGGCTTGTCGCGGCCCTCGACGGGTACGCGGTGCCACTTCGCGAACAGCTGCACGTAGCGCTGGAAGTTGGTCAGGAGGATGTAGTCGCCGAACTTCTTCAAGGCCACGCCGGTGTAGCGCGGCAGCCAGTTCTGGACGATTTCGCGGCGGGATTTCATGGGGGGAGTAAACCACGAAACACACGAAACACACGAAAAAGATGAGGCACACCGGTTGGACGGAAGGCGGCGAGCCTCCTATTGCACCTGAAGCTATGGTGTATCTCGTTTTAGCAGACTATGCCGTGTCTTCAAACCCCGTGGTGTCTAAAAACTCAAACGGCTGCTCAAGCAGCGTCCCGATATAGTAGTTGAACATGCCGCCGAGACGTTCCTTTCGGCAGATCGCGCCTTCAACCAAACCGACCTCGTTTACTTACCGAACACCTTCTTGATCTCGCCAACCTTCTTCTGGGCGTTGCCTTCGACCTGATCGCAATCGCCTTGGGCTTCCAGTCGGGGGTTTCCGACCGCCTTGCCGGCCTCTTCCTTGATCTTGCCCGCAAGAATTTTTGCGGTGCCTTCGATTTTATCTTGGGTGCCCGATTTCACGTCGACGGATTGTTCTTTTTGCATAGGCCAGCAGCTTGAACCAAAGATCGCGCAGGCTCCATGGGGTGTTACCCACCTAGCGGCACCAGCTGTCGTGCGAGCCAATCGGCTCCAATGAAGGATGCGGGTTGAGTTGCAGGAGGTTTGAAGACACACCCTAGGCGCTGGCCAGTGCGTTCCGCGTGTTGAGGTGCTCCGCGCCGGTGTACTTCTGCGACTGTTCGTCGGCGTGGTAGCTCGAACGGACCAGCGGACCGCTCTCAACCACGCCGAGACCGATCGACAGGCCGAACTCCTTCCAGTGCTGGAACTCCTCGGGCGTCACCCAGCGGGCGACGGGCAGGTGCTGCGGCGTGGGCTGCAGGTACTGGCCGACGGTCAGAATCTCGGCTCCGTCGCTGACAATGTCGTGCAGGGTCTGCTCGATTTCCTCCTGGCGTTCGCCGAGGCCGAGCATGATGCCGGTCTTGGTGGTGAAACCGCGCGCCCTGGCGTGGCGCAGCACGGCGCGGCTGCGGTCGTAGCGGGCCTGCACGCGCACCGGCTTCTGGAGCCGCTCCACGGTCTCGACGTTGTGGTTGAAGATGTCGGGCCGGGCGGCGAGCACGGTGTCGATGTCGGGAAGATGCCCCTTGAAGTCGGGCACGAGCACCTCGATGGCGGTCTGCGGGTTGCGGTGGCGCACGGCGCGGATGGTCGCGGCCCACACGCCCGCGCCGCCGTCGGCCAGCTCGTCGCGCGCGACGCTGGTGATGACGACGTGGCGCAGGTTCATCCGGGCGACGGCGTCAGCCACGCGCGCCGGCTCGCCGAAGTCGAGCTCGGTCGGCCGGCCGGTCTGGATGGCGCAGAAGTTGCAGGAGCGGGTGCAGATGTTGCCGAGGATCATCACCGTGGCGGTGCCGCGCGCCCAGCACTCGCCCAGGTTGGGGCATTGGGCGCTCTGGCAGACGGTGTGCAGGCCGTGGTGCTCGACGAGCTGGCGCACGGCGTGGTAGCCGGGGCCGCCCGGGAGCCGGGCGCGGAGCCAGGAGGGTTTGCGAGGCACAGTCATGAAATTTGAAAGAGGATTTTAACCACGGATGGGCACGGATGAACACAGATTTTTCCCGACATGCAAGCAGGCTCTGCCGATCTTCACTTCATCCGCGTTTATCCATGTGATCCGTGGTTTCCGAAAAAAAGCGTGGCAGGAGACCCCAGAACTCGGCGGCCAGCACCGCCTTCACTTCGGGCAGGTCGCATTCGCGGCCGAACTCCTGCCGCATCGAGGTGACGGTGCCGTCGGTGATGCCGCAGGGCACGATGCCGTTGAAGGGGGTGAGGTCATTATTCACGTTGAGGGCGAAGCCGTGATACGTCACCCAGCGCTTCACCGCCACGCCGATGGCCGCGATCTTGCGCGGGCCGAGCCAGATGCCGGTCTGCCCCGGACGGCGGGCGGCGGCGAGTCCGAGGTTGCCAAGGGCGTTGATGAGCACCTGCTCGAGAAATCGCAGATAAGCGTGGAGGTCCTTGCGTGGCGCCAGGCTGAGGATTGGGTAACCGACGATCTGGCCCGGGCCGTGGTAGGTGATGTCGCCGCCGCGGTTGGTCTCGACGACCTCGATGCCGCGGCGCGCGAGTTCGGCAGCGTCCCACAGCAGGTGGCGGGCGGCACCGAGGCGCACACCGAGGGTGTAGACCGGTTCGTGCTCGGTGAAGACCAGCGTGTCGCCGATACCGCCGGCCAGCCGCCGGGCGACGAAGTCCTCCTGCTGGTGCCAGGCCGGGGTGTAGGGCGTGCGGCCCCAGTCGATGGTGGCCCGTTCGACAGGCTCAGGGCCGGCGGGCGCCGGCGTGACTGCAGGAACGAAGGTGGCGGAAGCCATGAGCAGGCGGGACTATCGCCGAGGAGGCTGCGGCACGCAACTCCCGGCCATGGCCGGGGATGAGGCAGCGCGTCCGTGGAGCCGCACTCGCGCCCGGCAACATGTCAACTATTAGTTGACATGTTCTTCCCTCGGGCGCCGTTGAGCGATCGACGTCAACCGGCGCGTCGGGGAACGATTCGCGGGGGATTGGCACGGCAGCCGGAGCCGCTGATTCGCCTCCCGCCGCGGTTCACCGCACGAGCCAGAGGCTCCCGACGCCGACGAGGATGGTCAGTCCGAGCACCAGGGCCACCTGGCGGCGCAAGGCCGGCGAACCGAGCGAGAGCGCAAAGCCGGTCTTCAGCACAGAGTTGCCCAGGGCCGCCAGGATGACGGACTGCGCGGCCAGCACGGGCGCCACGCTGGCGTCATTGCGGCTGTTGGCCATGAGCAGGGAAATGGCGTCCATGTCGGTCAGACCCGAGATGAAGCTGAGGGGCAGCAGGCCGCCGCGAAGCCCGAAGTGGGTGGCCGTTTTCACGAGGAAGGCCACGACGGCGTAAATGACCCCGAATTTGATGGCGATGCCGAGATTGAGGGGATTAAGCAGATGGGGCGTGGCCACGTCGTTGTCGGCCGGCCGGTGGAAGAGCCATGCCCACAGCGCGAAACCGAGGCCCGGCAGCGCCATGAGCACAAATGGAACGATGAGCGAGACCGCCAGCTCGCGATTGATCACGCCGACCACGACCAGGATGCGCGCCAGCATCACCGTGCAGGCGATCACCACGGCGAGCGCGTAGCTGGCGGACAGGGCGGGGTCGTCCTTGCTGCGACGGCTGAAGGCGAGGGTGGTGGCCGTGCTCGAGGCGATTCCGCCGACCAAGCCCGTGATCGAGATGCCGGCCTTGGCGCCGAGCAGGCGCATCATGATGTAGCCGACGAAGCCCAGACCGGAAATCAGCACCACCATCAGCCAGGTCGAGTAGGGGTTGAAGGCGGCAAACGGCCCGACGTCCCGGTTCGGCACCAGCGGCAGCATCACCCCCGTGATGGCGACGAACTGCAGCGTGGCCCGGATGTCGTCGACCGTGAAGGTGCGCGTCCAGGCGTGGATGGGCTGCTTGAGCCCGATCATGACCGCGGTGGCGGCGGCGACGAGGACGGCGGCCTGCGTGTGGTCCCATTGCACGAGAGCACCGAGCAGGCAGGTGAGCAGCGAAGCTGCGAAGGTCGTGCTGCCCGGATGGCTGCCGCCGGTGTTCTTGAGGTGCAGGGCGGTGAGGTGCACGCCGACCAGCGCGATCACAATGGGCAGCACTGCGGCGGCGTAGCTGTCGGTGATGAACGCGGCGACGCAGCCGAGGATCGCCCAGAACGTGTAGGTGCGCACGCCGCCGAAATCGGCCTCGCCGGCCGGGGAGGCTTTCTGATCGCTCCACTGGCGGATCAGTCCCACGAGCGCGCCGAGGCAGGCGCTCACCATGATCGAGCTGACAAGGTTGGGCACTTCGACTTCAGGATATCCCAACTTTTCCTGAGCGAGGCAAGAATGCTCTTAACATCCGGCCATCCACCCCTGTTTGCCTGATGCCGATCCAGATAACATGTGTCCGTCAGGATAGCAGGGTGTCGCCCGCCTGACGGCCACATTCAGCTGAAGACAGGCGCACGTTTTGCCGGTTTACCACCCCGAATTAGAGTTGCCGCTGCGGGAGTCCCTCGATATCAAAACTCGCAATCTACCTGATCGTCACTTTCTTGAACCAGTGCATATCTGGAGAATTCAATGCAACCAGACCCGCAACACGAAGAAACCATGCAGGAAGCATTGCGGAACTCGGAGGTTCGATACCGGCGGCTTTTCGAGGCGGCCCAAGACGGTATCTTGATTCTTGATGCCAGCACGGGTCAGATAACCGACGCGAACCCGTTTTTGCTGGATATGTTGGGCTATGCACGCGAAGAAATATTGGGGAAGCAGCTCTGGGAGATCGGCTTTTTCAGAGACCGCGCATTGTCCGAGGCAGCTTTTAAAGAACTGCAGAAGGAGGGCTATATCCGTTATGAAGACCTGCCGCTTGAAACGAAGGCTGGGCGGCGGCACGATGTGGAGTTTGTCAGCAACTTGTACGAGGTCGATCACCGGAAGGTGATCCAGTGCAATATCCGTGACATCACCGACCGCAAACTCCTGGAGGCGAAGTGGCAGCAGGCCCAGAAAATGGAGGTGGTGGGTCAGCTGGCGGGCGGCGTGGCGCACGACTTCAACAACATTCTGACGTCGACGCTGCTGCAGCTCGGTATGCTGCTGGACGATCCGAACCTGCCGGAAGTCACGAAAAGATCGCTCAAACAACTGGAGAAAGAAGCCAACCGTGCGGCGGGTTTGACCCGGCAACTGCTGTTGTTCAGCCGCCAGCACGTCATCGGCCTGAAGCCCCTGAAGCTGAACGCCGTGCTGGCCAACCTGCTCAACATGCTGCAGCGGTTGCTGAACAAGAATGTAAGTTTGGAATTTCAGGCTGGAGACGATCCCCTGTGGATCGAGGCGGATCCTGGAATGATAGAACAGGTGGTAACGAATCTGTGTTTGAACGCGCAGGACGCGATGGCGCCGAAGGTTGGACGACTGACGATTGATGCCAGACTCGTAAAACTGGACGCCGAGGCGTCCCGGGTGAACCTTGAGGCGCGCCCGGGATTGTTCGTGTGTCTTTCGGTTGCCGACACCGGCTGTGGCATGGATGCGGCTACGTTAAAGCACCTCTTTGAACCCTTCTTCACCACCAAGGAGGTGGGCAAGGGCACGGGTCTCGGGCTGGCCACCGTCTATGGAATAACGAAGCAACATGGAGGCTGGGTGGAAGTGGCCAGCCAGATGGGCAAGGGCAGCACTTTTCGCGTCTATCTTCCAGCCTTGACCAAGGCCCCGCTGGTGAACTCTGCATCTCCCCTCTTGGAGGTTAAGAGGGGAGAGGAGACGATTCTGCTGGTGGACGATGAAACGGCTCTTCGTGACATGGTCGCGCTGGGCCTGCAGTTGTATGGCTATCGTGTTCTCGAGGCGGCCAGTGGCGAGGAGGCGACCCTAGTCTGGGATCAGCACGCCGGAGAGATCGCCCTGTTGTTTACGGACATGAGGATGCCCGGAGGCATGACGGGGCTGGAATTGTTCGAACGGTTCAAACGGACAAAAGCCACCCTAAAGGGGATTATTTCAAGCGGCTACAGTGATGAGATCGTGAAGTCACAAGGGCTGATGGGCACCGGGATAACTTTTCTGCCCAAGCCGTATGATGTGAAGACGCTGGCCGGCGCGGTGCGCAACTGCCTGGATCAAGCGTAAGCGTGTCCGCTTCACGTGTCGGACCCGGCAGGCTGACTGCTCCCTTCGCCGCCTTTACCCACTAGGCGGCACCAGCGGTCGCGCGAGCCAACCGGCGCCAATGCCGGATGCGGGTTGAGTTGCAGAAGATCTGAAGACACGCCCTAACGTCATCCTCTGCCCTCATCTCTGCCTGCCGAGCCATCCATCCCTGGTGAAAGAAACCGTTGCGCGCGCCCGAAGTTTCCCGTTGCCCACGGCGCGCCGGCGTGCGAGACCGTCGCGGTTCCATGAGCGACATTCCGAACGAGATCACCCATGACCAGTACGCCGTGCGGCTGAGGAAGCTGCAGGATCTGCGCGCCGCCGGGTGCGACCCCTTCCGGGCGAGCTTTGACCCCACCCATTTTTCGGCCGAGGCGATCAAACTTTACATCGATGGCCAGGACAACGCCGTGCCGGTCAGGGTCGCGGGCCGCCTGCTGGTCATGCGCGACATGGGCAAGAGCCAGTTCGTCAAGATCCTCGACCAGCAGGGCCTCATCCAGCTTTACCTGAAAAAGGACGTCCTGGGTGACGAGGTCTACGCGGCGTTCAAGAAGCTCGACCTCGGCGACATCATCGGCGCCGAGGGCACGCTCTTCAAAACCAAGACCGGCGAAATCACCGTGCGCGTCGGACGCTACGTGCTCGTGGCCAAGGCGCTGCGCCCGCTGCCGGAGAAATGGCACGGACTCACCGATCCCGAGCAGGTCTACCGCCAGCGCTACCTCGACGTGATCGTCAACGAGGAGTCGCGCCGGCGCCTGCTGCTGCGCAGCCGCATCGTGTCGGCGATCCGCCGCTTCCTCGAGGACCGCAAGTTCATCGAGATCGAGACGCCCATCCTCCAGTCCGTGGCGGGCGGCGCGGCCGCCAAGCCGTTCACCACGCACCACAACGCGCTCGGCTGCGATTTCTTCCTGCGCATCTCGCTCGAACTCCACCTCAAGCGCATGCTGGTCGGCGGCTGGGACCGCGTGTTCGAGCTCG
>CAJAKX010000173.1 GCA_903940425.1 uncultured Opitutia bacterium | reverse complement strand
TTTTTCCTAAAGTTGAAGGACGGAAACTACGGGAGAATCACATTGGAATTTTATCCCGGATTTTATCAGGCAGGTGTTTCCTTCCACTCCTTCATCAATCCTTCCCGATCGCGAAATCTCGAATACAATTCGCTCCAGGGGATCGTAATCCCCACACAGGCCCAGAAGCCCTGACCGTCCAGAATATGGGGTCATGCTAGGGTTGCCCTGATTTGATGGACAGCGGGCTGAGGGTCAAAATCCCAAGGAGAGTCCATCCGCCCCCGGCTCAGTTCCGCCGGAGGTAGACCGCGGTGCAGAGCGCGGCCATGAGGATCGTCGGCAAGATGATCCAGTACGGATGGATCGGCACAGCCCAGTGGTGGATGGACCAGATGATGACGAAACACTTGATGACGATGAGCAGCCAGCCGGCGAAGATGAACCGCTCGACCGCGGGGTTGCGCGCCGCCGGCTCCGTCACCGTCACCTCGGGGATGAACGCCCGTTCATAATCGACGGAGGACCGGGGTGAAAAAAGCCGGAGCAGGGTGGTGAGCATCCGCCCTCCAAGTTATTCGTTGCGGGCAAAAGGCAAATGACGCCCGGCGGAGCACCCCGAGGTGACGGCCGGGCGGGGCACAAGAGGATGGGTGCGTTGACCCCGGGTG
Organism: uncultured Opitutia bacterium; assembly: GCA_903940425.1. Classification (GTDB taxonomy): domain Bacteria; phylum Verrucomicrobiota; class Verrucomicrobiia; order Opitutales; family Opitutaceae; genus Fen-1467. The sequence goes on along the minus strand of CAJAKX010000173.1, from coordinate 1,529 downwards.
GGTGGTGCATAACGTGCGGACATGCACTCTGCGCGTCTGGTCCTCATCACCGCATTCGCGTTTTTGCCCGCCGCCGTTACCGTGGCCCAAGTGGACCGCATCACCGGCAGATCGTTCGCCACCCGCTCTGAAGTCATCGCACAGCACGGCATGGTCTGCACCAGCCAGCCGCTCGCGACGCAGGCCGGCCTCGAGGTGCTCAAGGCCGGCGGCTCGGCGGTCGACGCCGCCATCGCGGCCAACGCCGCGCTGGGCCTGATGGAGCCGGTGAGCAGCGGCGTCGGCGGCGACCTGTTCGCCATCGTCTGGGATGCGAAGTCGCACCACCTCTACGGCCTCAACGCCTCCGGCCGCGCGCCGCTCGGGCTCAGCTACGAGCAGATGAAGGCCGAGCTCGCGAAGCTCCACCGCACCACCATCCCGTCCTTCGGCCAGCTGCCAATCAGCGTGCCGGGCGCGGTCGACGGCTGGGCCGAACTCCATGCGAAGTTCGGCCGGCTGCCGCTGGCGCAGGTGCTCGCCCCCGCGATCCGTTATGCCCAGGAGGGGTTTCCGCTCACCGAGCTCATCGCCTACTACTGGGAGCGCAACGTGGCGATCCTGCGCAGCCAGCCTCTGCCCGGAGCGTTCGTCGAGACGTACGCGCCCGGCGGACACGCGCCGGCCAAAGGCGAAATCTTCAAAAACCCGGCGCTGGCCCGCACCTACCAGCTCATCGCGGCGCAGGGACGCGACGCGTTCTATCGCGGCGAGATTGCGGAGAACATCGACGCCTTCATGCGCGCCAACGGCGGCTGGCTGCGCAAGGCCGACTTCGAGCAGCACACATCGACGTGGGTCGAACCGGTGTCGGTCAACTACCGCGGCTACGACGTCTATGAGCTGCCGCCGAACGGCCAGGGCATCGCCGCGCTGCAGATGCTGAACATTCTCGAGGGCTTCGACCTGCGGGCGATGGGCTTCGAGAGCGCCGACGCGCTGCACGTGATGATCGAGGCGAAGAAGCTCGTGTTCGAGGACCGCGCGAAATTCTACGCTGACCCGGCTTTTGCGAAGGTGCCGGTCAAATGGCTGATCTCGAAGGCCTACGCCGCCGAGCGCCGCCAGCTCATCGACCCGGCGCGCGCCGCCCGGACCTACGACGCCGGCCACCCGCCCGTGAATGACGGCGACACCATCTACCTCTGCACCGCCGATGCCGAAGGCAACATGGTGTCGCTCATCCAGAGCAACTACCGCGGCATGGGCAGCGGCATCGTGGTGCCCGGACTGGGCTTCGGTTTTCAGGACCGCGGCGAGATCTTCACCATGGAGCCCGGCCACGCCAACGTCTACGCGCCGGGCAAGCGGCCGTTCCACACGATCATCCCCGCGTTCGTCATGAAGGACGGCGGGCCGTGGCTCGCGTTCGGCGTGATGGGCGGCGCGATGCAGCCGCAGGGCCACGTGCAGATTCTCATCAACCTCATCGATTACGGCCTCAACCTGCAGGAGGCGGGCGACGCCGCGCGCTGGCAGCACGACGGCTC
>CAJAKX010000172.1 GCA_903940425.1 uncultured Opitutia bacterium | reverse complement strand
TGGGACGACTTGGAGATCGTTGAGAAAACCTGGCCGAAGGCCAAGAAGACCTCCACCGGTCTGCGCTACGTCATCCTCAAGGAAGGAAAGGGTGACGCCACACCCCAGCCCGGGGATTTGGTGACGGTGCTCTACCAGGGCCGCCTGCTCAACGGAAAGGTGTTCAGCGAGGGGCTGGATCCGAACCAGCCATTCCGGCCGCGTGTCGGTCGCGACCAGCTCATCGCGGCTTGGGAGGAGGTACTCAAGCAGATGAAACGGGGCGAGAAGCGGCTGATCATCGTCCCCTACGAACTCGGCTACGGCACCCGCGGCGATCCGCCCCGCATCCCGCGCCGCGCCACACTCATCTTTGAAATCGAGCTCCTGGATTTCAGCAGGGAGTAGGGCGCCGGTTCAACGGCTGGCGCCGCTGTTGGCGGAGTTGATGAAGGGATAAAGCTTGGCGAACTCGTTCGCGGCCATCTGTTTCGCCTCGTCATCGGTCCTGGCGGCTCTGGAGACCAGCAGTTCGTGCACCCGCTTGTTCATCCAGCGGTCGCGAAATTCAGCCTCGATCCCGGCCGCAGGCGGCAGTTCCGGTGGGCCGGCCTTTTTGCTTTTGGAGTGAAACAGGCTGCAACCTGTGGCCAGGGTGAACGCGAGGACGAGGATGGCGGGAACCGGGGTTTTCATGATGTTGGTTTGCCGGTTGGTTTTGGCGGAACACTTTCAAGACCGCGAGCGCATCTTTTTGGTTTCGCTATAGCGTAGTTTTGTTAGACCATTACCAGTATGAGCGACGAGTCCGCGCCTCAGCAGGAGCCCCGTCTGAAACTGAATTCGCAGCCAGACAAGGTTCCCGCCCCGTCATCGCCTGCTCAACCGCCCCCGCCTACCGCCGCGCCAGCGGCCCCCGCATCGCCTGCCGCAACGCCGGACAAACCGCCCCAGAAACCGCGGATGTCCATCGCGCCATTCGATCCCCCCAAGTTTCCCCCGCCCATACCAGTGAGCCGGCCGCTCATGCCAGTCGCCCCCCCGACGGCTGCCGCCGGTTCCGTGTCGGCTGAGACACCTGGGACGGCTCCGGAGAAAGTGATCATCATGGCACGCGTCGCGATCAAGCCGACCGAGCCGGAACCGCCTGCCGACGAGGATCAGACCGAAGCTGGACACAAACTTAAGTTGAAGTCGAAGGAGTCGCTGCCTTGGCCCACTTCGCCCCCCGTGCCGGCGTCGGGCACCCGCGCGCCGGCCGCGACAAGCGCGATCCGCCGGCCCCCTCATCCTTCTATTTCCGCGCCGGCTACCGTTGTGGAGCTTCCGCCGCTGCTCTCAAGCGTGGCGAGGAAAAAGCCGCCACGCTTCAAGGTGGACCCTGTGGCGATCGTGCTCAGCATCGTCGGTCTGCTGGTGTTTTCCGGAGTCGTTATTCTCACCTATCGGAAGTACGTCGTCGGTTCGGCTTGGCATCCCCGGGGGCCGGAGACGGCACCGGAGTCCGCCATGGCAATCAACCCGAATGTTTCGCCAGTGCCATCGGCCTCCACGCGGATTCCCCCCGTCCTGGCTCCGGCAGAACCGCGGTCCGCGCTGCGGCCCGCCCTTACTGGAAGGAACGCACGGTTCCATCTTTTTGTCGACAAGCTCAAGGTCGGTGGTATCCGCGTCGGGCCGTCGCCGCGACTTTTCATCGAGGGCCTGACCTACAAGCCGGGCGACGTCGTCGACCAACGGCTGGGGATCATTTTTGTCGGCCTGGACGTGACCAACAAGGAGATCGTGTTCAAAGACGACACGGGCACCATGATCCGGCGACGGTACTGAATTACCCGCAAGAAGAGAGAGCTACCCAGACATGCCATGAAACCTTCCAGATTCCTTGCCGTGCTGGCCGCGGCCGTCGCGGCGGCAGACTTTGGTCCAGCCCAGTCATCCACCGCGGCGCCGGTCGATCCCGCCCGGGAGTTGCGCGCCGGGAAGAATTTCATTCCGACTCCGGTTTATTCCGAAGAGGACGATGCGCGCATCCTCCAGCGGTTCGGGGGACTGCGCGTGGCCGATGTCACCGACGGCATGGATGCGGCCGGCCTGCAGAACACCGGTCTCATGGATCCCGACATCCATCCGCTCTGGCGCGACACCGAACACTACGCGCACCGGTTCATCGGGATTGCGGTGACCGTCCGCTACGTGCCAACCCAGTCGGCGCCGGCCGGCAAAATGGAAACGGCGCAATACGATCGATGGGTTGCCAGCTGGTACGAAAAGAAGTCGGGCGAACCCTTCATCGCGCTGCTCCGCCAGGGCGCCGCGCTCGTCATTGAAGATGCGGAGGGGGTTGATGTGGGCTCCATTGGCTCGAACAATATCATGGTCTGGAAGATGAAGGGTTGCGTGGGCGTCGTCACCAGTGCGACGGCGCGCGACACCGACGAGATCATCACCGAAAAGATCCCGCTCTACCTCAAGCATGTTGGCCGCGGCATCCGGCCGGGGCGGAACGAAATCGAGTCCGTGAACAAGCCCATCGTGTGCGGTGGCGTGACCGTCATGCCGGGCGACGTCATCGTGGCCGACGGCGAGGGCGTGGTGGTGGTGCCGCGGGCCCGGGCCGAGGAAGTCGCCAGATACGCGCAGAAGATCCTTGAAGGAGACAAATCCGGCCGCCGCAACCTTTACCAGCAGCTTGGCCGGCCGGCGGACGATTCCGTCAAGTGACGCGAACGGCCGGCCCGGGGGTCGGGCGGCGTTCCGTCCGCCGCACCGGTTCACCGGCCCAATCCGGCGCGAATGGCGTGCAGCAACTCGGGGTCGGCGGCAATGCTGAGGGCGCCGTTCACGATGAACTGGACGCCGATGCAGAGCAGCAGGAAGCCCATGAATTTCGTCAGGGCATTCGTGCCATTGGCGCCGATCAGCCGCACCATGCGGCCGGAAAGCCGCAGGGTCACGTAGCTGATCACCGCCACCACCACGATGCCCAGGATGATGGCCACGTAATCGAGCCAGCGGTCGGCCAGGGAGGTGAAACCGATCGTCAGCGCGATGGAGCCCGGACCGCTCAACATCGGCATGGCCAGAGGAGAGAAGGAAATGTCGCGCTTGGCGCGCGCCTCCTCGCGGCGCCGGCGCTCGTCGGCATCCTCGTGCGGCGTGGCCAGCATGGACAGGGCGATGCCCGACACGAGCAGTCCGCCGGCGATGCGGATGCCGGGAATCGAGATGCCAAAGAAACGGATG
>CAJAKX010000171.1 GCA_903940425.1 uncultured Opitutia bacterium | reverse complement strand
GTCGACTCCTTTAAGCCAATCCTGAGGCATGAAACGTTTCACTAAGCACAGTCGGTTCCCGATGGGCAACTGGGAATTTTGGGGACTCGCCTCGCCGGGGACTTACTCGCGGGCTTCGGGATGCAGAATGTGGACATTGGCCATGGAAATGCCGCTGAGCATCGCCCCGATGATGCCCATCAGCCCCTGATCGGTGCCGCAGAGATACAGGTTTTTCAGGGGGGTGCGGCCATCGCGGATTTTCTGCGGCGCCCCGTAGATCGCCCCCTGGAGGTGGCCGGTGAACCGGGTGATGGTGCGCGGCGTGAAGATGTCGGTGGCGATCGTGGCGGCCGCGAGGGCCCCGGCGGGAATCGGCGGTAAAAATCGCCCGGCGCTTCGCGTCATCTCCTCCAGCCAGCGCTGCTTGGCGGCGCGGTATTGCGCCTCCGGCAGGTATGCCCACTGGTCGTAGTTCGCCAGACAGGTGATCCGCAGGAGCCCCTCGGGCAGCTCCCGCCCGCTGAATTCAAAATTATTGGGGAAGCAGATGATGCCGCTCCGGACGTCGACCTGCTGCCCCGGCCGGGCATATTCGAAGCGCTCCGAGTCATTGAAAAAAACAATGGTATCGCTCCCCCACCCCAGCTCCCGCGGCTGGCATTTCAGCACGCGGATGCTTTCGACAACGGAGAGCCGGTCCGTCGAAGGCCCGGCCAAGGCGGCCCGGTCGGCCTCCGTCGAATCTGCCAGCAGCCGCGCGGTTTCGACGCTCCCAATGGAGGAGAGCACATGGTCGGCGGTGATTTCCCCGCCGTCGTCCAGCCGCAGGGCGGCGGCCCGGCCGGCGCGCTCGATGATGCCCGCCACGCCGCATTGCATCCGCCGTTCGCCGCCCGCCGCCCGGTACTTTTCCAGCAGCACCCGGAGGATCCGGCGCACGCCCTCAGGTGGACGCGCAAGGCCTTCGAGGAAGATGGCGCGGAACATGATCCCGAACTGGGTGGAATCCATGTCATGCTCCTGCGCGCTGCCATAGAACATCAGCGGGCAGAGCAGCATGTCCTCCAGCAACCGGTCGGTGATGTGCCGCCGGATGATTTCGCGGGCTGGGACGACCGGAGGCTCAAAGGCCGCATCGTCAGCGGGTCCGATCAGGGCGGCGAGCCGGCGGAAGCCCTCGATCTGCGCGGGAAATCGCTTCGCAATCTCCTCCTCCAGCACCGCAATGTCGTTGGTGAATCGCAAGCCGGTCTCGCCGCGCGGCCCGAAGACGACGCGCGACTGCCGCTGGGGACAGAGGTCGAGCTCGTCCCGATCGATCCGGAGCTGCCGCAGCAGCTTGCCGAGCGGCGTGCCTTTGACTCCGCGGGGCACATAATTCGTCAGCGCGTGAAGTCCGACGTCATACTTCCGGCCGTCGAGGCTGTAGAAGCTGTTGAGTCCGCCGGGGGCGGAGTGCCGCTCGAAGATGCAGACGCGCCGGCCGAAGTGCGCCAGCCGGATGCCCGCGGCGAGACCGGAAAGGCCGGCGCCGATGATGGCCACATCGTAGTGGGAGCTGCGCTTCACAGGATGGTAGCGGAATTGGCTGGCGCCTGCATAAAAAAGGCCGGGACAGCTCCCGGCCGCAAAACGATCAACGGTCCAGCCGGTCTAGGACTTGGCCGCGAGGGCGTTGAATTTCGGGGTGAGATAATCCGCACAGCTGTCGAGGGAGGCCAGCTGGATGTAGTCAGCCTCCGGCACCTCAATGCCATGTCGCTTCCGGAGTTCCATGACAATGTCGAGGAAGTCCATGGAGTCGAGTTGCAGCTGGTCGCGGAGGCGAACTTCCGGCTTCAGATGGCTGAGATCCTCGTCGGGCGCGATGTCGGCGATGATGTCAACGACCAGCTTCTTGCATTCGTCTTTCGTCATGGGAAGGTGCGTGTCAGGTCCGGTGGCGGATGATGATGAGGGTGGAATTGATTCCAAGCATACCAAAGGAGTTGTTCAGAATTGCGTCAACCCGTTTTGCCTTTTTCGGCTGGTTGAGCACGAGGCCGGGCACGTCGCACTGTGGATCAAGGTCGTCCACGTTGATCGTCGGATGGACCATCAGGTCATTGAAGGACGGCAGGTTGCCGGCCAGTTCGAGGGCGCCGGCCGCGCCCATGGTATGGCCGATGAAGCTTTTGGTGTTGTTGATGTTCACGTCAGGACAGCCCGCGAACACCTCGGCGATGGCCTGGCATTCCTGGATGTCGCCCTGCAGCGTGGCGGTGGCGTGCGTGTTGACGATGTCGATGTCGGCCGGCGTGAGGCCGGCGTGGGCGATGGCCTTGCGGATGCACTCGGCCTGCCGCACCGCGTTGGGCAGCACGTAGTCGGTGGCGTCGGAGTTGACGCAGTAGCCGGCCACCTCGCCATAGATCTTCGCGCCGCGGGCCAGGGCATCCTCGAGCCGCTCCAGCGTGTAGATGCAGCCGCCTTCACTCACCACGATGCCGTTGCGCCGCCGGTCGAACGGCCGGCTGGCCTTGGTCGGATCGGGATGCGAGGCCAGCGCGCCCTGGCTTTTGAATGCGGCAAAGATGCCAAAGGTCTGGATGCTCTCGCTCACCCCGCCGGCGAACGCCAGGTCAACCTCGCCGAGCCGCAGCATCTGCGCGGCGTGGATGAGGCCGAGGTTGCCGGCCGCGCAGGCCGCGCCCAGCGTGTAGGCGGGCCCCGTGATGCCGAGGTTGAGCGAAACCTCGCCCGCGGGATTGTTGGCGACGGTGCGCGGGTTGTGGTGATGCGACCAGAACTTGGTGTCGTGTTTGAAGAGCGAGATGTTGTAGATCTCGTGCTCGGTCTCGACATTGCCGTGCTCGGTGATGCCGAGATAGATGCCGGCGCGCGACTTGTCGGCGGCCTCCCAGTTCAGGCCGCTGTCCGCCAGCGCCTCGCGCGCGCAATGGATGCTGATGCTCCCGGCGCGCGTGCCGATGCGGACGTCCTTCTTCTTCTGGTATTGGAGCGGATCAAAATGGCAGACTCCCGCCGGCTGCGCGCCCATGTAGCGCACTTCGATCAGCTCCACGCCGGAGACGCCCATGAGCAGATTCT
>CAJAKX010000170.1 GCA_903940425.1 uncultured Opitutia bacterium | reverse complement strand
CGCTTGATCACCTCGATCAGGCGATCCCGGTCCCCGTAAAGCTGGATCGCCCGCTGCAGCGCCGTGATGAAGTCGGCCGCAGCCGGCTGGCAGAGGATGCCCGTGCCGTCCGCCGGTTGCTCGTCGATGTCCGTGACCGTGTCGACGAAGCCGCCGACGCGCGTCACGACCGGCACGGTGCCGTAGGCCTGGCTGTACATCTGGTTCAGGCCACAGGGTTCGAAGTGCGACGGCATGAGGAAGAAATCCGCGCCCGCCTCGATCAGGTGGCTCATCTCCTCGTCATGCTTCGCGCTGAGCGCGATTTTTTTCGGATGGGCCTGCGCCAGCTCGCGGAGGGCGCTTTCGTAGCGTTTCTCCCCCGTGCCGAGCACGATCAGGCGGCAGTCCTGCTGCACGAAGAAGTCCCGGGCCGCCAGCAGGAAATCGAGTCCCTTCTGCTCGGTCAGGCGGCAGACCATGCCGAAGATCGGTCCCTGGTAGGCCTCGTCCATGCCGTGCTTCTTGAGCAGCGCGGCGCGGCAGACGCGCTTGCCCGTCAGGTCGTGCACCGCGTACCGGGCCGGCAGCAGCCGGTCCCGGGCGGGATTCCACACCCGCGTGTCGATGCCGTTGACCAGGCCCACCAGGTCCTCCGCCCGCGTCCCCACCACGCCCTCGAGCCCGCAGCCGAATTCGGGCGTCTGGATTTCCCGCGCGTACTGCGGGCTGACCGTCATCACGCGGTCGGCGAAAAAAATGCCGCCCTTCATGAGGTTGATCTGGCCGTAGTATTCGAAGCCGTCGATGCCGAGGAGCTCGTCGGGCAGGTTGGTGAGCGCGAAGGAGCGCATCGGGAAGACGCCCTGGAACGCGATGTTGTGGATGGTGAACACCGTCTTCATCGCCAGGGCGACCCCGCTGCGGCGCTCCTCGTAGCGCAGCAGCAGCGGCAGCAGCGCGGCCTGCCAGTCGTGCCCGTGCACGACGTCGGCGCGGATCTCGGCGATGCGCATGACCTCCACCACCGCCTTGCAGAAAAACACGAAGCGCGCGTCGTTGTCCTCGTAGTCGCGTTCCCCGTTGCCGTAGGGAAGCCGGCGGTCGAAAAACTCCTCGCGGCCGATGAAATAGACGGTGAGGCCCTTCTTCACCGGCAGCACGCGGACGTCGCCGGTGTAGAGCCGGTCGCCCATCTCCACCCGCAGGCCCAGGCGCTGCTCGGCGCGCGCGACCTCCTTGTGCTCCAGGGCGGCGCGATAGCCCGGCACGAAGACCGACACGTCGTGCCCTTTGTCGGCCAGCGTGGCAGTGAGTGAACCGATGGCATCGGCCAGCCCGCCCGTTTTCACGTACGGGTACAACTCGCTGGCGGCGTGAACAATCTTCATGGCGGAAATCTACTCCGGCCCCCTCCTCCTAGCCAGTCGAAAGGAGCCGCCGACACCGGGATTTCACCCGTGCATGACCCGTCCGATTAATCGTTTGCGGCAACCGCCATTGCGGCTAGGGTGTGCTTTCAAACCGTCATTGCGACTCTGCTGGTCAGCCTTCTGCCGGTCAGCAGAACGCCCGGCAGAACGTGCCTCGCCCTGACCGGTGGTTTGAAAATATGCTCAATCCCTCCATGAAGCTTCGCGAACGCCTGCCGGCCCTGCTCCGCGCCTCCGACTACGTCCCGCTCGATGAACCCGGGATCGCCCGCGCGCTCGGACTTTCCCACAAGGAGCGCGACTCGCTCGCCTTCGAGATCCGCCGCCTCCTCGCCGCTGGCGAGATCGTCCGCATCAAGCAGGACCGGCTCTGCCTGCCGCGCGACGCCGACCTCGTCACCGGTCGCATCCAGTTCCGCCAAGGCGGCTCGGCCTATGTCCTCCCGGAAAAGCGCGCCACCGGGCCCGAGAAGCCCTCCATCCAGATCTCCGCCGAGGACACCGGCGTGGCCATGCATGGCGACCAAGTCGTCGTGCGGCTCAGCGACGAGCTCACCCGCCCACACGGCAACCGCCCCGGCGGCGAGCCGGCCGGCCGCGTCATCCGCATCCTCACGCGCGAGCACGAGACGCTCAGCGGCAATCTCCAGCGCACGAAACTCTTTTTCTACGTCGTCCCCGACGACCCGCGATTCATCCACGACATCTACGTGCCCGATCCGGCCAAATCCGGGGTGCGCCCGGTGCCGGCGGTCGGCGACAAGGTCGTGGTCAAGCTGCGCGAGTGGAAGCAGCGCCATGTCAATCCCGAGGGCGAGATCGTCGCGCGCCTCGGCCGCACGCACGAGCCCCGCGCCGAGCTGGCCGCGATCTACCTCAAGTACCGCCTCGAACCCGAATTTCCGGACGACGTGCTGCGCGAGGCCGCCGCCCTGCCCTCGCGTGTGAGCCCGGCCGAGCTGGCCGGACGGCTCGACTACCGGAACATCCCGACGTTCACCATCGATCCCGACGACGCCAAGGATTTCGACGACGCGCTGTCCGTGGAGACGCTGCCCAACGGCGACGTACGCGTGGGCGTCCACATCGCCGACGTCAGCAGCTACGTGAAACCCGGCACCGCCCTCGACCGCGAGGCGCAGCGCCGCGGCAACTCCACCTACCTCGTCGGCACGGTCGTCCCGATGCTGCCGGAGAAACTCTCCAACGGCCTGTGCAGCCTCGTCGAACGCGAGGACCGCCTGACGAAGGCCGCTCTGCTCACCTTCCACAAGGGCCGGCTGAGCGCCACCGCCTTCGCCAACACCGTCATCCGCAGCCGCAAGCGCCTGACCTACCGCCAGGCCTACGCCTTCCTCAAGGAGGATAACCTCGACAAGATCCGCCATCTGCCCGCGCCGCCCGCGCACCAGACCGGCGCCACCGGCCGCGCCTTGTCCACGCTGGGTCGTGACGAGCTCGCCGAGCTGCAGCACTGGATCCGCCAGCTCTGGGACCTCGCCAGCCGGATGCGCCGCGAGCGCATGCGCGCCGGCAGCCTCGACCTCGACATGCCCGAGGTGAAGATCTTCGTCAACGAGCAGGGCTACGCCGACCGCCTCGAACGCATCGAACAGGACGAGAGCCACCAGCTCATCGAGGAGTTCATGCTCGCCGCCAACGAGGCCGTCGCGCGCCTCACGCGCACGTCGCGCCTGCCCTCGCTCTACCGCGTCCACGACGAACCCGATCCGGAGAAACTCGGCGAGCTCAGGCAAACGCG
>CAJAKX010000169.1 GCA_903940425.1 uncultured Opitutia bacterium | reverse complement strand
GGAGACGCATGGCTCGCATATTCTAGCCCAAACAGCCTCCGCGTCCAGTGCCGACCGACTAGATCATTATGATTGTCGGACTGGCAAGCGTCACCGCCAACCCAGTTTCTTATCAACAAACCACGGGTAGAGAACACTGCGAAGCCCGGCAAAGGTAACAACTCTGTTAACGAATCCCGCTAGCGCCTGCCACGGAGTGCGCCTACGGTGCGCACCAATTCACCGCGCCTGTGCGCACTCAGTCAAAGCTCAATCAACTCAAATCATCATGAATACTCGCATTTCCTCCGTCCTTATCCGGCATGGTGCCACAAGGTTTTCCAGCGCCCTGCAACTTTTCCGCGGGCGGGGTGTTTTTCAGGGTAACCACTCAATCGCCATGAAGACACTGCTCTGCTTTCTCTCGACCTTCGCGCTCATCACTGCGATTGCCTCGCTCGACGGTTACCGGCTGGACGTCGGCGTGCTGTTCTCCTCTTTCGCCGTGGCCGCGCTGTTCGCCTTCGCGCTCACGGAAGGCCGTGGGCCTGCCCGGCCGGCGCGTTACACGCAGCTCGCCTACGTGCTCACCGAAGACCGTGGCCTGCCCAGCCGGCGCGTTCCGAGCGGTTCGCCCGGTTTTCCGGTCTGGTCGCCGGTTTTGAATCGCCGCAACCTAAACCCTTGAAGCAGGCGGCCTGACCGCTGCTGCTTCCGCCCGGCTCACGCTGCAGGCCGCGCCCACAAGGCGCGGCTTGCTGCCCTTGTGGGTGGCGAAAACCCCGCCGGGAGGCGAATTCGATAATCTGCCTGGGGCATTCGCCAGGCATGGCGGACCATGTTTGGCGTAATGTGTCGCGAGGTGATTTGGCCCGGCCAAGGTCACTGTTGACGCACGTCCCCCGGCAAGCCTTGGTCCTTTTTGTGAAACCTGCTCCCTCTCTATGCCTCGTTTTGCTCATGGCTGCATCCACTTTGCAGGCCGACGAATCCCTGTGCCTGCAATATGCCCAGCCCGCCGCGCGCTGGACCGAGGCGCTGCCGGTCGGCAACGGCCGGCTCGGCGCGATGGTGTTCGGCGGGGTGCCCTCTGAACTCCTCCAACTCAACGAAGCCACGCTCTGGTCGGGCGCGCCGCGCGACTGGAACAACCCCGCCGCGAGGGAAATCCTGCCCCAGGTCCGCGCCGCGATCTTTGCCGGGGACTATGTGAAGGCCGGTGAGCTCTGCAAGAAGATGCAGGGCCCCTACAACGAGTCGTACCAACCGCTCGGCGACCTGCGGCTGACGTTTGCCGGTGATGCCAAGTCACCCCCGTCTGACTACGTGCGCAGCCTCGATCTCGACCGAGCCGTCGCCACCGTGCGCTATTGCGAAGGCGGTGCGACGTTCACCCGCGAGGTGTTCAGCAGCTTCCCTGACCAAGTGATCGTTGTGCGCCTCACTTGCGACCAGCCGGGTCGCATCAACTTCACCGCGACGATCGGCAGCCTGCTGCGTTCCGCGGTGCAAACTGAAGGCGACGACACGCTCGTCCTGCGCGGCCGGGCCCCGGCTCACGTCGATCCCAGCTACCTGCGCACGGCCAACCCAATCCAATACGATGACGGTCCGAATCCCGAAGGCATGACGTTTGAGCTGCGCGTCCGCATACTCGCCGACGGTGGCAGCGTCACCGGCGGCGGATCGGCGCTCACGGTGACGGGAGCCAACGCCGTCACGCTGTTGCTTTCGGCCGGCACGAGTTTCAACGGCCCGGACAAGTCTCCGGGCCGGCAAGGCCGCGATTCGGCGGTCGAAGCATTGCGGCCCCTCACGGCCGCGCAGAATCGTCCGTATGCCGAACTGCTCGGGCGGCACGTGGCCGACCACCAGAGGCTCTTTCGGCGCGTCCAGCTCGACCTTGGGCGCGTGGATGAGGCCGAGGCGCTGCCGACCGCCGAACGGCTCGCCCGCTTCGTGCAAGGCCGGCCCGACCCCGGGCTCGCCACGCTGCTTTATCAATACGGACGCTACCTGCTCATCGCCAGCTCCCGTCCCGGCGGCCTGCCGGCGAACCTCCAGGGGATCTGGAACGACTCTATGCGACCGCCATGGAGCTCGAACTGGACGCTCAACATCAACGCGGAGATGAACTACTGGCCGGCCGAGGTCGCCAACCTTGCGGAGTGCCACGAGCCGTTCTTTGATTTCATCGAGAAGCTGGCGGTGACCGGCCGCAAAACCGCCGAGGTCAACTACGGCGCGCACGGCTGGGTCGCGCACCACAACGCCGACATCTGGGCGCAATCCGGCCCGGTCGGTAACTACGGCGGTGGCGATCCGGTCTGGGCCAACTGGGCGATGAGCAGCCCGTGGCTCTGCCAGCACCTCTGGGAGCATTACGCGTTCAGCGGCGACAAGGTGTTTCTCCGCGAGCGCGCCTGGCCGGTGATGAAAGGGGCGGCGGAGTTCTGTCTCGACTGGCTGGTCGACGACGGCCACGGGCATCTCGTCACGGCGCCCTCGGGCTCGCCGGAACTCGGCTTCATCACTCCCGACGGCACGCGCGCCAATATCAGCATGGCGGCGACGATGGACATGTCCATCATCTGGGACCTCTTCACCAATTGCCGCGAGGCGGCGCGCATTCTCGGCACCGATCGCGAGTTCGTGGCCAAGATCGAAGCCGCGCAGGCGAGGCTGTATCCGCTCAAGATCGGCGCGCGCGGCCAGTTGCAGGAGTGGTTTGAGGATTTCATGGAGCAGGACGTGCACCATCGGCACACCTCGCATCTCTTCGGCGTTTATCCGGGCCGGCAGATCACGCCGGCGACGCCGGAATTCTTTGCGGCCGCACGCAAGGCGCTCGAGATCCGCGGCGACGACGGCACCGGCTGGTCACTCGGGTGGAAGATCAACTTCTGGGCGCGCTTCCGCGACGGCGATCACGCGTACCGGCTCGTCAGGAACCTGCTTCGCCCGGTGGGCGGCAACACGGGCACGAACTACGGCGCGGGCGGTGGCGTCTATCCGAACCTGTTCGACGCGCATCCGCCGTTCCAGATCGATGGCAACTTCGCATTTACCGCCGGCGTATCGGAAATGCTGCTGCAAAGCCACGTCGGCGAACTGGACCTCCTCCCGGCACTGCCGTCTGCCTGGCCGTCGGGCCGCGTGCGCGGTCTGCGCGCCCGCGGCGGGTTCGAGGTCGATCTCGCGTGGGCCGACGGCAAGCTCACCCGCGCAACGATTCACAGCGTCACCGGCACGGGCGGCAGGGTCCGCTACGGCGACAGGGTTGTCACCCTCGACCTCAAGCCCGGCGAGTCCCGCTCTCTCGGTCCGCAGCTTTGACCCGGCGCACGCTTCACTGGGTGGCCGTACCCGGAAGATCGTGGGGGACGATACGCAGGACGTAGTACGTGGCGGGCGTGGTGCCGCCGTTGCGCAGGCCGTGAAAGTCGTTCGCCGCGAAGAACACCATCGAGCCGGGGCCGGCCTGCCGGGTGACGCCGTTGACCATCACTTCGAGCGTGCCTTCCTTGATGAAAATCAACTCCTCGTCGGGATGCCGGTGCGGCGTGTGCGGTGCCTCGCCGGGATTCACGGTGGTGACGTGACATTCGAGGTTGCCGAGCGTGGCGGTCGGAGCGTCGAAGACCTCGCGTCGCGCGCCGACCTTGGTCGGCTTGACCACCAGTTGGTTCCAGTCGAACACGCCGGAGCTTAGCTTGGGTTTCGGTGGAGCAGGGGTTTGGGCCAGGGCCATAAGCGCAAGACTGCCGCCAGCCACGAACATGGCTACTAGGAAATGTGTGCGTCCAGGAGTCATCATGGGACCGCAGTTTATGGAGCGCGGCCTCCTTGGCAACCCAGGCGAGGAAATCCCTTGCGAACAGGCGGGCAATAATCCGCGCGTTTTGGTTTTGAATCTGGCGCCCGGTGACGCAGGATGGAGTGCCCGCGCCGGTTTGTTCATCGCTTCCCCGAACCCCCCGTCCCATGTCCCTCTACATCGGCATTGATTCAGGCACGCAAAGCACCAAGGCGGTCGTGCTGGACCTCGCGCAAAAAAAGGTGATCACGGAAGCCCGCGCGCCTCACCGGCTCATCGACGGCCTGCCGGTCGGCCACATGGAGCAGCACCCCCAGGACTGGACCGCGGCGCTCGACACAGTGATCCTCGAGGTGACCGCGAGGGTCGACCGCACCCGCGTCCGCGGCATCGGCGTCTCGGGCCAGCAGCACGGTTTTG
>CAJAKX010000168.1 GCA_903940425.1 uncultured Opitutia bacterium | reverse complement strand
GGAAACGGCAGCCGCTACCCTGAAACCTCAAATCAGATCAACGACGATTTCGCGACAACCGGGTGGTACAACACGGGTCCGGCGCCGGCCGGACTCACGGAGTTCCATCTCTACAACGTCGGCGGCGATGCGACCGTCTGGTTCCAGAATTTCAACGGGCAGGCGCATTTCCGCCAGACAGGCAACACCGTGGGATTCCGCAACAATCCGACCATCGGCGCCAGCCTGGGGTGCTATTTCGACGGCGATATCGCCGAGGTCCTCGTCTATGATCATGTGCTCAGTACGGAGGAGCGGGAAACCATCAACGGCTATTTTAGTGTCAAGTATGCGCTCACGGTTACTGGGGTCCCGGCGGCGCCGACTTTGACGGCCACCGTACTCAGTTCGTCGCGGGTGATACTGGGCTGGACAGGGGTGGACGGGGCGGTGGCGACCGTGGAACGCAAGACGGGCGAGGGCGATTACGCAATCGTGGCCTCGGAGCTATCAGCCGCGGGGTATACCGACAGCGGACTCACGCCGGGCGGGACGTACACCTATAGGGCCCAGCTGAGCAATGAGTACGGAAGTTCCGCCTACAGCGGACCCATCTCGATAACGCTGCCGATCGCAAGCACATCAGTGCCGGACGCAGGCCTGCGCCTGTGGTTGCGGGCCGACGTGGGGATCGTGGCCGACAGCAACAACAATGTCAGCCGATGGGGAGATCAGAGTAACTTGGGCAATGATGCCGCTGCGAGCGAGGCGGCGCAACAGCCGCAATTGGTGGTCAACGTCGTGAATGGCCAGCCGGTGGTGCGCTTCAACGGTACCAACGACGCACTGGAACTGGGCAATGTGATGGCCGGAGCCACGGCCGGGGAGATCTTCATTGTCACCCGGGCACAGAACGTGGCCACCGCGCGCCAGGGTTTGACGCAGTTTGGCACCGCCGGAGGCACTTCCTATGGCGATGGGATGGTCTGGGACGATTTTGGCAATGCCTCCCAGCCTGGCTGTGTCGTTGCCAACTCTGTGCTGACCAGCTGGCACCTCTACAATTCGGCGATGGACGCGAACGGGAATTCGGTGCTGCGGTTCAACTGTGCGGACTACGTGAGCCGCGCCGGCCAGACCGTTTCCTTCTGTTCCAATCCTGTCCTCGGCGCAGACTGGTCGGGCAATCATTTACTCGGCGATATCGCCGAGGTCCTCGTCTACGACCATGTGCTCAGTGCGGCAGAGCGGGCGACAGTCGGCGGTTATTTTGTTTCGAAGTATGCGCTCCCCGTAGCTGTCCCGGTGGCACCGACGCTGACAGCCATTTTGCTCAGCTCGACGCGGGTGGTGTTGATGTGGACGGCGGTGGACGGAGCCCCGGCGACTGTAGAGCGCAAGACGGACGCGGGCGATTACACCGCGGTGGCCACGCAGGTATCGGCCTCGGGGTATGTTGATAGCGGTCTGACACCGGGCGGGACGTACACCTACCGGGCCAAGCTGAGCAATATTGCCGGCAGTTCCGCGTACAGCGATCCTGTCCCGGTGACGCTTCCATCCGCTGGCGCAACGCTACCGGAGGGGGGCCTGCGCTTGTGGCTGCGTGCCGACGTGGGTGTCGCGGCTGACAGCAGTGGAACAGCCAGCGCATGGATGGACCTGAGCGGCTTGGGCAATGATGCCACGCAGACCAATAACACGCAGCGCCCGCAGCTGGTGGCCAATCAGTTGAACGGCAAGCCGGTGCTGCGGTTCAACGGGGTAAACAACCGGTTATCTCTGCCGAACGTGATGACGGGGGCCACGGCTGGTGAGATCTTCATCGTCGCCCGCCTGCAGGACTTTTCCCACACTTACAACGGCTTGGCGGGCTTTGGCACCGGCCACGGCATCACCTATGCCGATGGGATGGTCTGGAACGATTTTGGCACGGCCGATCTGAACCAATGCCAGAGCCCGGGTTCCTCCGTCTTGACCCAATGGCATGTCTGTAACGCATCGGTGTCGGCGAGCGGAGATTCGGTGCTGGGTTTCAACGGCGTGGACACCGTGAACCGCACCGGCCAGACCATCTCCTTCCGATCCGATCCCGTGATCGGGTCGGATAAGCTCGACGAATATTTCAACGGTGATGTCGCCGAAGTCATCGTTTATGATCGCGTCCTGACCGATCTGGAGCGGCAGGCTGTGTATTTCAGCCTGGTGGAAAAATATGGGGTCAATGTGCCTCCGGAGGCTACCGGTTCCTTTGATCGTGATGGGGATGGCGTTTCCGATGCACAGGAGATTCTCGCCGGTACCGACCCCAACGATTTTTTCAATGGCCAGTCCGCGGTGCTCACCCTCGTCAGCGGCGATGCCCAGTCCGGCACTCCCGGTGCCTTTCTGCCCGCTCCAGTTGTAGTGCGTGTCACCAAGGCGGATGGGACACCCATCGCCAACGCACCGGTCACGTTTGATGTTGTGGGCGGCACCGGCGGGATGGCTGCCGCGCCGGATGGCACGGGCAACGCTTCTTCAATATTCTTGCGCACCGACTCCCAAGGCAAGGCCCAGGTATACTGGAAGCTATCGCCCGGAGGACCCTCTCCAGTCGGGTTGCTACCAGACCTTTTGCGTATGCGCTTGGGTCCCGATTTCGTGCCGACCAACAGCGATCTTTATTGCGGCGCTGCTCCCTTGCCACCCCCGCAGCCATCTCCAGGCAGCCCGGTCCCGATACCGTATCAGGATCACACTGACACTGATGAACTGGGGGCCACCGATACGCCGGCTCCACTGAGTTACGCGGTCATACGCCTCCTTCCACCAGCCGGTTCGCCTCAGGCACTTCTACCCCGAAAGGTCACCGCCAGCGGTCATGTTTTGCTAGTCTACGATAATACTTTTACATCCCAGCCCAAAGGGTACCATTGGTATCAGGGGCAGTTTTACCCTTTGCAACATAGCCCTCCATGGGCTTCGGTCGCAAATGTTCCTGCCCAAACATCACAAGGAACCACCATAGGCGATCTAAACGATGCGGGTTTCGCTGTCGGTACCGTTAGCTTTAACTACACTGCTAACTTCATTCCGCTCCTCCAGGAGCCCCCTGAAACGGTGATTTCTAATCAGCCGGTCTTTTGGTCTACTACGACTGGAGACGCGTTTCGACTCGGCGCGGTCCCCAAAAGTACCAAGGAAACTGTGTCGAAATCTCCCGCAACACGCTATTATGATACTCCTAATCTGGTGAACTGGACGGAGGGGTCAGGTACTATCGTGCTCTACTTTGATGCTGCTTACACAGACTCGCACGGCTTCATCGACGCTGGAAAGAGGGGCTACCGGAAAGCCTGCTCAAACGCTCCGGTCGCGATAACCGACACGGGTATGGTTTTTGGGAATTACCAAAGTCCCGCAACGGCATACGCAGATATGACCATATACACCGCATATTTTAGAAAGGCTGCCAATTTTACTGATGCTGGGGTAAAGGCATTCTTGAATACACTTACAAATGCTGCATATTGGAATGAGTCGGGCGATGGGTATTTCTATCAAACCTCCTTCTTAGATCATTCTTCGACAAACTTATATACTGATACCACTACGGCTTCCACCAGCACGCTGAAGTGGTCATCGATCGCGGCGGTCCCAAATACGGCGGATTCGGGAATGTCGATACAGGCGGTCTCGCCCAGTGGGAACCAGCTGATCGAAAAAGCCAACAGCTCCAGCGGTCCCCAGCGGACGCTTAACGGAAGTCCGATGACCAATCCCGCCGACGGACCCATAAACGACCGCGGTCGTTACGTCATCGGAGCAGGGTGGGCGGAGAATGATGGTGCAAGTCAGCCCCTCGTCGGATTGGAGGGTGGAACCGCCCTCGCGATCAACGATTCAAATGATGTTTTGGGTCACAAGAAGGACGGCAACACTTATGCTCTTTGGACGTGGACTGGAATTTCCAGCTTTGGCAACTATCGCGAGCGTGCCCTTGACCTGCACTTGGCACCCGGCGAGTCACTCGTGGACCTCGAGCCGACCATCAACGATTCCCGCGTGCTTCTCGGGCGGATCCAGCAGAATGCCGACCCTTCCAGCAAGATTCCGGCTCTGTTTGTCCCCGCCGCGCTCGCGGTCGATGCCAACCGCGACGGGCAGATCAATCTCGCAAACGATACCGACCTAACCACTCCTGACAAACCCTTCCGCTTCTGGCTCAATGATGATGATGACGGGAACGCTTTGAATGACGAGCAGGAGGTTACTGGCGGCACGGCCAAGGATTATGAATCACGCGGGGATTTTGGCATAGCCTCCAAACGCGACTTGGAGGACTTCGCCCGGCTGTGGCTTTCCGTCAAGGGTATCACTGCGGCATTGAAGAACGGAGATCTTCAATTGGGCTTGAAGTGGACAGACGGCTATACCGGCACGCCGAAGATTAACCTGTATCTCCATTACGAGGCGGATGGAGGCACAAAGTATCTCACCGATACCCTGACTGCCGCGGGTCAGACAACGTATCCCTGGTCTGCCACGTTGGTTTCAACCACCAACAAGAACGTGGTCGCTCCTGGCGACGTTTTTGTCCTGAAGAAGGAAGTTTTCGCCAGCCTCACGGAGGAACAATCGACCGTCCATTTCCTTTTTGAGGGCGCGGGTGAGGGCAAGGGCCAGTTGCAAATGGTGATCCTCGACCAAAACGGTGCGCTCATCGGCGAGGGACCAGGCGTCTGGCTGGATCTCAAGAATGTACGGGACATGTTTCAGCGTGGTGAAATCGCAAGCGATTTCACATTGATGCCTCCCACGCCCTTCACGCCGCCTGCCGACGAGGCGAAACAGGCGATCGTGTTTGTGCATGGTTGGCGGACGTCGCCGGAGATCGCTGAAAATTTTGCCGAGACGTTATACAAACGCCTCTGGCACCGCGGATTCAAAGGTCGGATGGCTTACATGCGCTGGCCGACGAAATACTCCGAGCGGTTTGAATATGAGTTGCCGGTAATAGGTACGGCAGTGGATAGTTGGCTGGCTGACTACAACGGATCGGAGCGCATCGCTTGGCAGTGCGGACCGGCGCTCAAACAGTTTGTGGAATCGTTGCCGAACGACTACAACCGCAACATCACTGCGCACAGCATGGGTAACATCGTTGTCGGTTCTGCGCTGTTGGCCGGTATGGCGTTGGATAATTATGTACTGATGCATGCGGCGGTTCCGGCGGCCTGCTACGACGAAAGAGACATTTTGAAGCAGGCGGAACGTCCTTCTGAAAATGCTTATGTTGGCGTTCACCCCATATTCTGGGAAGCCGGTGCCTCCCCGGATGACGATCCTGTGCCCGAAACTCAGGCGCTGGCCTATCGCGGTCGCCTAAGTGGTGAACATGGCAACCTTGTAAACTTTTACCTGCCCAACGACGTCGCTACTGTCTATGCGTGGGAGTTTAACAACGATCAGTTCAAACCCGCATCCGGTTACGGCTACAGTCGCGGAGCCCCTGTTGTGCTTGGTAACCAGCAGGCGATCTGGAAACTGATAGGCACTATGATCCAGGTGCCCTTGAGCGATCCCTACGAAGCCATGCCGTTTGCCTGCCGGTCTTGGAGCAAGTGCGTAGGCGCAGAGAGCCTCACGGCAGGGGCGATCAAGGACTCATTCAATCTAAACTCATCGCCACTGTTCTTCGATACTGAGCACAGCGCCGAGTTCAACCGCAACATCCAAGTCCTCAAGCCGTATTACGACCGACTCATAGACTCCATGCACATCCCAAGAAATCAATGAACCGAAAACGCATTATCATCGTTTTAGTTGTTCTGCTGATCGGGTTGCTCGTCGGCATCTGGAAATGGCAACGGCCTCAGTCGAAGCCGATTGAAACGGTACAGAAGGCGAGGCCGCAGGCAGCGGCACCAACGAAGCAAACCGGTACGCCGCCCCAGGGCGTTAGTATTCCTGATATACCGGGGCATAAGTTGTCCGAACAGGACAAGGTGAACATCAACAAAATTGTGCAAGTATTCAGTGCGTCCATCGATTTTTGGGGCAAGGTGATCGACCAGCATGGCGACCCTGTTCCGAGTGCGGCGGTTCACTACTCCGCTGCCGACAAATATTTTAAAGACGGCAGCAAGTATGAAGGCACGAGCGACGCCGAAGGGCTTTTTTCCATTAGCAATATCAAAGGCGCAGGGCTTTACGTGCGTGTTGCCAAACAGGGCTATTATCATATCGACGGAAAATCGGCTCGCAGCTTCGGCTACGGGATGCCGAGCGGAGAATCTCCGCCCTCAAAACAGAAACCCGCGATATTTGTTCTTCAGAAGATGGGAGAAACGGAGCCGTTGATAAAACTTGAGACTGGGGGCGTATTGGTACCGCAAAATGGGACGCCTCACAAACTCGGTTTGCGACGTGAGCGGGGGCGACTGCTGCCTGAAACCGCCAATGGCGACCTTCAGGTTGAGCTATGGTCCGACTATCAGCCGCCGCCACCCCATGGACGAGTTTACGATTGGCGGTGCCGTATTAGTGTGCCGGGTGGCGGATTGGTCGAACGTGTGGGTGAATTTAACTTTGAAGCACCCATTGAGAACTACGTTCAAGCGTTTGAATTTAAAATGCCTGCCACAACCGAGCGTTGGCAACCCAGCCTTAAAAAGGAGTTTTTCTTGCGTCTGGCAGACGGATGCTACGCGCGCATAAATCTAAACGTAATCTCGGGCGGTGATATTTTTGTTACGTTGGAAAGCTATCTGAACCCGAAGCCCGGCAGCCGGAATCTGGAGTTTGATCCGAAGAAGGCGATCACGCCGAAGCCGTGAGCAACGCCAGCAGCGCGCGCCCCGAGTAACGGCGACAAGGCCGCCGCCGTGCGCACAAGGCGCGCTATATCCAGTATGCTTTTTCCCCTGCCGCGTTCGCTCTCGCTTACTTGGCGGGTCGCATCCTGGGGACATAGCGCGGTCTTGGGCGCTCTGCGGCTGCGCTGCGGTGCGGTTCGCGGCCGCCATCGTGGCGGCCTTGCGGTCCGCTCCTCGCTGGCCCTCACTTCGTTGCGGGCGGCAAGAATGAACCTACGGGCCAACCATAGCGGAGCGCGGGCTCGATGCCAACCGCGCGGCTTTTTGTGGGAATCGTCACTGGGCAGCTTCTCGGCTACGAACCCTCCTTGATTGCGGAGCAAAACTCGCCTACGTCAGACTGAACACCCCAATGCCTAGCCCGCCACGTGGCACTTGTCCCGGTCAACCCCAAGGAGTCCTGCGGCCTCTTTCATCCGCGAAAATCCGAGTTGAAATAAGTAGGGATGCGACTGCCCAAGCTATGTCGTTTGGGTTGTGCTGCCCGCCTCCTCATGAGGCAAGTTGAAATTAGTACGGACGACAGGCCACCCCTCCATGAGCTGTCCTTTGTTCACTGCGCCGCCCCAAGGGCACCCGGCTCGTACACCCACTCCACCTCCGGCTGCGGGGCCAGCCCGGATCGGGCTGACCATCTTCGTGCCTTGCACTCGTCGGCAACTAGATTCCCTCCGCACACATTCAAGGCAGCAGAGTTCATCTCGAACCGGGTCAGCCGCGCGACCTGTCTGGCTCTGTCGGCGCCATGACGGCGACTGCCGCCGACCCCGGCAAGCTGAAAAACCATTACGCACCATGTTTCTTCAAGAGCCGAATTCAGGTTGCCACAAGGTTGCCCAATACTCTGTTTTTTCCTTCACTTTTTCACGATTTTGTGCATCTTAGTGCTCGTTCTAAGACATTAACCTTCAACTAAGTCCGCGTTTTCTAGCGACTTAGCTTCAGGCGGAAAGATCGGTTCGAGCCCCGCCCGCCCCGCCATGCTTCGCTCCAAGGAGCTTCGCATGGCGCAGCCATCCTTCCCAGATTGCAGCGCGTCCACAGGCAGGCAAACCATCCGAGCGAAGCATGCCCTCCGTAGCCCCGCGAAGGCCTGCAGGCTACCCCGCCAGCCGGAAGTCGATCTGGCGCTTGAAGCGGTCGACGCGCTCGGTGACGACCTGGACTTTCTGGCTGACTTCGAGTCGGCGCTTGGTGCGGCGGCCGATGAGCGCGGTGCCGGCATTGTTCAGCAGGTAAAGATCGTCACGCATGGTGGAAAGATGCACGAGGCCGAAGGTCATGGCGTCGGGCAGCTCCACGAAGAGCCCGTGGTTGCGCACGTCGGTGATCACCGCGGCGAAGACGGTCCTTTTCTTTTTTGCCAGCTCGCGTTCGAAGAACTCGAGCAGCTTCACCTTCTGCGAGTCGCGCTCGGCCTCCATGCTGTTCTGCTCGGTCAGGCTGAGATGCTCGGCCAGGCTTTCCATGCGCGCGACGTTGTAGCCGAACGCGTGGCCGCGCGGCGCAGGCTGGCCGAGGTGCTTGATCAGGTACTGGTCGAACACGCGGTGCACCACGAGGTCGGAGTAGCGGCGGATGGGCGAGGTGAAGTGCGTGTAATCCTGCTTGGCCAGCCCGTAATGCCCGTCGGGCGTGGCGCGGTAGACGGCCTTCTTCAGGCTGCGCAGGAGCTGGATGCGCAGCGTGTAGCCCTGCGGATGGGTCTTGAGGAGATGGAGCAGCCGCATGACTTCGCCGCGCTGCGTGAGGTCGCCGACGGTGACGCCGAACGTGGCGAGGAGCTGGCGGTACTCCTGCAGCTTCTCCTCGTCGGGATCGTCGTGCACGCGGTAGAGCGAGGGCAGGTGATGCTGCTTCGTCACGCGGGCGACGGCCTCGTTGGCGGCGAGCATGAACTCCTCGATCAGCTGGTGACTCTCGTCCTGCTCGATGCGCTCGAGGCGGTCGGCATAGCCGTGTTCGTCGACGAAGATCTTCACCTCGGGCATGTCGAGGTCGAGGCTGCCGGCGCGCATGCGCTCGCGGCGCATCCGGCTGGCGAGATCCCAGAGCTGGCGGATCCAGTGCTGCAGGTCGGCGAGCTCGTCGCGACCGAGCGCGGACAAGGCGCGACCGGTGGCGCCGGTCT
>CAJAKX010000167.1 GCA_903940425.1 uncultured Opitutia bacterium | reverse complement strand
CGGTGGCACCGGCTCCCTACCCTTCGCTCAATAGCGGTAAATCCATCAGACAAACAGCCTTTGTGGCCGACATGGGGCAGCGACCGTGCGCTGCATTAGCCTTGCGCCAATATCCCCGTGACGTTTCATAAGCGGATTCCATGACATCCGCCCCCTCTCCTTCACCTGATACTCCAAGCCATAATGAATCGCACCGTCCCATCAATGCCGACGTAGATTCATATGAGGGCATTGACCTGCGCGAGGTGTTCGCCCGGCTGGCCCGCGGACTGGCACAGACCCTCGGGCTCGCCGCCCTGGGTCTGGCCATCGCCGCTGTAATTCATCTCGCGGCCAGTCCATCTACGACGACCACCGCTTCGATGCGAGTGGCCTTTGCCTTCAACGGCTCTGGGAAAGGAGAATATCCGGACCACTCCAAATTTCAGCCGGACGACCTCCGCGCCCCGGATGTCATCGTCGAAGCCCTGAAACGGCAGGATCTGGAGACCGCGGATGGATTCGCCAGCAGCCTCCGGGCGGCGCTGACCATCGAGGGCATCATCCCACCCAATATCGTCAAGGAACGCGACCGGCTGCGGGCCGCCGGGCTGACACCCGCGCCATACCTTCCTGACGAGTATCTCGTCACGCTGACCCTGCCGCGCAAATTCCCTCTGACCAGACGGCAGAGAGAACTTCTGTTGAACGAAATCGTCAGCGTGTACCAAGAAAAATTCCAGCACACTTATGCCGAAATGCCTCTGGCATTCGGCAACGCGTTTGAAACCTTGCACAATGCCGACTATTCTGAGTACGAGCTGATCCTGACCGAGGAGATCCAGAACATCACCGACTTTCTCAGGCAACAATTGAATGTCGGCAAGGACGAGACGTCTGCCAGCAACTTGTCCAATCCATCCCGATCCTACCGTTCCCGCACCACCAATCTGTCCTTCAGCGACCTACTGGAACAAACGCGCCTTTTCGCCCAGATCCGGCTCAACGAAACGCTGGGCCTGATCTATCAAAACGGCCTGTCCCGCAACCGCGCCACCGCCATGGTTAAAATGGACTACTACTTGCGCACGCTCGAGGATCAGGAGCAGAAGGCGATTGAGGAGGAAAAGGTCGTCGATGACCTGCTGGCCAAGTCACAGGAACGATCCCAGAATTACGTGTTGGGAATCAAGTCCCAGGCGGCTCAGCAGCGCCTCGAGGCACCGATCCTCGACCAAGGACTCGTTGACTCCCTGCTGGCCAACGACGCCTACAATTTCCTCGTGCGCAAAGCGCTCGATGCCGGCCTCGCGGTCAAGCGCATCCAGGCCGACAAGGCCCAACTGCTCGAGCGGCGCAAGAACATGGAGGCGTTTCTCAAGAGCACCGGCGAAGATCAATCAACCATCATTGCGCAAGTGCAGAAGTCACTCTCCGACCTGGAGACGTCCTACAAGGAATTGATCTCCAATATTCGCAAGACCCACGCGGATTTCGCCAAGCAACAGTTTGCCGATGCAATTCGAATCAGCATGCAGCCCGTGACCAGTAGCAAGTACAGCCTGATCGTCTCCAGCGCCATCGGCGGATTCATCGGCCTCGCGCTGGGCATGGGGCTGAGCCTGCTGGGAGTTTATGTCGGCGGCCGCCGTTAAGGCGGCTGTTTTGTAGCCGCAAAAAAGCGCAGAAGGCGCAAAAAGAGGATGTATGAAAGATGACATCTTCCTGCTTTGTGACCGCATCCGCGAAACCAGCTTCGCGCTCCACCGCCACTTACGCCATGGGCACCTTGAGAAGGTTTATGAGAATGGCCTCGCTCATCGACTGCGTAAACAGCGACTCAACGTCGCCCAACAACACCCGTTGAGCGTTTTTGATGAGGATGGCACTATCTTGGGCGAGTTCTTTGCTGATTTGTTCGTCGAACAACGACTGGTCGTTGAATTGAAAGCCTGCCGCGCACTCGCGGACGAGCATGTGGCCCAGCTGCTCGGATATCTGCGCGCCTCGCGCATTGAGCACGGTCTCCTCATCAATTTTGGATCGCCCAAGCTCGAGGTCCGCAAGTACGCGCTCAGCGAAGCCAACTAGTTTTTGCGCCTCTTGCGCCTTTTTGCGGCAAATTTATCCATGGCATCAAGCAAATGGCTTTTGTGGTT
The DNA here is from genome assembly GCA_903940425.1 of uncultured Opitutia bacterium. Taxonomy (GTDB): domain Bacteria; phylum Verrucomicrobiota; class Verrucomicrobiia; order Opitutales; family Opitutaceae; genus Fen-1467. The sequence goes on along the minus strand of CAJAKX010000167.1, from coordinate 674 downwards.
TGAGCGCGGCTGGCGCTGGCTATTGCACGCCGGCTTCCTGCTGCTTTGCCTGCGCTTTCTGGTCGCGGCGACGCGCGAGACTTATCCGGATGTGCTGCCTATGCTCGTGCTGACCGCAGGGGGTCTGGGGCTAAGCGTATGGCGTCCGGGGGCGGCGTTGTTCGCCTTCACAGCCTCCGTCCCGCTGCTCAACGGGCTCGGCTATGTGGGGCTGGCGGGATGTCCCTCGCCGCTAAGCGTCGTATTTTCGGCAATTTTTTTAGGCTTTAGCCTCAAAGAAGCGCAAAAAGGCGCAAACGAGCTATGGCGAGGCAGACAAGACGAATTTGGCCGCAAAAAGGCGCAAGAGGCGCAAAGAGAAGAAGCGCAAGGGGCAGACCCAGAGGTCACAGGCCAAGGGCAAAGGGCAGAGAGCGGAGGGACGGATTCACGGAGCTGCAGAGCTACCGAGGCCAAGAGCAGAGCTACGGATGCCCAGAGCTACGGAGCTATTGAAGCCGGAGAGCTGGGATCCAACCCAAAACCCAAAACTCAAAACCTAAAACTTAGCCTAGTGCGACTGGCGGCCGACGTTCTGATTACCGTAGTTCTGGCATCCTTGGTGATGCAGATCGCCCGGCATCATGACGCGGCGGGATTTTGGACGACATTCTGGAGACAGCCGGTGTTCGGCT
>CAJAKX010000166.1 GCA_903940425.1 uncultured Opitutia bacterium | reverse complement strand
CGACGACGGCAGTTTCGCAAGGATGCGTTTCACATCAGGTGCGAAGCCCATGTCGAGCATCCGGTCACCCTCGTCGAGCACGAAGATTTCCACGCGATCGAGCAAGGCGTGGCCCTGCTCCATGAGGTCGAGCAGCCGGCCGGGCGTGGCGACAATGATCTCGACGCCCGCGGCGAGGGCGCGGATTTGGGGCTGTTCGCCCACCCCCCCGAAAATGACGGCGTGACGAAGCGGCAGGTGGCGGCCGTAAAGGGCGATATTGTCGCCGATTTGTGCCGCCAGCTCCCGGGTCGGCGTAAGGATCAGTGCGCGCGGACGGCGCGGAGTGCGGGGCTGCGGCCGGGCGCTCAATCGCTGCAGGATCGGCAGAGCAAAGGCGGCGGTCTTGCCAGTGCCGGTCTGGGCGCAGCCGATCAGGTCGCGGCCTTCCAGCAGGGGCGGAATCGCCTGCGCCTGGATGGGCGACGGGTGGGTGTAGGCCTTGTCGACGAGCGCACGCAGGAGCGGTGCGATCAGGTTCAGCGAGGCAAAGGTGGTGATGTCTTGATTCATGGATAAGTGCGTTCGGACACTGAAGCGTGTCCGGCGCGGTCCGTCCGGGTGGCGGACGGAGGATGGTGTTTCTTTTTGGATAAGACCTGTCGGGAGGCGCTAATTGCGCGGCGGTCGCGCCGGAAGGCGCGTGCCAGGTTGAATCAGGCGACCGATGACAGGTCTTTGTTTGTCGATGAGCTCTGGAGACCTCTGAACGGTCTCTCATCGAAGAAACGCCCGAAGGAAAGCGAACGAACTGTCTGCCGCGAAATTCACGGCCTCCCGTCCGCTTTGTGCGGGCAACCGTGTAGTATGCCGACGGCATGGCAAGAGATTAATTTACAGCGGAGCCCGGTCCGGCGCCATATACCCCGGAGAATCAGAGGTAATATTTCCGGCAGTCAGGCCCGGCGCCTGGGGATGAATCGGGGCACCCGGCGGCAATAATCGTCATAGGCCGGACCGAACCGCGCGCGCAGTTCCTTCTCCTCCAGAATCACAATCAGCCAGATCCCCGGCACCAGCACCGCCAGCGTCAAATAGAGGGCGAGATAATTGGCCATCAGTGCAAAACCGGCCAGCACCAGCAGATATTGCAAGTACCGGGGATGGCGCACACGCGCATGCAGCCCTTCCGTCACCAGCTGTTGTGGGTACCGGTCCGGCGCGAGCTCCGGGAGCCCCATCAGCTGTTGGTTGCTGAAATGCCGGTGCAGGCTCACCCGCAACCGGACTGCCACCGCCACGCCCAGGACGCCGAGGGCCAGCAAGGGCCAGCTGGTTCCAAATTCAACCGCCAGCAGCGTGCGCCGCATCAAAAACAATCCGGCGACACCCGGGCACACCACGGCCGTTACCATCACGTAGGTCCAGAACAGACCGACTCGGCGCCAGAATTTGATGAAGGGATGGATGACAAGCCACGTCAACAGCGTCGGCGGAAGCAAGACGGTGTAGAGCAGGGCCAGATAATAGCGAAAAGTGTTCATGCGGACTCCCCGGTGCGCAAGGCACGCCTCAACCTCGGCTGGTCCAGCGGGTCAGAGCCTGGCCGGTGAGCGAACGCGGTTCCTTTTCAACGCCGGCGCGTGGACCGGTGTAGACGAGTTCACCGCCGGCGTCGCCGCCGCCGGGACCCAAGTCAATGATCCAGTCGGCCAGGTGGATCACGTCGAGATTATGCTCGATGACCACGATGGTGTTGCCGGCGTCGCGCAGCTTGAAGAGCAGGTCCATGAGCCGCTGGATGTCGGCCCAGTGCAGGCCGGTCGTGGGTTCATCGAGGAGGTAGAGCGTCTGGCCTTGCTGGCGTTTGCTGAGTTCGAGCGAGAGTTTGAGCCGCTGCGCCTCGCCGCCGGAGAGCGTCACCGCCGACTGGCCGAGCTGGAGATAGCCGAGCCCGACGGCGTCGAGCGTCCCCAGCTTTTCCGTGATGCGCGGGATGTTCCGGAACAGCTCCATGGCTTCGCGCACGGTCAGGGCGAGCACGTCGGCGATGTTCCGGCCGTGGAAGCGCACCTCCAGCGTCTCCCGGTTGAAGCGCCGCCCGCCACAGCTCGGACACTCGGTGTAGGCGTCGGCGAGGAACTGCATGTCGAGCCGGATCTGGCCGTCGCCCTGGCAGCGCTCGCAGCGGCCGCCGCGCACATTGAAGCTGAACCGGCTCGCCTTGTAACCGCGCACCTTGGCGAGCGGGCATTTCGCGAACAGGTCGCGCAGCAGGTCGAGCAGCTTGGTGTAGGTGGCGGGATTGGAGCGCGGGCTGCGGCCAATGGGCTCCTGGTCGACCAGCACGGTCTTCTCAAAGTATTCCAGTCCCTCGAGTCCGTGGTGGCGTCCCGGCAGGGTTTTCGCGCTGTTGAGTTTCCGCGCGACCGCGGCGGCCAGGATGTCATTCACCAGCGTGCTCTTGCCCGAACCCGAGACGCCCGCGACGCAGGTGAGCAGGCCCACCGGAAACGCGACATCGAGATTCTTGAGGTTGTGCTCCCGCGCGCCGCGCACCGTCAGCCAGCGGCCGTCGGGCGCACGGGTGCGGGCGTCTTTGACCACCCGGAGCTTCCGGGCCAGGTAGGGTCCGGTGCGCGACGCCGTGGCGGGCAGCTGGGCGCACGCCGCGGGGGTGCCCTGGAACAGCAGCTCGCCGCCCTCCGTGCCGGCGCCAGGCCCGAGTTCGACCAGTTCGTCTGCCGCGCGCATCGTCTCCTCGTCGTGCTCGACGACGATCACGGTGTTGCCCCGATCCCGCAGCTCCCAGAGCGTCTCGATCAGCTTCCGGTTGTCGTGCGCGTGCAGGCCGATGCTCGGCTCGTCGAGCACATAGATGACGCCGATCAGGCCCATGCCCAGCTGGGTGGCGAGCCGGACGCGCTGCGCCTCGCCGCCGCTCAGCGTGGAATACTCGCGGTCAAGCGTCAGATAGCCGAGCCCGGTCTCGAGCAGGAAGTGCAACCGTTGCTCGATGCCAGCGAGCACTTCGCGCACGGCCTCGATGCCGGCCAGCCCCTGGCCGAGCTCCACCGCAAACGCATGCGCGGCGGCGACGTTCATCGCGAAGAATTCGGGCAGACTCCGCGCCGCGAGCTTCACCGCCGCCGCCCGCGGATTGAGCCGGCTGCCGTGGCAGACCGGGCACTCCGCGCTTACCTGGAAGGTCGTCAGCCGGGCGCGAAAGCCGTCGCTGCGCGTCTCGCGCCAGCTCTGGTCCAGCAGGGCGAGCACGCCTGCAAACGGCATGAGCCTGGGGTGCTTCATGCGCCGCAGCCGGAAGCTGAACAGCCGCTCCCCCGCCCCGTGCAGCAGCGTCTGCCGCACGGCCTCGGGCAGTTCGCGCCAGGGTTTTTCGGGGTCGAAGGGCAGCTGCGCGGCGAGCTGCTTGAGGATGGCGTTGTGCCTGATGATGAGATTTTTTCCGCCGATTCGCCACGGCTTGAGTGCGCCGCCGCGCACGGATTTTTCCGGATCGGGCACGACCAGCTCCGCGCTGAAGGTCATTTGGCGCCCGAGACCGCCGCACGCGGGGCAGGCGCCCTCCTGGTGATTGAAGGAGAAATGTCGCGGGGTGAGCCGGTCGTAAACCTCGCCGCACACCGCGCAGCTCAGGTTCTGGCTGAGCGCGATTTCAATCCACGGTGCCTCGGGCGATTTCTGCACCAGGGCGACCGCCCGATCCTGCCCCTCGCGGAACGCCAGTTCCAGCGAGTCGGCCAGCCGGCTGCGCTGGTCCGGAACAGCCACAAGACGGTCGATGACGAGATCCACCGCCAGCTCCTTTGCCCCCGCCGGCAGCAGATGGGGATCGTCGAGCGACTTGATTTCGCCCTCCATGCGCACGCGCTGGAAGCCGCGCTGGCGCAGCCGCGGAAGTTCGTCCCGCAACACGGAGGGTCGGGCATGCATCCATGGAGCCAGCAGCATGATGCGTCCGCCCGGCGCCGCCCGCAGCACGCGCTCCACGCAGTCGTCCAGCGAACGCGGTTCGATGCGGCCGCCGTCCTTCGGGCAGAACTGCCCGCCCTGCAGCGCCCAGAGCAGGCGCGCATAATCGGCGATCTCGGTGACGGTCGCCACCGTGGTGCGCGGCGATCCGCCGCCGGTGCGCTGCTCGATGGCCAGCACGGGCGAAAGCCCGTGAATGAAATCGACGTCGGGCCGTCGGAGCTGCTCGAGCACCTGCCGCGCCTCCGTGGACAGGCTCTCCATATACTTGCGGTGTCCCTCGGCGTAGAGGGTGTCGAAAACCAGCGACGACTTGCCCGAACCACTCGGACCGGTGATGACCACGAGTTTGCCGCGGGGCAAACGCAGTTCGAGATTCTTCAAGTTGTGCTCCCGCGCTCCCTTGATGTGAATGTGCGCCGCCGCGTCCATCACGCCATCACGTCACGATTATGCCCCCAGCGTCAAAGCGGGAATCACACCCCGACTGACATGGTCCGTCCGGCGCTGATAAGCGGCGCTTTAGCGGAGCCTGACTATGATACCCAATTATATCAACTAACCTGCGGCCGGCTCCTTTTTTAATACTTGCGATTAGGGGTGAAAGTTCCCTTCATCTCGCGTCGCTCGACCTGTGACCTCGGGTTAACCCAGCCCCCCCAACCTCAAACCTCCCTGCGCGGAGGTTTTAGTCGTCTATATACCCAGCTATGAAATCCCGATCTGTTCCTTCGGTTTCCGCCTGCCGGCGAGGCGGAATCGCCGTCGCGGTGGCCGCGTTCTTCTTCCTGTCGGGCGCGGTTTCCATGTACGGCTTCGTCTTCGCGCTCGGCGATGTGAACGGCAGTTTCGATACCACCTTCTCGGTGGGCTCTCTGTACCGGCTGCAGAATCCCGACGACGCCCTCTATGGCCTCACCAACACCTTCAATGGCGTGTCGGGAAAGGCATACTCCGTAAACGGCGACGACGGTGACCTTAACTACCATCGGGGCATTGAGTCATTCGTTTACAAGGGCGAGCATGAACTCTTGCTCAAGTGGCAGAACTGGAACGCTTTTGTTCGCGGCTATTATTTCCTCGATCCGCTAAACCAGAACAAGGTCCGCCCGCATACGCCGCTCTCCAATGCTGCCAAGCAGAAGGTGGGGTCTGACGCCGTCCTGCTGGATAATTATATAACCGGCAAGTTCGACTTCGCCTCGATGCCTGTGACCGTGCGTCTCGGCCGGCAGGTCATCAGCTGGGGTGAGAGCACGTTCATTCCCAACGGCATCAACGTGATTAATCCCATTGACGTGGCGCGCCTGCGCACGCCCGGCTCGGAACTGCGCGAGGCGCTGCTGCCGGTCTATGCGTGGGACACCTCCATCGCTCTGACCGACAAGCTCTCGCTCGAGGCCGTGTGGCTGCTGGAGTTCCGCCGCACCGATATCGACCCCGACGGCACTTATTTCAGCACGAACGACTTTGCCGGCCGGGGAGGCAACAAGGTCATGCTCGGTTTCGGCGCGCTCTCCGACCAGCAGACGCTGGGCGCCATTCCGCGCGCCGGTGACCACAAGGGCGACAAGTTCGGTCAATGGGGACTGGCCATGCATTATCTCGCGCCCAGCCTCAACCACACCGAGTTCGGCTTCTACTATCTAAGATACAGCAGCCGTCTTCCGCTCATCAGTGCCGTCACCCCGACGGATCCGATCAGCGCCGCCCTGGTGCAATCGACCGCCTCGAGTCTCGCCACCCCGCTCGGGGCCGCCATGGTTGCCGCCGGCTATCCGGCCGCGGGCGTGCCGGCTGCCTTGCAGACCCTGCTTGGCGCCGCGCTCACCAATGTGCCCGTTGGCGCCCTGCCGGCCAGCTTGCAGCCTTTTTATCCCAGCGCCCAAACCATCGCCGCCGGCGCCAAGAAAATCGGATTTCTGACCGCCGCCGGCACCGGCCGTTATTTTGTCGAATACCCCACGGGCATCGACATGTTTGGCGCCAGCTTCAACACGGATGTCGGCACGACGGGCATCTCGCTGCAGGGCGAGGTTTCCTACAAATCCCATGTGCCGCTGCAGGTCGACGACGTCGAACTGCTCTTTGCCGCGCTCTCGGCACTTGATTCACCTGGCGGCACGGTCTACGGCAGCAACAACCAGCTCGGCAATTACAGCGGGCAATTCGGCACCGAGATTCGCGGCTATCGCCGCCTTGACGTCTGGCAGGCGCAGGCCACGGCCACCAAGGTGTTCGGCCCGATGTTCGGCGCCAATCAGTTGACCGTGCTGGGCGAGGTGGGCATCACCTTTGTGCCGGGCCTCCCCGACAAGAGCGTGCTTCGTTTCGACGGTTCCGGCACCGCCACTGCCGGCGATGTGAATGAACTGATCAACACCGGCAACACCACGGTTCCGGCCACACCCATCAGCGCTTTCCCGGACAAGACTTCGTGGGGCTATCAGATCGTCGGCAAGCTTGACTACAATAATCTCTTCGCCGGCATCAATGTCTCACCGACGCTGGCCTTTGCGCATGACGTCTACGGCAACACGCCCCTGCCGCTTGGCAACTTCCTACACAACCGCCAGACTTGGACGCTGGGCGCCGATTTCACCTTCCAGAACCAGTGGGCCTTCGAGGTGCGTTACGTCAATTACACCGGCGGCGGAACCTACAACCTCATCTCCGATCGCGATTACGTCTCCGCCACCATGAAATACTCGTTCTAACTCCGGGGAAGCTTCGCCGCGCGGGTTCTTGCCCCCGCCGGACCAGCTTCCCAGGCAGGACGACCCCCAGCCATGAAACTTCAATCCATTTCCTCCATGCCTATCCTGAAATCTGCCCTCGTGGCGGTGTTTGCCTCCGCCGCCTCTGTCTTCGCCGCGGTCAGCGCCGATCAGGCTGCGCGCCTTGATACGGATCTCACGCCGCTCGGCGCCGAGCGGGCCGGCAATGCCGCCGGCACCATTCCCGCCTGGACCGGCGGCATCACCCAGCCTCCCGCCGGCTATGCTCCCGGCATGCACCATCCCGATCCATACGCGAGCGACCAGCCGCTGTATGTCATCACGGCCGCCAATCTCGAACAGTATCGCGACAAGCTCACCGCCGGGGCCGTCGCCCTGCTGCAGGCCTATGCCGACTACAAGCTTCCGGTCTATCCCACCCGCCGCAGCGCCTCCGTTCCGGCTCGCGTCTACGACGCCACCAAGGCCAACGCCACCCGCGCCAACCTCGCGCGGGACGGCGCCGTCGTAGAGGGCGCCATCGGCGGCATCCCCTTCCCCATCCCGCAGAACGGCCTGGAAGTCATGTGGAATCACCTCCTCCGCTTCCGCGGCGTGATGGCCGAGCGGCATGTCGCCCAGGCGGCCCCCACGCGCGGCGGCACCTACACGCTCGTCGATTTCGATGAGGAATTCCTCTTCAACTACTACCTCGAGGGCATGACCCCGGAAAAGCTCGGCAACACCGTCTTTTACTTCAAGCAGGAGGTGAAGGCGCCGCCGCGGCTCGCCGGTTCCATTCTCCTTGTGCGGGAGACGATCGACCAGGTGAAGGAACCGCGCAACGCCTGGGTCTACAATCCCGGACAGCGCCGCGTGCGCCGCGCACCCAATGTCGCCTATGACAACCCCGGCACCGCTTCCGACGGCATGCGCACCAGCGACCAGCTCGACATGTTCAACGGCGCCCTCGACCGCTACACATGGGAACTCGTCGGCAAGCGCGAAATGATCGTGCCCTACAATTCCTTCAAGCTGCACTCCGACAAGGTGAAGTATGCCGACATCCTCAAGCCGCTGCACATCAACCAGGATCTCACCCGCTATGAGCTGCACCGCGTCTGGGTCGTGGAGGCCAAGCTCAAGCCGGGCACGAGCCACATTTATCCCCGCCGCACGTTCTACATCGATGAGGACTCCTGGCAGGCGCTCGCCGTCGACCAGTACGATTCACGCGGCCAGCTCTGGCGCGTTTCCGAGGCGCACTGCATCAACTACTACGAGGTGCCGACCTTCTGGAGCACCCTCGAGGTGCACACCGACCTGCTCGCCGGCCGTTACCTGGCCTTCGGTTTGACCAACGAGGGCCCGATGTACGATTTCTCGATCAAGCGCACCTTGGGTGATTACAACAACCCCGACAACCTCCGCCGCGAAGGCGTTCGATAGGTGTTTCCCGACGGCGCAGGTTTGTTGAAGACCTGTGCCGTCGACCGTTACCGGAATCGCCGGCACATGATTCATTCTTCCGATCGAAGCGCGTCCGGCCGCGGCTCATCCCTGGCCGGTTTCTTCGGGAAATGGTTGCGCCTTCGTTCGCCCGCCCGCTGGCTTCCGGGGCTGCTGCTTGCCTGGCTCGTCGTGTGTCCGTGCCCGGCCGCCGACCCCGCCACCGCGCTTGCCGCCCGTTCGCTGCTGCTCGACGCCCAGGCCATCGGCAACACTGTGATCGCCGTCGGCGCCAGCGGCCACATCCTGCGCTCGACCGACGGGGGTGCCACCTGGGAGCTCGTCAAGGCCCCGACGCTGGCCACGCTCACCGGAATCCACTTTCCCGACGCGCAGCACGGCTGGATCGTGGGCCACGATGCCATCATTCTCCGCTCCGAGGACGGCGGCCGCACATGGACAAAGCAGTACCAGGGGGAGGACCTGCAGGTCTCGTTCCTCGATGTCCGCTTCCTCGATGCCCAGACCGGCTTCGCCGTCGGGGCTTACGGACAGTTCCTG
>CAJAKX010000165.1 GCA_903940425.1 uncultured Opitutia bacterium | reverse complement strand
GAGGTCGAGGAGCAGCGACGCACCGAAGACCGGGACGTCATCACGGAAAAGACCTACCGCACTCGTGCGGGCGCGCTGACCGAGCGCTTTCGCTACATTCACGCTGCCTCGACATTGGTGCAAGAGAAGCACCTGCTCGACGATTTCGCGACGCAAGCGGACGCTTTCGATTTGCTGGTGAAAGGGCGGCGGTGGCGCTTCAACCGCGACTACTATGAGCGGTGGCAGAGCGAGGTTGGCGAACACGGACTGGTAAACGCGGGCGAGCTTTATAGTCCTCTGAAACTGCTACACCTGGCGGCAGGGGCGGCCGATGCGTCCTTGTTGGTGGTCGATTACCCGGAACGCTGTGCGGAATGGATGGCGGTCCACGAAGCCGGACAGCTCGACCTTGTGCGACAGATGCTCGCCGTGGGCGTGCCATCGATGATCGCAATGGACAACCTCGATTCGGCCTTCCATCCGCCGCGCTATCTTGAACGCTACTCTGCCAGCTTCTACGAGAAGGCGAGCCGGCTTTGCCACGACTGCGGTGCGACGTTCTTCATCCACGCGTGCGGACGGCAACGGGCGGTTCTGCCCTTGATCGCCTCGCTGGGGGTCGACGGATTGGAAGGCGTCGCCTATCCCCCGCTGGGGGATGTGCAACTTGACGAGGCCATGCGCGTGTCGGGCGAACGCATGATCATCACCGGCGGGATCAGCGCGATGGAGACCGAGCGGTTCACCAGCTATGACGAAACCCGGCAATATCTGGAGGACTTGCTCCGTCGGATGCGTCCTTACGGCCATCGCTTCATCCTATCCGCGAGTTGCAACACATCGATCAACACGTCTTGGCAGGTGCTGGTGTGGTTCCGTGACGCGTGGCGGGAGTTGACCGCCGACGCACGCGCCAACCAATAGCGGAGCGGCTGCCAACGCGGTTTCGGATACTGCGTCAGCAATGCACCCGGTCGCTCGTCAGTCGGGCATACCAGGATTTCGCGAAGGAAGGCCTTCCCCCCAATGAGTTGCTATCCTCGAAGCAACCCGGTCGCCCCGCCGGGTCTCAGCCCAGCGCGGCCCTTAACCCTGCACCTTCACACCTTCACGTGCCTATATATAGACGTGAAGGGTGAAGGTAGGTGTAGCCATGAAGGTTCATTTGAAGGTAAATTGAAGGTTGAGGGCAAATGGACTTAACCGGCCAAGGCCCAAAGATTTGGCGGATGCCGTACGATGCTCCTGTGCGACCGCATTTCTTTGAATCGACGCTCTGCGGTGGAATCCGAGCACCCGCACGCAGTTTTCAGGCTGGAAATGATGGTCGAATAAGTGAGCCCGCCCCGACCGGCGAAGACCTCCTGAGCCAGTTCGCGGGCCGTTTCGACGGATGCAGCGTCTCGCTCCACGCGCAACGTCTCTACGGTAACGTGCATCTGTTCCTTGTCATCCCAGCGGAAGCAGGGGCCGTCGGACTTGAGGATGGGTGCGTGCCGCTGTTCCCCTGAGGAATAGACGACGGTGCGGCCGGTCTCCGCGTTCTTTTCGAGAAGAAGATTCGTTTCGGCGCGGCGCTCAAGATGGCTGCTGAGATGCCCACGGCTTTTCTCCGTGCCCGGATTCAGATGCAGCAGGCAGATGATTGGACAGTCGTATTTAACCGCCAGTCTTTGGAGCCAATCGACAAAGGGGAAGCACTCTTCCCCGTCGTTGGGGTCGTTCACGAAATCCGCCACGCCGTCCAGAAACAACACGCGGATTCCGCCGTGCTCGGATTTGGCACCTGGCACGCTCCACCTATCATTACCCCGAGCGAGCGATCTCGCCCCGGCACCAGCAACTGTTGGCCCGCCTCGAGCAGCCCTCGGAGCAATATCCCCGTTACGGCTATCTCCGAATCGCAGCACTGCTGAGGCAGGAGGGCTGGCCCGTCGGCAAGCGTTCGATCCAGAAGCTGCGCCGACAGACGGGACTAAGGGTGCCGCCGACCAAGCGGAAGCTCGTCCGCCGCGGCTGCTCCACCGGTCTGCCGACCAAGACCACGCACCGGGGCTATGTCTGGACTTGGGACTTCATCGCCGATGCCACGATCCGCGGAGGCGCTCTGTGGATGCTGACCATCCTAGACGAGTTCACCCGGGAGTGCCATGTGCTGCGGGCCGACCGGGCGCTGCGCTCGGAGGACGTGCTGCAGTGGCTGCAGAAGGCGATCCAGGCGCACGGCGCCCCGGAGTATCTGCGTTCCGACAAATAGCTCGGAGTTTATCGCCTACATCGTGCAGCGGTGGCTGGCCGAACAGCGCATCCGCACGATCTACATCGACCCGGGCAGCCCCTGGCAGAACGGCTTTGTGGAATCGTTTCACAGCCGCTTTCGGGACGAGTGCCTCGACCGCGAGCAGCTCTGGACACTGACGGAGGCCCGCGTGGTGATCGAAGACTTCCGCCGCGACTACAATCAACGCCGTCCCCACAGCCAACTCGGCTATGTCAGTCCCGCCCGCTTCGCGGCTCAATTACTTCCATCCCCGGCTCCGGTCCGGCTTCGCCCTCCCTCCGCCGGGGATGGACAAGCCCACATCTCTCCACCAACCTCAACCCACCCTCAGACTCTCACTGACGGTGGCTCGAAAAAGTGAGTCCGGTCAAGCAGCGGCAGATGCGTTGGCCATGGCAGTGGAGTGGCACTGAGGCGGTGGTTGCTCCGGCTGAGGGTGCGCCGGCCGGAGAAACCGTGTATCGATTTCGGGTTCGCGGCACGGCTGACCTGGACCTGAGCTATGAGGTCATCCAGCCCGACGACAAGTTCGAGCCGCTGCCGACGGCTTTGCGTCGCCTGATCGGGTTGGTGCGCCTCTCCGGCGACGAACGGAACGACCGCGACCTGCGGTTGGTGCAGGGTTCCGCGTTGGACCGCATGCTCAATGATAAGGGATTCCGGGCGCGCGCCGGTCGCGCACTCGCTAGCGAGAACGTCGGGGAACACTTGGAGGCTGAAGCCAAGAAGGCGCTCGGATCGCTCGACACGGCATTCAAGGACAAGGCGCTGCCGTCTCCGCTGGGGCTCGGTGGGATTCAACTCCCAGAGCGTCGATCTGCCTCTGCTGATCCAGCGCGGCGTCGCGAATCGCTGCCACTGCCCCAACTTTGGCAGGCGCCCCGACAAGCCGTGGCAGGGTGCAGACTATTTTCATCGGTACAGCGAGGCGCACTTCGATCTGGCCAATTTCTTCACGGCTGGCGTCGGTCACGGTTCCGCGGTGATGCCATCGCTGCATGAAATCGCCACGGCCTCGCATCTGCCGGGCAAACTCGACCAATCCGGCGCAAACGTCGTCGACCTGTGGGAGAATGGACGGTTTGCGGACTTGACCGGCTACAACGAGACGGATGCCTGCACGACCTATCTTCTCTGGCTGCGGATGGCTTGGTTTCTCCGGCGCATTACGCAGAAAGAGTGCGAGAAGGAGGTGGCTCAATTTCGCACTCTTCTTGAACAAGAAGCAAAAGTGCGGCCGCACTTGGGTCGCTTTTTGAACGCTGAGGTTGCCCTGATTTGACGGACAGCGGGTTGGGGTCAAAACCGAAAGGAACCCCGTAAAGGGTCGTGGGGCTGTCCTCTCGGCAACAGTTGACGGCTCTCAAAAAATATTGCGCAGCTTCAGAGAGACCTTCACCCCCTGAAGAACAGTCTTCACGAGCGCAATCAAGGTGATCCCCCAGAATTAACTCCACTCGCAGTGTCAGTCTGGAGGCCTTAGAAAGGCATCCAGAACATGAAAGGCAAACGATACGCGACCGAGGAAAAGATCCGCATTTTGCGGGAGGCCGACAGCGGCAAGAACATCATCGAGGTCTGCAAGGACCGGAATATTTCCGAAGTGACCTTCCACCGCTGGAAGCGCCAATTCGGGCAACTGGACATCAACGAAGCGAAGCGGCTGAAGGAGCTGGAGCGCGAGAACGCGGAGCTGAAAAAGATGCTCGCTGATTCGCTGCTGAAAAACCGGGTGCTGGAGGCGGTGAACGCAAAAAAATGGTGAGCCCGGGACACAAGCGTCGGATAGCCGCCTTCGTCATCGAAGGCGGCCTCTGTTCCGGGCGAGCGGCCTGCCGGTATCTCGGGCTGGCCCGCGCGACATATCGGTATCGCGCCCGGCCGCCGACCGCGCAGCGTTCGCGACTGGTGGAGCGCATCCACGCGCTATCGGCGCAACACCCGCGGTTTGGCTTTCGTCGGATCGCGGCACTCTTGCGTCGCGAAGGCTGGCAGGTCAGCCGCAAACAGATCCAGCGACTGCGGCGAGCGGAAGGGCTGCGCGTGCCGCCGCCGCGCAAGCGCCAGGTGCGCCGCGGTGTGTCCACGGGGCTGCCGACACGCGCGACGCATCGCGGCCAGGTGTGGACGTGGGACTTCATTGCCGACGTCACCGTCCACGGCGGCGCCTTGCGCATGCTCACGGTGCTCGATGAGCACACGAAGGAAGTGCATGTCTTGCGGCCAGAGCGCCGGATCGGCTCCGCCGACGTGATCGCGCTGGTGCAAGCGGCCATCGCCCGGCACGGGGCACCCGAGTTCATCCGCTCCGACAACGGACCGGAGTTTATCGCCAAGGAGCTCCAACGCTGGCTGGCTGAACAAAACATCAAGACGATCTACATCACGCCCGCCAGCCCGTGGGAGAACGGGTTTGTCGAGGCGTTTCACTCCCGCTTCCGCGATGAGTGCCTCAATCGCGAGCAACTCTGGACCCTGAGCGAAGCGCGCGTTGTCATCGAAGACTTCCGCATCGACTACAATACGGAGCGGCCGCACAGCTCGCTCGGCTACGACTCGCCGCAACGCTTCGCGGCGAAAAACACCTTACCAATCCCAGGCTCCCCGCCGGACCGCCAAACCGGTCCGTCCCTCCGCCTGGGATTGCCAACGACACCCGAACGTACTACATCAACCAACGTCTCCGACTAACACTCCAGGTGGAGCAGTTTGGGCGTCCCTCTCACTATGTCTCAAATCGTCATCCTCTCCGCCAGCCGCACGCCGCTCGGCAATTTCCAGGGTGCCCTCGCCGCCGTGCCCGCACCGCGCCTCGGCGCCGCCGCCATCAAGGGTGCGCTCGTCGGCGCCGGTGTGCACGCAGACGATGTGACCGATGTCCTCGTCGGCAACGTCCTTCAGGCCGGCCTCGGCCAAGCGCCGGCGCGCCAGGCGGCGCTGGCCGCCGGCTGCCCGGTGTCCACGCGCGCCGTGACCATCCACAAGGTCTGCGGCTCCGGCCTGCAGGCCGTCATGCAGGGCGTACACCAACTGAGCTGCGGCATCGGACTGATCGTCGTGGCCGGTGGTATGGAGAACATGAGTGCCGCGCCCTACCTGTTGCCCAAGGCACGCGACGGCTTCCGGCTCGGCCACCAGCAGGTGGTCGACTCGATAATTCACGACGGCCTGTGGGACCCGTACAACAATCTCCATATGGGCAACTGCGCTGAGCACTGCGCAAGGAAATACGCCTTCACGCGCGACCAGCAGGACGCCTACGCCGTCGCCTCGTTTCAACGCGCCAACGCCGCGCAAAAGGACGGCCGCTTCGCCCAGGAAATCACGCCCGTCGAACTCACGGACGCGAAAGGCAACATCACGAAGGTCGAGCAGGACGAAGGCCCGGCCAAGGTGAAGTACGACAAGATTCCCGCGCTCAAGCCCTCGTTCCAGAAGGACGGCACGATTACGCCCGCCAACGCCTCATCAATCAGCGACGGCGCCGCTGCAATCGTGCTCGCCACAATGGAGACGGCGAAGACGAAAGGGTTGAAGCCCATCGCGCGCCTCGTCGCTTTCGGCAGCCACGCGCAGGACCCTGTGTGGTTCACCACCGCGCCCGTGCAAGCCGCGCGGAACGCACTCGAGGCCGCTGGTTGGGCGGCGGGCGACGTGGATCTCTGGGAAGTCAACGAAGCTTTCGCCGTCGTGCCCATGGCCTTCATGCGGGAGCTCGGCGTGCCGCACGACAAACTCAATATCCGCGGGGGCGCCATCTCGCTCGGTCACCCCATCGGCGCCAGCGGCGCGCGCATTCTCGTGACGCTTCTCGCGGCGCTTCGCGAACACGGCCTCAGGCGCGGCGTCGCCGCCATCTGCATCGGCGGCGGCGAAGGACTGGCCGCGTGCGTGGAACTTGTCTGAGCTTTTGCCCCATGAGCAAAGTCTACCCCGACGCCAAAGCGGCCCTCGACGGGCTGCTACACGACAACATGACGACCGCGGTCGGCAGCTTCGGCCTCTGCGGAATCCCGGAGAACCTCATCGCCGCCCTGCGTGATAGCGGCGTGAAGGGGTTGACCATCGTCGGCAACAACGCCAGCGTGGATGATTTCGGCATGGGCCTCCTGCTCTAGACGCGGCAGGTCAAAAAGGTTCTCGCATCCTATGTGGGCGAAAACAAGGAGTTCGAGCGGCAGATGCTGAGCGGCGGGCTGGAAATGGAACTCGCCCTCTAGGGCACGCTGGCCGAACGGCTCTGCGCAGGCGGTGCGATGGCAAGGCTGGCGCTATCGTGCACTCAATCCGCTGGCCGCCACCGACGCAAAGGTCTTGGCCCTCATCAACCGCGGCGACTTTGCGGTCGAAGGCCTCCCGCAACGCCGACCTGCAACAGGCGTTGTTCGCCGCGGTGGGCCCGCACCCCAACGGAGAAACGTCGGCGCAGCGCTGCAGCCGGACGCTGGCTGCGTCTGCTGCACGCCCATGGATTGCTGCGCAAAATACCTGGACGTCATCGCTACGTCGTCACCTCCCATGGCCGGGTCGCACTCACTGCGCTTCTCACCGCGGCTCAGGCCGATATCGAGCAGCTTACTGCCCTCGCTGCTTAGAGTGCAATCGTCGCCAAAATGCACGATCCGGAGAGATAGTAACACGAAGGGGTTTTTAGGAATGTGATTTTGATGGATCGGCGAGTTTTTCTCACCGCGAGGGGCTTTGCGGCGCAAGAGCAGCGCTATTGTATAGTGAATGAAGACACTGCCCCCCGTTCGGGGCGAACTGCGGTCGATGGTCAGGGAGGTGTGGTTAGCGAAAACCTCATCGCGAATCGAATTCGTTGATCGGTCGTTCAGTTGGGTCAAACTGCCCGGATCATGTTTAGCGTGATTCTTGCCGTGCTGCGGAGTCTGGGTGCAGCCCTCCAACCGCGCCGCCGACTCCTGTTCGAGAACCTGGCCCTGCGGCACCAACTCCTCGTGTTGAATCGCAACGCGGGGAAACCCAGATTCCGCAATCCAGACCGGCTGCTGTGGGTCTTCCTGCGCGCTGTTTGGTCAGGCTGGGAAAAGGCGTTGGTGATCATCCAACCCCAAACGGTGATCGGCTGGCAACGCGCCGGGTTTCGCTTGTATTGGCGCTGGAGATCCCGTCGCCGAGATGGAAGGCCGCCGATCGATCCAGAGCTCATTCGGTTGATCCGCCGGATGTGGCAGGCAAATTCGACGTGGGGCAGTCCCCGCATCCGCGACGAGTTGGCGAAATT
>CAJAKX010000164.1 GCA_903940425.1 uncultured Opitutia bacterium | reverse complement strand
CTTGCCAGCAAAGTAGCGGCCAAGAACAGCCCGCTGGTCCTGATCGTCGTTTGCCCCTTCATAAACCTCTGCAACCAGTGGATTCGGGAAATGGCCACCTTCGGGCTCCGCCCGGTCGCCTGTTTCGAGGGCCGGCAGCGCTGGGAAGCACTGCTCGAGGAAGGCTATCAACGGCTCACCGCCGGGCTGTCCACGGTCCACGCCATTGTCACCACCAACGCCACGTTCCAAAGCGACACCTTCCAGTCCCGCATCCGGGCAAGGGTGGGCACGTTTCATCACCTGCTCGTCGCAGACGAATGCCAGTGCGAACGCACATACATGAAATCAACCAGTGAAAGTCTGAGTCGTCCCGAGACGAGCAACGGGATAGCAGCCGAAGGCAACTGCGTCGTCGTGAGACGGGGTGGGGAGCAGCCGGAGGCGGACCTGCGGTCCCAAACGAGAGTGAACCCGATTCGGTTTACAACAGCGGCGAGCCTTCTGGCTAGTGGCGAAGCCTGCCGCACGAGCGGCAACCGTTTCCTCCCAGATCCCTCGTTCACGGGGGAGAAACGGGCTGTTGTGGATGGCTGGGGTGAGAACGCAGGGAAGGTATCATGTGGACGCGTCGAGATCTGTCCGGGCAGGAATTCGCGCGAGCGGAGCCGGGCAGAAGTCAGAGCCGTCATAGTAGCGAAGAAGCGGGGTAATGCCTGTGGAGCGAGGGACGGCAGGAAGGTGGAAAGGCAAAAGCCATGAATCGCAAAGAACCATCCGCACCAGTTCCCGAGAGGGATAAACAAGCGGAAGAGGACCTGTGGCAACGCCACAAGGCCGAACGCGGAGTATGGACCGAGCCGATGCTTGCAGCCCTCGCAAGGGGGTTGAATGGAAAGAAGTGGTTCAGCCTGATCGACAAGATCAGCACAGAAAGAACCCTTCAACTGGCATGGGAAAAGGTGCGAAGAAACGCCGGGAGCTGTGGCGTGGACGGCATCACGATAGGGCGCTTTGAACAAGACAGCCAAAACCGGCTGCTCGCCGTGAAAGAGCACCTCAGCAAGGGCACCTATCAACCCAAGCCGGTCAAACGGGTGTGGATTGAAAAACCTGGCAGCGCGGAAAAGCGGCCGTTGGGAATACCGACGGTTACCGACCGCGTGGTGCAGGCAGCGGTTAGAATGGTCATCGAGCCAATCTTTGAAAACCGCTTCGCCAAACACAGCTACGGGTTCCGCCCCGGACGCGGTTGTAAAGACGCACTGCGGCGTGTGGAAGAACTGCTCAAGGCAGGGAGGCAGCACATCGTGGAGGTGGACATCAAGGGCTACTTCGATTCGATCCCGCAGGACAAAATGATGGAAGCGGTCGCCGAGCACATTGCCGACAGGCCCCTCTTGGAGTTAATCCAAAGGTTCCTGAAGCAAGGAGTCATGGAGAGCGGCAAAGGATGGCAGCCGACGGAAAAAGGGACGCCCCAAGGGGCGGTCATCAGCCCGCTACTGGCCAACATTTACCTGAACCCTCTGGACCATCTGATGGCCCGGACGGGCCG
>CAJAKX010000163.1 GCA_903940425.1 uncultured Opitutia bacterium | reverse complement strand
GCATGCTGCAAGAGAAGCCGCTGGCCGACTGGAAGGCTTACCTGCGCTGGCGCGTGCTGGCCGACGCCGCGCCTTATCTGTCCTCGGCGTTTGAGGAGGAGAGCTTCCACTTCAACGGCACGGTGCTCTCCGGCGTGCCGGCGATGGAGCCGCGCTGGCAGCGCACGGCCCGGATATTCGACGTGCAGATCGGCCAGGCCGTCGGCCGGCTTTACGTCGACCGCTATCTGCCGCCCGAGGTGCAGGCGCGCCTCGCAGTGATGGTCGACAACCTCAAGGCGGCGGTGAAGTCCCATCTCGAGAAAGTCGACTGGATGAGCGAACCGACCCGCGCCAGGGCGCTGGAAAAATTCGCCCGGTTCCGCGCGCTCATCGGCGCTCCGCTCAAATGGCGCGACTACACCGCGCTCACCATCCGGCGGGACGGCTACCTCGAGAACATCCGCCGCGCCGGCGCATTCGAGACCCAGCGCCAGCTCGGCCGGATCGGCCGGAAGGTCGACCGCGACGAGTTCACTTACCTGCCGCCGCAGGTGGTCAACGCCTACTTCCAGCCCACCGCCAACCAGATCGTGTTCCTGGCCGCCATTCTCCAGCCGCCGTTCTTCGACCCGGCGCTCGACGACGCGGTCAACTACGGCGGCATCGGCGTGGTCATCGGCCACGAGATCACGCATGGCTTCGATGACCGGGGCCGGCTCTACGACGCCAACGGCAACCTCGCCGACTGGTGGACCGAGGCGGACGCCGCCCAGTTCAAGGCGCGCGCAAAAAAACTCGTGGACGAATTCAACCGGTTCGAGGCGCTGCCCGGTCTGCCGATCAACGGCGAACTCACGCTGGGCGAAAACATCGCCGATCTCGGCGGCCTGGCCGTCGCCTACGAGGCGCTCGAACATTCCCTCGCCGGCAAGCCTTCGCCGCCGAAGATCGACGGCTTTACGCCCGAGCAGCGCTTCTTCCTCGCCTATGGGCAGCTCTGGCGCACCAAGTTCCGCGACGATGCGCTGCGCCGCCAGGTGATGAGCAACCCGCATTCGCCCGGCCAGTTCCGCGCCTTCGGCCCGCTGGTGAACATGACGGAGTTCTACGCCGCCTTCGGCATCAAGGAGGGCGACCCGATGTGGCGCACGCCCGAACTGCGCGCGAAAATCTGGTGAGCGGGCGAACGGCGCCCGGGTGGTGCGAGCTTGCCTGACGGCCCGTTCCGCCACATCCGGTTGATCATGGCCGCCCTTTTTTCCCCGCTGACCCAACGCAGCGTCACGCTGCGCAACCGCATCGTGGTGTCGCCGATGTGCCAGTACTCGTGCACCGACGGCTTCGCGACCGACTGGCATCTCGTGCATCTGGGCTCGCGCGCGGTCGGCGGCGCGGCCGTCGTGATCGCCGAGGCCACCGCCGTCGAGGCGCGCGGCCGCATCTCGCCGGCGGACCTCGGCCTCTGGCAGGAGGCGCACATCGAGCCGCTGGCGCGCGTGACGCGCTTCATTCGCGAACAGGGCGCCGTCCCGGCGGTCCAGCTGGCCCACGCGGGCCGCAAGGCCAGCACGGCGCGGCCCTGGGAGGGCGGCGGGCCCGTGCCCCCGGCGCAGGGCGGCTGGCCCGTGGTGGCGCCGAGCGCCGTGCCGTTCGCCGGGGATCATCCGGTGCCAGGGGCACTCGATGCGGCGAACATTGCCGGGATCGTGCAGGCGTTCGCCACGGCGGCCAAGCGGGCGCTGGCCGCAGGCTTCGAGATCATCGAGGTTCACTCGGCGCACGGCTACCTGCTCCACCAGTTTCTCTCGCCGCTGAGCAACCGCCGCACGGACCGCTACGGCGGCCCGTTCGAGAACCGCATCCGGCTGCTCACCGAGGTCGTCGACGCCGTGCGCGCCGTCTGGCCGGAGCGGCTGCCGCTGTGGGTGCGCGTCTCCGCCACGGACTGGGCCGAGTCGGGCGGCTGGGATCTGCCGCAGACGGTCGCCCTCGCCAGAATCCTGAAGACGCGCGGCGTCGACCTGCTCGACTGCTCCTCGGGCGGCACGCTGCCGCATGCGAAAATTCCATCGGGGCCGGGGTTTCAGGTGCCGTTCGCGGAGGCGGTGCGCCGCGAGGCGGGCCTCGCCACGGGCGCGGTGGGGCTCATCACGCAGCCGGACCAGGCCGAAAAGATCGTGGCCGGGGGCCGGGCGGATGTGATCTTGCTTGCCCGCCAGTTTTTGCGTGATCCTTACTGGCCGCTGCATGCCGCCCGGGCGCTCGGCGCCACCATCGCCTGGCCAGTGCAATATCAACGCGCAAAAGACTGACATGGACGCCGCCACCCTCAAATCCAAGATCCGCACCGTCCGCGGCTGGCCCAAGCCGGGCGTGAACTTCCGCGACGTCACCACGCTCTTTCAGGATGCCGGGGCGCTTCAGGCCACGGTCGATGCCTTGGCCGCCGCCACTGCGCCCCTCCGGGCGGACCTCGTGGCGGCGGTGGACGCCCGCGGATTCATCCTTGGCGGGGTGCTCGCCTACAAACTCGGCAAGCCGTTCGTGCTCGTGCGCAAGAAGGGCAAGCTGCCCTACGAGACCGTGGCGCAGAGCTACACGCTGGAATACGGCACCGCCACCATCGAAGTGCATGCGGATGCCTGCCGGCCCGGTGATCGCGTGGTCATCGTGGACGATCTGATTGCGACGGGCGGCACGCTGCTGGCGGCGACAAAGCTCTTCCGCGCGCTGCACGGTGAAGTCGTCGGCATCGTCGCCATCATCGACCTGCCCGAACTCGGCGGGTCGCGCCGGCTGACGGAGGCCGGGCTGGCGGTCACCACGCTCTGCGCGTTCAGCGAGACGGAGTAGGGCGCGCCCGCTCACCGCTGCCCTGTCGCCCACCACGGGGAGGCCGCCGCGTGGGCCGCCTGACTTCAGGGCTGCATTTTGCGCAGCGTGATGGTGCCGTTCATCGTGGCGATCTGGATTTCCGGGCCGCCGCCGTTGAGCGGGCCGCTGACGACCTTGCCGCCGGACAGGGAGGGCATCACGTGCGGCATCGGCGGAAAGGGCGGGATGGGAGGAATCGGCGCGCCATTGGCCTCGGCAATGCCTTCCCGCGCCGCATGGGCGGCCTCGCGCGCCGCCTGGGCGGCTTCGCGGGCGGCCTCGGCACCGGCACGCACGGCCTCACGGACGGCCTCCTTCACGTCGTTATGCCAGTCGGCCTCAACTTCGGAGGTGGACTTGCCGGTCGAGTCTGAAGTCACCACGCGAACATGGGACGAAATATGGCCGCGGGCGGCCTCGGTCTTGGTCACGAGCGCCTTCTCGTCAAAGTCGGTGTAGACGGCGCCGTTGTGGGTGCGGAGGCGCACGTTGGCCTTGGTGTCGGCCGGGACGCGCACGTCAATCTCCCCGTTCATCGAGGTGAAAGAAAGCGGCTTGCCCTCGGCCACCTTGACGAAGGTGGCGTGGATTTCGCCGTTCATTGTCTCGACCAGCGCCGAGCCGGAGATCCGGTCAAGCGTCACCTCGCCATTGAGGCTGCGGATCTCGACGTCGCCGACGAGGTTCTTCACGTCGACGCTACCGCCGAGTGAATTCTCGACGACGATCGAGGTGGCGCGCGGCGTGGTGATGGCGAGGGTGGCGCCGGAGGCCGCCGCGGCGGGACCATCGCCCGTCAGGTCGATGGTGATGACATTGTCCTTTTCGGTCGCGGTGTAGGTGACTTCGGAGTCGAGGCGGCGCAGGCCGTCGGCGCGCTTTTCCGCCGCATTCTTGTTTTTGATGTTGGACACGATGGTGACCTCCGGCGCGTCGGCGCCGGTGACGGTGACGTCGCCCCACATGACCCGCAGCTTGATTTTGCCGGGTTTGGCCGGATCGCTGAACTTGAGGCTGGTGGGCGACAGCGCCGTGTCTTCGTTGTCGGCTGTGGCCGATGGCGCCGGTGGAGCGGCGGCCGGGGCCGGCGTGACGGCGGCGCGCATCAAGGAAGCGACCGCGGCGAGACAGAACAGACAGGTGTAGAAACGTAGTTTGGTTTTCATAGGGGAAAGGAAGCCGGGGTTGGGAGGATGGATGGGTGATGCATGGGGGAGGGAAACGGTTCGCCTCAAAGCTGCGCGAGGGCGCGGCGGGCGGCATCGCGCACGGCCTTGTCGTAGGTCTGGCTGCGGCTGACGGCATCGAGGGTGGAGAAGGCGGCGGGATCCCGGCTGGCGGCGAGGAAGTCGATCATGGTCACCTGGACGAGCGGCGACGGTTCGCGCGGCAGCGAGGCGGTCACGGCCGAGCGCACGGCCGGCTGGTCGGCGTGCGGATAGAGCGCCTCGAGCGCGGACAGGCGCACGTTCACGCTCGGGTCGAAGGCGAGCGCGCTGAGCAGGTCGCTGACGGCGCGCTGGTCGCTCGGCTTGAGGTCAAGGGTGGCGAACACGGTCTTGAGGCGTTCGCTGGTCGACTGCTGCTGGTGGAGCGAGTAGGTGACGAGCGGCACCATCGAATCGACCTTGCCCTGAAGTTCGGCGATTTTCTTCACGGTTTCCGGGTCGGCGGCGGGATGAAGGTAGCGCGCGCCGACGAGGAGCCCGGCGCCGAGCATGAGGCAGGCGAGGGCGAACTGGAGGACGGGGCGTGCCGGCAGCAGGGCGGAGAAGAAACGGTCGAGGTGGCCGCGCATGAGCACGAAGGGACTGCGCGAGTCGGCCTCGCGTTGATGGGTTTCCAGCATGGCGTAGAACTGCGTGCGCAGGCGGGGGCTGGGTTCGACGGGCGGCAGCCGGTCGAGCTTGAGGGAGATCTCCTGCAGGCCGGCCCATTCGCGCTGGCAGTCGAGACAGGTCTTGAGATGGTCGCGCACCGCGGCGGTCTCGGCGGACGAAAGCCGGCCGTCCTGGTAGTCGAGGAAGCTTTCCTGGATGCGTTGGCAGTTCATGGTGGGAAGAGTGAAAGTGAGGGTGATGGTGAGAGTGAAAAGGGACGAAACGTCTTTAGACGGCCGGTTCCCGGCTGAGTTTGAAATAGATGTCGCGCAGGTCCTTGAGGGCGCGATGCACGCGCACCTTCACGGCGCCGACGGAGATGTCGAACAGGCGGGCGATCTCCTCGTGCTTGAGGCGCTGGAAGCGCGCGAGCACCAGCAGTTCGCGCTGGGCGGGATCCAGGGCGGCGAGCGCGGCATGGAGCCGGGCGGTGTCGTCGGCCGCGACGGCGTTTTCGTCGGCGCGTGGCGCCTGGTCGGGCACGGTGTGGAGATCGTCCGGATCGGCGGCAATGGGCGCGGTGCTGCTGCGGCGGAAATGGTCGGCGGCGACCTTGCGGGCGACGTGGTAGATCCAGGCGGAGAACCGGCCCTCGTCACGGTAGGTGTGCCGGTATTTGAGGATGCGGTAGAACACGAGCTGGACGAGATCTTCGCTGGTGGTTCGGTCACCCGTGTGCCGCACGAAAAAGCCGTAGAGCGGGCCGTGGTGGCGTTCAAAGAGCTCGCCGAGCTTGTCGATCTCGCCCGCGCGCACGGCAATCATGAGTTCGTGGTCAGTGAGGGGGTCCACGGCTGGCGGCGAGGATTCAACCACGGGCGCTGAGGATTGAACACGTAATTGTGACAGGGAGTCGGCGATCACAGGCGGAAGGGAACATGGCTGGCTGTGGAGGATAACCCGGCGGCCGGGCAAAGGTTACTGGAATTCTTTCCTGTTTTATTCCGGCGCATTTCCGGCTAGCCTGACGCCATGAATCGCCGCGATTTCCTCCTTCGTTCCGCCGGGCTGGCCGCCGCCGGCCTGTTGTCCCGCTCCCTCCTGCGCGCCCAGACCTCCGCGGCCCCGGCCCGTCCGCCGGCCGCGCCGCCGACCCCGCCCGTCACCGAATTCAAGCCGTTGCGCCGCCACACCGGGATTTTCACCGGACGCGGCGGCACCATCGGCTGGCTGGCCTCGCCCGCGGCGCTCGTCGTGGTCGACACGCAGTTTCCCGACACGGCCACGATCTGCCTCGCCGGCCTGCCGGACCGCGCGGGGCGCCGGCTCGACGCGGTCATCAACACGCACCACCACTACGATCACACCAGCGGCAACCCGGTCTTCAAACCGGCCACCCGAACAATCGT
>CAJAKX010000162.1 GCA_903940425.1 uncultured Opitutia bacterium | reverse complement strand
GCGCCCAGCAACCGTGTCTCCCCGGCTGAACGGGTGACCACGCCGGCGCGGAGTTCAGCGAAGATGCTCATGCCGTATTGCCCGGAATATCCGGAGACCATCGTCGGATAGCCCCTTCTGCCTTGTCACGTAATACGTGACAAACACCCCGAATTCTCCCCGTGGACGACGAGAGCTTTGTCACGTAATACGTGACAAACGTTTCTTGTCTCCCGGGTTTTGCGGCGAGAGATTTGTAACGTATTACGTTACAAACTGCGGGGTGGTCACTGCAGGTGTTCATAGCCGTGAAACGTCTGCAGGTCGATCGAACCGGCGGCGGTTTTCCCTGCGGCCACGAACCGGCCGATGCAGGTGAGCCGGAGGCGCGGAAACGCCCGCCGCCAGGCGCGCCCCAGCAACGCGCGGTCGGCGCGGCCCGCCACCGCCAACACGAGTTCATAATCCTCGCCATCACAGAGCGCATGGTGCAACGGCGTGCGGCCGGTGCGCCGGGCATGGAGGCGGGCGGCGCGGCTGATGGGAATGGCGTCGGCGGCGAGCGCCGGCCAGGCACCCCGCGGCGTGAGGGCGTACAGGTCCTTGGCGAGGCCGTCGCTCACGTCCATCATCGCGCGCACTTCGCGGCGCCGGGCCAGCCATGCGCCCTCGGCCAGCCGCGGCGTGAACCGCCAGTGGCGGCCGAGCCGGCTGCCGCCGAGCGTGCCGGTGACGTAGATCCAGTCACCGGGCCGCGCGCCGGTGCGCGGCACGATCCGCGGGCCGGCCGCCTCGCCCAAGAGCGTGAGAAACGCGCCCAGAAAACCGTCGCCCTGCGCCACGTCGCCGCCGACGACGGGCACGGCGAAGCGCCGCGCCGCGGCCGCGAGCCCGCGATAAAACTGCTCCAGCCAGCGCGTGCGGACGCGCGGATCAAGGGCCAGGGCGATGACCGCGGCGGTCGGCCGGGCGCCCATGGCCGCGAGGTCGCTGAGGTTGCGCTTCAGCAGCATTTCACCGGTGGCGCGCGGTGTCACCGTGTCATCGAAATGGCGGCCGTAAATCACGGGATCGGTCGTGATCAGCTGCCGGCGGGGATTGGGCGGGAGCACGGCGCAGTCGTCGCCGATGCCGAACGGCGCGGGCGGCGAGACGTCGCCCAGCCAGCGGCGGATGCACTCGATCAGCCGCGTTTCACCGAGCGCGGAGACCGAATCCGCGAAGTGTTTGGTGAAAGGGTGCACCGGATAGGAAAAGTGAGGGTGAAAGTGAGAGTGAAAGTGAAGGTGAGAGGGAAAGTGGATTACTGCCCGATCCCGCTCAAAACCAGCAGCAGCGTGTGCAGGTTGAAAAGGGCGTGGGCAAGCATCGGCACGCGAATGTTGCCGGTGCGCTCATAGGCGGCGGCGAACAGGACGCCGAGGACGAACAGGGGAAGAAAGCTGACCCAGTTGGCATGCAGCAGCGCGAAGAGTCCGGCACTCGCGCCATACGCGGCCCAGCGCGGGATGCGGGTGCGCAGGAAACGGAAGAACCCGGCGCGGAACACGAGCTCCTCGCTGACGGGGGCGACGGCCAGCGCCAGCACGACCATGAAGCCGAGCAGGGCCGGGGACTTGGTTTGCGTGAAGAGATCAACGAGTTCCTGGCGCTCCGTGGGCAGATGGGCGACTTTGAGCAGGCATTCCCCGAGGAAGGCCGCACCGCTGACCAGTGGGACCACCACCAGGAAGGTCAACGCCGCGCCGCGCACACTTTCCCACAAGGAGGCATACCCCCGAAGCGGGACCGTTTTCACCCCGGTCCGCCGCCGCCGTTCAAGCAGATGGGCGCAGAACCAGGCGAGGATGGCGCCGACATGGAACATCGAGCCGTAAAGCACGAGCTCGAGCGTCGCACCGTCGGGCTGGTGGCTGAGCGTGTGGCCGACCAGAAGTCGCAGGACACCCTGCCCGAGGAATCCCAGCGTCAACACGAGCCAGACCAGGAACAGAAAGTCGGTCAGGCTCACCTCCCAGACCGGCAAGGCGGCGGGGCGCGTCCGCACCGCCCGGCCGGCGGAACTCAGAAAGAGCCAGCCCAGAAACCCGAGCCCGCCGAGGAGCAGGGTGGATTCAAGGACGATGATCGTTTGTTCAAGCGGGGAAAGCATGGAGGCGGGTGTTCGGCTGGACCGCAGAATGGCGGTGGCCACGCCGAAACCAACACGAAAGGTGCGAACAACGTGGCCAGATTCGTGGGAATTTGGACAGCGCCGGCGCGGCGGGGTCGCAAGCCAGAGCCAATAGGGAGGGTTCGAGTCCTCCGCTACGTCACGATCTTCTGCCCGTCGTAGACCACCCGACCGGAGACGACGGTGGTTTTGACCCGGCCGGTCAGGGTCTGGCGGTGCCACGGCGAGTTGCCGGATTTGCTGAAGCCGGCCTCGGCATCGTAAAGCCACTTCTCGTCGGGATCGAAGAGCGTGACGTCGGCGACGGCGTCTGCAGCGAGCGTGCCACCTGGCAGGTTGAGCAGCCGCGCGGGCTTGTGCGTCATGAGGGCGATGACGTCAGGGAGCGAAAATTTGCCCTGGCGGTGCAGCACGTCGAGCACGACGGGCAGCGCCGTCTCGAGGCCGATGACCCCGAAGGGTGCATAATCGAACTCCTTGTCCTTCTCGTAATCGGTGTGCGGCGCATGGTCGGTGGCGACGCAGTCGATGGTGCCGTCGCGCAGTCCCTCGATGAGCGCACGGCGGTCCTCCTCGGTGCGCAACGGCGGGTTCATCTTGAAGTTCGGGTCGTAGCCGGCGAGGGCGGCCTCAGTGAGCGCGAGATGGTGCGGCGTGGCCTCGGCGGTGATGCGCACGCCGCGGCCCTTGGCGCGGCGGATGATGTCCACCGAGTACTTGGACGAGATGTGCTGCAGGTGGATGTGCGCGCCGGTGTAGGTGGACAGGATGACGTTGCGCGAGACGATGACGTCCTCGGCGGCGTGGGGCCAGCCGCGCAGCCCGAGCCGGGTGGACATGACGCCCTCGTTCATGGCGGCGTTCTGCGTCATGGCTTCGTCCTGGCAGTGGTCCATGACGGGCAGATCGAACATCTTCGCATACTCGACGGCGCAGCGCATGAGCTCGTTGTTCTGCACACAACGGCCGTCATCGGTGATGGCGACGACGCCGGCGCGCTTGAGCGAGCCGGTGGGCGCAAGCTGCTCGCCCTTCTGCCCGACGGTGATGCAGCCGGTCGGATGAACATGCACGACCGCGTCGTGCTCAATGGCGTTGTGGATGTACTCGATGGTGCCGGCGTTGTCCGCGACCGGGCTGGTGTTGGGCATGCAGACAACGGTGGTGAATCCGCCGGCGGCCGCGGCCCACGAGCCGGTCTGGATGGTCTCCTTGTGCGTCTGGCCGGGCTCGCGAAGGTGGACGTGGATGTCGACCAGGCCGGGGCAGGCGACGAGGCCCTGGGCGTCGATTTTCTTCGCCGACTTCTTCTGCCCGGCGGAGAAGCCGGCCACGAACCTGCCGTCGGCGATGAACAGGTCGCCCCGGGCATTGCGTTTGGCCGCAGGGTCGATGACGCGGGCGTTGGTGATCCAGAGAAGGCTCATGAAAAAAGATCCAAATCCCAAATCTCAAGTTCCAAGGAAAGGGGCAGGGCGAAAAATCCAAAACCATCGGCTGCCAGCCCAGGTTTCTGCATTGGGAGTTTGGTCATTGGGATTTCCTTGAAAATTGGAACTTGGGGCTTGGGATTTAAGCGGTCGTCAGGACCGCTTCGGGCTGTCCGCCTGAGCAGAGGTAGAGCGCGGCCATGCGCACGGCGATCCCGTTGCTGACCTGTTCAAGGATGACGCTGCGGTTGGAGTCGGCGAGGTCGCTGTCGATCTCGACACCGCGGTTGATCGGGCCGGGATGCATGATGATGGCCTTGGGGTTCAGCCACGAGGCGCGCGTTTTGTTGAGGCCGAACATGCTGGTGTATTCGCCGAGCGAAGGAAAGTGGCTGGAGGCCTGGCGCTCGTGCTGGATGCGCAGCAGCATGACGACCTCGGCGTCGGCGAGTGCGGACTTGAGGTCGTGCGAGACCTTCACGCCGAGGTCGGTGAACCAGTGCGGCACCAGGGTGGAGGGTCCGACCAGCGTGACATCGGCCTCGAGCTTGGTGAGTGCCCAGATATTGGAGCGCGCGACACGGCTGAAAAGAATGTCGCCGAGGATCACGACCTTGCGGCCCTTCAACGCGCCGAGGTGCTCCTTCATCGTGAAGGTGTCGAGCAGCGCCTGCGTGGGGTGCTCGTGGGCCCCGTCGCCCGCGTTGATGACCGGGATGTTGAGCAGGCGGCTGAGGTAGAGCGGCGAACCGGCCGCGGAGTGGCGCAGCACGATCAGGTCGGCGTTGAGCGCCTGGATGTTCTGCGCGGTGTCGCGCAGGGTTTCACCCTTGGTGGTGCTGGAAGCGGCGGCGTCGAAGGAGATGACGTCGGCGCTGAGGCGCTTGGCGGCCATTTCGAAGGCGATGCGCGTGCGGGTGCTCGGCTCGAAGAAGAGATTGACGATCGTCTTGCCGCGCAGCGCGGGCACCTTCTTCACGCTGCGCTGGAGGATTTTCTTGAACGCGGCCGTGGTCGCATGGATCTGTTCAATCTCGGCGCGGCTCAACTCCTCGATGGCGATCAGGTTGCGGCGGTTCCAGGGCACTTTTGATTTCGGATTGTGGGTTGCGGAGCTCGAATTGGTTTCAGCCGCGGCGGTCGGCAACCGGCGGAGTGGACATCTGCTCGGCGGGCAGGACGCGGATGGAGTCGTTCGCCGGATCTTCGGGATCGAGGCGGACGGAGACCCTTTCCGTGTCACCGGCCTTCAGCGTGAGGCCGCAGTAGTCGGCGGCGACGGGGAGCCGGCGGCCGCCGCGGTCGACGAGCACCGCCAGCTCGACCTTGGCCGGGCGGCCGTGGTCGAAGAGCTCATCGAGCGCGGCCTTCGCCGTGCGCCCGGAGAACAGCACGTCGTCGACGAGCACGACGGTGGCGCCGCTGACGTCGACCGGAATGTGCGTGGGCGCAAACTCCTTGGGAATGGGGTTGCGCTCGATGTCGTCGCGATGGAACGAGATGTCGATCACGCCGCAGGGCGCCCCCTTGAGCAGGGCGGCCAGCCGGCGCGCGAGCGTGATGCCCCCGTTGGCGATGCCGAGCAGGACGGGCGGCGTGGCGTCGTGGCGTCGGGCAATGGCGGCAGCCAGCTGCTGAATCGCGGGTTGGATCTCCTCGGAGCCGATGCGGTTCGGTGTGGCCACGAGCTTTCGTTGTGACGGGGACCGGCGGCCCGGTAAAGCGAAAAGCCGTGACGGGCGAAACATGCTCTGCGACCAACCACCACCAGCACGAGTTCAGGTACGCAGCCAGGCAGCGAGATCGGTGTCGGTGGCGATGAGGTCGCCGCGCTGGTATTCGGGCGAGAGGAGCGTCACATAGGAGGGCTCGGCGAAGCGGCGGCAGTGCAGCAGCACGCGGGCCTGCTGGCCGGGCGCGCGCACGAGGCGGCCGAGCGCCTGGTTGACCTTTTGCATGCCGGGAATCTGGTACACCCGGCGGAACGCGGCGTCGCGGCTGTGGCCCGCGCGCTCCAGCCCGGTCATGCGGGTGCGCTGGATGGCATTCACCTCCGGCAGCGCCGGCCCGACCACCATGGCGTGCGTCACGCGGCCACCGAGCAGATCGATGCTCTCGGCAAAGCTGCTGCCGAGCACGAGAAAGAGCGCGTCAGCCAGCTCCAGTGATTCCTCAACCCAGGCGGTCTGCGCGGCGAGGTCGGCCAGACGTGGTTGCAACGCCACCCGCAAAGGGGAGCCGGCGGCCTCCAGCGCTTGCATGATGTTTCCCGCGTAGGCATAGCTGGGGAAAAAACCGGCGATAACGTTGCCGGCCGCGGCGTGCAAAGCCTCCGCGGTGGCGGCGGTGGCCGCGTAATGCCGGGAGCGATGCTGAAAGGTGGTGTCAACCCGCACGTCGACGCCGACCAGGTAGGCGTGCTCGCGCCAGGGCGTCCGGGCCCGCAGCACGCGCGGCAGCGCAGCCTCGCGCGCCTCCTCGACCCGCAGGAGTCCGGCGCCGGAAGTGACTGCCCGCAATGTCTTGCGGGCCCGGCGCGAAAGCTTGCCGAGCATGGCGGGTGGCTCGACGGCGCCGGGACGCGCGAGCTCGGACGGTGGTTCGGCCAGTCCGCAACTGGCGGCAAACACGTCCGTGGGCTGCAGCGTGGCGGAGGAGAGCATGACTCCGGCGTAGGCACGCAGGGTCCGGCCGATCAGGGCGGCAGCGTCAAGGCAGGTGAAATGCAGCTCCCCGTTGCGCGGACACCAGAGCAGCGTCGGAATTTCGGATTGCGGATAGCGGAGACCGGAAAGGGCAGGCTCGGAAACGGGCGGAAGCGCAAACTCGCCGGCCAGCCAGTCGCGCAGGGCGAGCGTCTGCCAGAGTTGCTCCGACACGTGTGGTCCGAGCGCCGCATAGTCGAGGGGCGTGGAGGCGACGAGGGTGGCCAGGCGGTCAACCGCGCCACGGATGTCATCCTCGGTCATGGGATCGAGGCTCTCGGCGTGGTGGAGCCCGGTCAGCAACCGGGTCCAGTGCTCCCACGCGAGCAGGAGTGAGGCGGGCGGATGCATGCGATACAACTCGACGAGCACGGCCTCGGCCTCGCCGGCCCGCGCGACATGCGACCAGGCATCGGCCACCCGGGCGGGCAGGTTATGGGCCTCGTCGATGATGAGCAGCGTCTCGGCCGGGTTGAAACCGGGGCGTTCGTAGAACACCCCGCGGCTGTCGGGCGAAAAAACGTAGTTGTAGTCGCCAATCCAGACGTCGTTGAAGGGCAGGGCCGCCCGGGTGATCTCGTAGGGGCAGATGTGCGCGGCGCGGCCGGCGGCACGGAGCGCCTCCAGGTCGCGCGGCTGATCCTCGCGCAGATAGAAACGGGCCAGCCCGCTCTGCGGCCAGCGGACCTCCATGTCGGCCAGGAACGAGCACGCGGCGCGCACGCAGTGGAAGACCGGGTTGATGCAATGCTCGCCCTTCGGCCGCACCTGCCAGGCGGCGACGGGCGTTGCCGCCGGTTCCGGGTTGTCACCCGGCGCGGTCATGGTGGCGAGTGTGCGCATGACTTGAAGCTGGCCGGTGGATTTGCCCGTCAGATAGAGCAGGCGCGAAAAACGGCCGGTGCGGAGCCGGCCAAGCGCGAACTCGAGCAGCACGCCCGTCTTGCCATAGCCGGTCGGTGCTTCGAAGAGAAGCACCGGCGAAGGTCGAAAGTCCAAGGCCGCAGCCGGGACGGTCTGGCACTCGGCTTTGGACTTTGGACTTTCGACCTCGCTGCCAAAAGCAGTGAGCAGGTCATTCTGGACGGTCTCCTGCCCGGGACGGAGAACGGCGAAGGCGGGGCGGAATCGCAGGCTGCGCAACCGGGCACGCGCCCGCAACCGCAGGTTGAGAAACTCAATCACCCGTTCGAGCTGGGTCCGGAAGAGCGCCTCGTCGTCGGCGGTGAGAACCACCGTCTGGGTGATCCCGGTACCGACTTCGACAAAAACGAGCTCAGCTCGAAGAGACGAAGGACGCAGGACGAAGGGCGAAGGCCAGAGGGACTGACTTTCGACTTTGGACGTTGGACCATCGACGTTTTGCGGAGCGGAGCGCAGCAGCGCCAGGTAAGTGACGGTCTGGATGAAGTGGTCCGGGTAGTCGGCGCGCAGCGTGGCCTCGTCGGCGGGGAGGGGACCGCCGATCGTCTTGATTTCGCGAACAATCGTGGCATCGGCCGTGGTGATGAGCTGGTCGATGCGACCCGTGAACCGGAAGTTCCATCCGCGGTGAAGTTGGCCGAGTGCCAGCGGCACTTCAAAGGCGGCGCCAGCCTTGGCGTCCGCACCCGTCCGGGAGGCGACCTCCTGCTCGACCCGGGCGCGGAGCTGGGCATGCCATTGCTGGCCGAGCTGCGCGCGCCATGCGCCCGACGGTCCGCCCTGGCCGGCGTCGCGCGGCCCGAGCGTGAAGCCGGCGAATTCGCCGACACTCAGCGCGCAGGTGCGGTCATCGAGGGAGAACTGCATGGCAGGAATAAAGTGAAAGTGAGGGTGAAAGGGGATGACGCCAAGTCAGTGTTGTGCGCACTCCTCACTCTCACTCTCACTCTCACTCCATGAGAATCTCCGTGTGCGTGCGGAGGTAGTCCTCGAGGCGGCGCGTCAAGTCGGCGACGACCGGTGCGGCGACCGCCTGGGCGGAGAGCGGCTGGTTCAACAGTTCCGCCGCGGCCGCGCGGTCGCCGGCCGGCAGCCCCTGCCACCATTCCTGCTTGACCGGATAGCCTTCGTGGCGGGCAAAGCAATAGAGCGCCTTGAGGTAGACGATGTCGGGCCGGCCGGCGGCGCTGAAAGCCGCGAAGGTCTGCTGCAACAGCGCATAGATGCCGGCCCGGCTTTCCTCGTGCACCGGGTTGCGGGCGATGACCGCGGCGAAGGCGGAGGCGAGGCGCAATGCGTCGTAGCTGCGGCCGATGGCGCCGTGGCGCACGAGCAGGCGGGCCTCCTTGAGAAACCACGTCCGGCCCTGGTTGGAGCTTTCGAGAAAGAGCTCCGCCTCGTCGAACAGGTCGAGGGCGGCGGCCGTGGAAGCGGATTTGGTCGCGATGCGCCGCAGACAGAGCAGCGGGCCGTGCACAGCGGAGATGGCCGTGAACTGCTGAAAGCGGTCGGCGGGGAGCTTCTTCAGCAGCACAAACGCGTTGGTATGAAGCTGCAGGCCGGGCATCAGAGTGACGGGTGAAAGCGAGCGTGACCGGGGAAGAAGCCAGCAGGGCGGAATTCCCCCTTCACTGCCTGCTTTCACTCCCACCTGGTAGCGGCAGGCTCTGCACCGTCAGGGGCGGGCGGCTGCCACCGGAGGCGGAGGGCACCACGGTGCCGCCGGAGATGATCATCTTCATGCCATCACCCACGGACATATCCAATTCGATGATTTCCTGCTTCGGCAGCATCAGAAGGAATCCACTGGTCGGGTTGGGGGTGGTGGGGACGAAGACGGACCAGAGTTCCTCACTGACCTTGGTCTGCAGATCGCCCCTGGCCTTGTTGGTGAGAAAGCCGATCGTGTAGACGCCCTTGCGCGGAAACTCCACAAGCACGACCTTGGTGAAGAGACTACGATGCTGGGTGGAGAACGTGTCCACGATCTGCTTCACCGTATTGTAGACGGTGCTCACGCCTGGAATGCCCTGGATGAAGCGCTCGGCCAGCCCGCCGAAGTACCGGCCGAAGACGTAACGGGAAAGATAGCCCAGGGCGGTGATGATCACCAAAACGGCGATGGTCGCGAGCACGTCCCAGAGCAGAGCGAGGCTCTGCAACGAGCTCGGCAGGTAGGGCTCGAACAACGGACGGAAGGAGCCGCCGATCCGCGCAAACAGCCAGCTGAACACGAGCCAGGTGACAGCGAGCGGCGCCAGCAGGATAAGGCCGGAGAGAAAGGCGTTGCGGAGGGAGGTGAGCAGACCCTTGTTCATAAGGAGAAGTGAGCATCACATTCTGCGGATGCCGCCGCCGAAACGCACGCCAAAACACCGGTCCGGCCGGCGCGAGGAGGCCTGCCCCGCAGAGGCCAGATCGCGGACGCCACGGAATCTTGCATGCCGCCGGCATTCGTTGAACATCGCACGGCGATGGAACGCATCCTGCACGTCCTCACGGGCCCCACGGCGGTCGGCAAAACCGAATGGGCGCTGCGCTGGGCCGAGGCCCGCGGCGCGGAGATCGTGTCGTGCGACTCGCTGCTCCTCTACCGGGGCATGGACATCGGCACGGCCAAACCGACGCCGGCGGAACGGGCGCGCGTGCTTCACCACCTCATTGACATCCTGGAGCTGACCGAGACCTGCGACGTGGCGCGCTACGTGGCGGCGGCGCGCGCGGCCTGCGACGACATCGTGGCGCGCGGCCGGCGCGTACTGGTGACCGGCGGCAGCGGATTCTACCTGAAGGCGTTTTTTGCTCCGGTGGCCGACGAGGTGGATGTCCCGCCCGCAGGGCGTTCAGCGGTGGCGGCCCGGTTGGAACACGACGGCCTGCCGGCGCTGGTGGAGGAACTGCGGCGGCTGAACCCGCAGGGACTCGGTCTGCTTGACGTGCACAATCCACGACGCGTGGTGCGCGCGCTGGAGCGGTGCCTGGCATCGCACCGCACCCTGGCGGACCTGGCCGAGGCATTTGCCCGCCAGCCGGCGCCCTTCGCCGGGTGGGAGGTGCGCCTCGTGCGGCTGGACCGGCCCCGGGCGGAACTGGAGACGCGCATCGACATCCGCGTCCAGGCGATGCTGGCGGCGGGACTGGTGGAGGAGGTGCGGCGTCTGCTGGGCGCGGGATTGAAACAGAACGCGAGCGCGGCCCGGGCCATTGGCTATCGCGAAACGATCGCCTGGCTGGAGGGACGGCTGCGCGCGGACGAACTTGCCCCCGCCATTGTGCGGAGCACCCGGGCGCTGGTGAAAAAGCAGCTCACCTGGTTTCGAACGCAACTGCCGCCGCATTCCGTGCTGGCGGCGGGCAGCCTCACGCTGGATTTGCTGTTTCCGGAGACTTCCGGATCAGGCGCACATAGATGATCACGTGCGTCGCGATGATAAGCGGCACGAGGAACGTGGGGAGCACGCTGAGCGGCAGAACCTGGAGGGCGCCGAGTTGCCAGGGGCGGGAGAAGCCAATTCGCGCCGCCGTGACCACGACGAACAATATGTCAACGAGGCCGATGGTATTCCAGATTAAGCAGACGTGATGGCGGAGCTCCTCGCGCAGGGGCAGGAACACCACCCCGACGGCGAGGGAGGCCACGATGATGTCGCCCCAGCCGCCGGGCACCGCGAACGCGTAGGGCAGCGCGCCGCGCTGGTAGAGGAACAGAAAATAAAAACCGACGAAGCGCGTGACGTGCGGCAGCACGAGCGCGCGCACATCAAGTGCATCGATCCAAGCACGGACCGCGGTGATGCCGAAGCAGGCGGTGAGCAGCAGCGCGGTCAGTACCACAAGGATGATCTGCGGCGCCAGTGCCGGCAGGCGCGCCAGCAACGCCAGTCTGCCGACGACGAGCGCGGCGAGGAACCACGTCCAGAGGACAAGCCGGACAATGATGCGCACGGAGGCCTTGGGTTGGGGATTGCTGGAGCGGCTCCGCGCTCCCATCGGGAGAACGGCCGGCAGGGGCGGAAGGAGACGCGGGCGGAAAACGGGAAGCCGGGTGATCCCGGCTTACTCGGGGAGCGCAAGGTGGTAGCGCTCGAGCGAGCTGCCCTCGAGGCGGTGCAGGGCGGAGATGGAATTTTGCAGGGTGATCCGCGCCTGCAGCTCGGCGACGCGGGCGTTCTCCAGGTCCGACTGCGTCTGCAGGACATCGCGACTGGTGGCGAGGCCGGCGGCGAAGCGGGCGGCTTCAAGGTCGTACTGTTTTCCGCTGAATTCCGCGGCGAGGCCGGCAATCTTGACCTTCTCATTGTTGGTCTCGACGGCACGCACGGCGGAGCGGACCTGCACCAGGATGCTCTGCTCGAGCTGGCGGACGGTGAGCGTCTGCTGGTTGAGAATGGCCAGGCTCTGGTGGTATCTGCCCCTGTCGCTGACTTGACCCCACGGATAGCTCAACGTGAAGCCGACCTGCCATGAGTTGTTATCCCGATTGGCGGCGCTGTTGAAGGCGTCATAGCCGCTGCCCTTGGTGCCGTTGAAACCGAGGGCGCCATTCAGATTGAGGGTCGGCTTGAGGGCATCCTTGGTGACGGAGAGATCGAGCTTGAACTGATCAAGCTGCATCTTGGCGGAAATGTAGTCGGGCTGGTTGCGCATCGCGAGCTGGTAGGAGGACTCGATCACGGGGAGCTGGCCGTTGAAGTCCGCGAATTTCGCAGCGCCAAGCGGCGTA
Source organism: uncultured Opitutia bacterium (assembly GCA_903940425.1). Lineage (GTDB taxonomy): Bacteria > Verrucomicrobiota > Verrucomicrobiia > Opitutales > Opitutaceae > Fen-1467. The sequence goes on along the minus strand of CAJAKX010000162.1, from coordinate 11,235 downwards.
TCGAGCTCGAACCGGCCGATGAGGGCGAGGAGGGCGTCGCTGGTATCCTTCACTGATTTTTCAGAGGAGAGGACGTTGCTGCGCGCGTTGGCGACGCCGACCTGCGCCTGCAACACATCGATATCGGTGGCGGTGCCGACGGTTCTCTTGGCCTGGGCCTCCTCGAGCAGCCGGTTGGCCAGATCGAGGGAAACCTTGTAGACGCTGAGCTGCTCGCGGGCGTAAACGAGATTGTAGTAATCGCCCTCGGTTTGCTGCACGATGTCGAGTGCCCGGGCCTTGAAGTCAAAACCGGCGCGCTGCAGTCCGATCCGGGCGCGGTTGAGCGTGGCGGTGGTCACGCCAATGCCCGCGCCGCGCAGGAGCGGTTGAGTGACGGCCACGGTGACATCCGAAGTGTAAGCCGGATTGTAGAAGCTGGTGAACGCGTTAGGATTGCTCTCGGAGCGGTCGAAGCTCGTGCTGACGCTGACCGAGGTGCCGGTCTGGAGCAGTTCGGTGATTCCAAGGTTGAAGAGCCGGGCATCGCTTTTGGTGCCCGGAGCGCTGCCAATGGGCCCGGTGTTGGAGTGGCTTTGCGAGCCGGTCAGCGATAGCGTGGGGAAGAAGCTACCCCGGGCGATGTCGACGTAGGCCTTGGCGATGGCCGGGGTGTAGCGCTGGATTTCAATGTCAAAACCGTGCTCGAGCGCACGCTGGACGCAGTCCTCCAGCGTGAGGGGCGCGCTACCGGGAGCCACCGCGGGCGCAAGCACGGCTGTGTCGCCGCCGGCGGATGGCGGCGTGTCTTGCGCAAGGGCCGGCATCAGGAAGCCGGCGAGGAGGCTGACAGCGACGAGGGACGGGCGAAGTCGGTTCGGCATGGCGGATAAAACTTCTGGAGAAAAAGGAATGGGAGCGGCGCGAGAGACGGCGGACTGGCTAAGAACACACCAGGCGGGACAAAGGTTTGAGATTTTTCAAACCCAGCCACCTAAGAGTGTGTCCAGGCGTTGAAGCCGGCCTGCTTCGTCCTTGAGACGTCCGATAGCGTGGAAGGTTTCGTGGAACCGTCACTTGCACGGGACGCCGCACCGCCGGCTGACGGTGTCCGGAGGCCGGGCCGCATGGGCGGACGGTGGCGGGAGCGGGCAAGGGAGGCGGCATGACGCGACCGAGACTGTCTGGTTTGCCACGCGGCGTTGAAGGTTTTTGGATCGGCGGCAGCGGGAAGGGATCAACGGTTGCGGTCTGCGCCCGGCGGTTCATCGGATGAGCGGGAAGCGGCGTCAGGCGCGCTCTTCTTCAGCTCACGCACGACGATCTCGCTGAGGGCGAGGCTCTGGCTGAGGCCGGCATTCATCCGGGCGAGCTGCGCGCGCGCGGTGGTGTACTGCAGGGTGTTCTCGGCCAGATCGGGGAGCTTTCGCTCCTTCACGTAAACGAAGCCCCCCTTGTCCTCGGTGAGCAGAAAATCGGAGAGCTGGCCCGATTCGAGACGCCCGATCGCACCGAACTCGAACTGTTCAATATCCTTCGGCGGCTGACGGCTGCTGAAGGCGGGATATGTTTTCACTTCGAGTTTGAGCGCGGTGGCGGCCGCGGCCTGCTCGAAGGGATCACCGGCCTTGAGGCGCGCTTCAAGCTGACTGTGCAGCGTCCGGCCGATCTCGACGAAGTGCTTGCGGCGCTCGTTTTCCTTGTAATCGGCGACAACGCGGTCGCGCACCTGGGCGAGTTCGGGCCGGTAGGTGGGGAGGGTTTCGCGCCAGAAAAGCACCAGACTGCCGGCAGCGGAGGGCAGCGCATCCGAAACGGGACGATCCGCGGCGAGCTGCAGGGCTTGGTCAATAATCTGCGGTGTCCAGCCGAGTTCCGGCGGGACGTTTTCCCGATGGAATGGAGCTGCCTGCTTGAGGGTGAGTTTGCTCTTGGCAAGGAGATCATTGAAGGCAGGCGTGCCCGGTTTCAGCCGCTGCTCATAGATGGCCACGGTGAGGTCAGCGGCGGCTTTGGCCGCGAGGCGCATGGCGCGCTCGGCCTTGAGGGCCTGCTCCACCGTGGGACGCACCACGGCAAAATCCGCGTCGGGATTGTCCGGTACGGCGGCGTTGGGCTGGCCCGGCTTCTTGTCGCCCTCCGCTTTCTTTTCCTGGGGCACGGGGAAGCGGACGCGATTTTCGTCGTAATAGGTGCGCACGTCGGCATCGGTGACCGTCGCCGCTCCCATGAAATCGGTGGCACGAAACTCCACGTAATCGACCGCCACGCGCGCGGGCACGTCGTAACGGAAGGCGTTGTCCTCGAAGAAGCGCTTGAGGGCGTCCTCGTTGACGGGAATCTCGGGCTTGAAGGCGGCGTAATCAGCGGTGGCGATGGCGAGGGTCCAGATGGAGTCCATGCGGACGACCTGTTCCTTGATTTCAACGGGCAGCACGTATCCCGGGCCGGCCAGAAGCTGCTGCACGCGTCCAACCCGGAAATCGTCGCTCACGACGCGGGAGATGTCACCCTCGGACAGGCGGGGGTTGGTCTTGAGGTTGTCGCGGAACGTGGCGTAGCGGCCGGCGTCGAACTGGCCGTCGGGTCCGGCGAAGGCAGGCAGCAACTTGATATGGCCGACGATGTCGTCCTTCGTGGGGACGGGGATTTTGAGCTGGTCGGCGAGGGCGAGGGCGGCGGTGCGCTGGTAGGCGTAGCGTTGGAGATCCGCGCTCTCGATGCCGGACAGGGCACCGAAGCCCAACGACAGCTGAACACTGATGCTGGCGTCGCTGAAGAGCTGGTCGCTGGAGCCCTGGCGGGTGAGGTCGTGGCCGAAGAACTGCTGCCGGAGGGCCTTGGGGCCGGCGCGGCCGATGCCGGGGGCGGCGCCGATGGTGAAGATGAAGGAGATGATGGTGACGGCCAGCAGCACGCCGAAGACCACGCGGAAGTGATGCTGGAAGGAGCGTTGGATCCAGGAAATCATGGGCGAAAGGGGGCGAGCTAAGGGGGGGGCCGGCGGGGTGTCAACCGCGCGGTGCGGGGCCGGCGGATTCCGCAGCCCGGAAGCCGCGCGGGCGATTTCGCGCCGGTGTCAAACCATGGCGGGCTCCAGCCGCCGGGGCGAGGGATCGATTGGTCCGGCAGGAGGGCTGGCATTCTTCGAGACCACGGATTCGACCCGGCCGGCGGCAAGGGTGATGACGTGGTCGGCGATGGCGGCCAGGCGGGGATTGTGGGCGGCCAGCAGGATGGTTTTGCCGGCGTTGCGCAGGCGCACCAACAGGTCCATCAAGGCCTGTTCGGATTTCGCATCGAGCGCCGAGGAAGGCTCGTCGAGCAGGAGGATGGGCGCGTCGAGGTAGAAGGCGCGGGCCAGGGCGAGGCGCTGACGCTGGCCGCCGGAGAGGTTCACTCCGTTTTCGTTCAGGTAGGTGAAGAATCCCTGCGGGAGTTTTTCGATGAACTCCAGCACGCCGACGTCCCGGCAGATTTGGAGCAGGCGCTCCATGTCCGGCTGGGGGTCGCCCGGGGCGAGGTTTTCGAGCACGGTGCCGGAGAGCAGGATTGTCTGCTGCGGCACCACCACCAGGCCGCGCCGGAGGCTCTCGAGGGTGAAATACCGGATGTCGATGTCTCCGATGAAAACGCGGCCTTTCTCGGGCAAATAGAGGCGCTGCAGCAACGCCAGCAAGGTGGTTTTGCCGCAACCGGACTCACCCGCCAGCATGGTGATCCGGCCGGCCGGCATCGTGGCCGACACCTCCTGCAGGGTGGCGAGGCGGCCTGCATGCTTGAACGTAACATTCTCGAAGCGGATGTCTGCCGCCTTCTGGGCGGTGAATTCGATGCTCCCCTGGTCCTTTTCCAACTCCAGGTCCATGATCTCGAACAACCGGTCGGAGGCGATAAGGGTCTCCTGGATCGTGGTATTGAGTCCGATCAGGGCGGTGAGGGGGCCGGTGAGGTAGTTCGCCAGGGTGTAACACGACATCAGTTGGCCGGGGGTCAGAGTGGCTTCGAGCACCAACTGCGTGCCGAGCCACAGCAGCGCGATCAAGTAGGCTTGCGTGACCAGGGTCATCGCCGTGCCGCAGCCGAGGCCGCCCACCGCCGCGCCCCACACTATTTTCAGCAAACGAACGAGGCGTGTCTCGGTCTTGAGCCCGGCCCATTCCTCGAGCCGGAAGCGCCGCAGCAAGGACTGGGCGTTGAGCGATTCCACCAGTTGGGCTTCGAAATCGGCGGCGCGCTCCATGATTCGACGCTGGTATTCGCGGTTCAGACGGTTCGTGACCCCATAGATCGCGAGGTTGAGCGGGAGCAACGCCAGGGAGACCAGCGCCAGTTTCCAGGAATAAAAGAACATTGCCCAGAGCGAGAAACCGAGAATGAGCGGGTTGAGCAGCAGGTTGAGCAGCGCGGTGTTGAGGAAGTTCCGGATTTTGACCGCGTCGGCCACGCGGGACGTGATTTCGCCCACGCGCATGGCGTCGAAAAACGGCTGCGGCAGCCGCAGGAGGCGCCGGTAGTAGGCGAGGATCAACGTGGCATCGATGCGTTGCGCCGTCCGCAGGGATAGCAACGACTGGAAGACTCCCAGCACCAGGCGGAATCCGAGGAGCGCCAGCATGGCCACCGTCAGGAGATTGAGGAGGTGCGGATTGTCCTCCGGAATGATGCCGTCGACGATCTTCTGCACATAGATCGACATCGACAGGGCCAGCACGGTCGAAACCATCGCGCCTGCAAACGCCTGGATCAGCACCGCCCTGTGTGGCGCAATCAGGCCCCAGAACCGTCGCCATGGCGGCGCCGTGTGATCGCCCGGCTGGAAGTCGTCGCCGGGCGCCAGCAGAACCAGCACGCCGGTCCAGACAGCTTTGAATTTCTCATGCGGCCATCGTTCCACGCGGCCCAAGGCCGGATCCATGACCCAGGCGTGCCGGGGCGACCATTTGACCAGCACCACATAATGCCACAAACGCCGGTCGATCAGCATATGCGCGATCGCCGGCACCGGCACGCCGGCGAGGGCTTCGACGGGTCCTTTCACACCCTTGGCGGAAAAACCCAAACCCCGGGCGGCCTCGACGAGCGCGTACACCGAGGAGCCATTGAAACCGGTGCCGACCAACTGCCGCAGGCGTGGAAGGGGCAGTCGCAGCCGGTGATGATGGGCCACATATTTCAGGCACGCCGGACCACAGTCGGTGGCGTCGCGTTGTTTGAAGGAAACCACAGCGGGTCAGGCCTTGCGCCATGAATGACAAAGTTGCGTGCCGGACGGGGCGCCCCTCGTGCCGCAAAAACTGTGAAGGCGCGGAAGATTGACGGCCGATCTTTCGACGGAGCGATTCACCGTCCGTCGCAGCGGGGACAAGGCAGCGTCCCGTCCGTCGCGCCTCCCGAAGCAATCAACCGAATAGACGGACGAGCCACGCCTTGATCGCGTCCCACCTTTCCAGCACGAGGTAGGTGACCACGGCGGTGATCAAGATCACCGCACCGACACGCAGCATATGGGCCAGGTTTTTGTTCATTTGAATTGAGACCGGCGGCAGGGGGCCCTGCCGCCGGTCTGGCTATTGGGCTTATAGGACCTAGATGACGTATCAGGCGCTGTGGGCAATCCAGTCGCCGACCGCGATGGGCACGCCGGGCCCAGTGAGATTGGGGCCGCAGCCTTCGGATATTGAGATGTAAACGAAGCGGATTACCCGGCCGATGTCGTAGGCCAAATTGCCGCCGACGGCAGATTGTTGCTCGAGATCCGACATTTCAGATACTGACGGTATACAGGTTTTCATGGGGAAGGTTTATCGGGCGGATTGTTTCGCGGCGGGATCGGGATAGCCCATGAGGCCGGCTTTGAAGCTATCCCAGTTATTAAAGATGTTGAGGGCGGCCCCAACGACGACACCAACGAGGATTGATTCAAGCACACCCAATCCTCCGCGTAGGTTTTGAGCTTCTTGATCTTCTAGGGTATTCATAAGGATTGTCCGGGTTAAGGAATGTTGAGAGGCAATTAATCCGCGATGCCTGGATGATTCGCGACCAGGGGGCGCATCGCCAGATCCATGAGATAGCGCATAATTTCCCGGGTTTGGTTGGACAGCCCGGCGAGGGATGGATCCGGCACCAGCGGGGCGAATCCACCCTGAAGGAGATACATATCTTTCGATGACAGTGTCTGCATAGGGGATTTGATGGTTGATGGTTGGTATGAATTCCGTGGCCACGGAAAGGGGGATGACGCGGAAAGTATTTTCGGCTTTGTGCGCAGCGGCAGGGTCGTGGTGAATTCTGCGAGCAATGTTTTGTTTTCAGTCCCGGGGTAACAGGTCGTTTTGCCGCGCGCGGGATGCCGGCGGATCTTGAGGGCACACCTTAACCGGTGCTGCGAATCCGAACTGGATAAGGATCGAACGAGGACCTGATATCATCATAGAGAAGCCGGAGGAGGCTGCGGCGTGCGACGAGAAGACGGGTTTGCACCGTGAGGCCTTTCTTGAGTTCGCCGCAGAGGCCGTTGGGCAGGTTCAGCGCCGTGGCGGCAGGGCGGATCGTGACTTTGAACTGGAAAGGAGAAGCGCCGCTGGTCCCCGTGCCATACCCCGAAGTAACATCCCCGGAGATGGCGATGATCTCGCCTTCGAGCATGCCCCATTGGGTATAAGGGTAGGCATCGATTTGAATTTTTGCCGGCTGGCCAAGGTGGATCAGGCCAACATCCCGCGGGGAGACGAGGGCCTCGACAACGAGCGAATCGGCAGGTGACAGCGTGCCGAGCGACTGCCCGGCTGGTACAAAAACGCCGGCGCTCAGTCCGTTGAAACCCAGCAGCACGCCATCGCTGGGGGCGCGAACCGTGTAGAGCGCACGTTCCTCTCGCAGCCGTTTCTCTTCGGACACCAATGCATCAAGCGCGGTTTGTTCCTCCCGCAGGCGCGCCTCCCAGCGGGCAAACGTTTGTTGCCCAAGGAGGGTCCCTTCCGCCTGAACGCGACTCAGCTCATAACGAGAGTCGTCCCATTCGCATTGGGTGGCGATTCCACGAACGACGAGCGCGGTGACGCGATCAAATGCCGAGTGGAATTTGGCCGTGGCCAGCCGGTTGGCTTCAAGCGAGGCGAGGAACTGGAGGTACTCTTGACGGAAGGCAGAAGTCCTGAAATCCCTCAGGGGCGGTGTGGAGTAGTCGGCGGAAGAAAGGAGTCTTGCGCGATTCTCCGCCGCGCTCGTGGTAACTGTGTTCAAATCAGAAATCATGTCTTGGTGTTCGACTTGAATGGCGTGATTACGGCTAAGGCGCTCATCCACATCACGCGACTGGAGCACCACGAGTGGCTGGCCCGCCTGGACGCAATCGTTGTCGTGGGCCAAAACCTGCGAGATCAAACCGGCGATCGGCGTTTGCAGATCGCAGCGTTCGATAACCGGGCGCACCATGCCGGCTGCACTGATCGAGACATCGATTTTGATCAGCGGCGCGACGATCATGCCGGCCAAACATGCCCCAAGAACCAGCCAATAGATGACGGGACGGTCCAGCAGGCGCCCCGCGTATAGACTTTCCACCGTGTCTTGCCCGAGTTCCGCGGGTATCAACGGTATGCCTGACATAACAGCGCCTCACAATGCGTCGCCTCCCCGTCGCTGAAAGAACTCAGTTTACACCTGGTTAATGAAAATTGTTACTTGACATAATTGCCTTGCCCAATGATCGCCCCGCCTGGGGCCGGAGGAAATCGACAAAGCCCTTCGCCGCCGCCCAGCGGATCAAGTCAGCCGTGCGATGCAAATCCAGTTTGGCCATGATGTGCTGACGGTGGGATTTGACCGTGGCCGGGCTCAAGCCGGTCTGGACGGCAATTTGAACGTCCGGGAATCCTTGACTGAGCAACGGGAGCAAAGAGAGCTCACGCTCAGACAAAATCTTGAAGAAAGCCGCGGGGTCGCTCCGGATTATGCGCATGGCAGCGCGGACATCTGCGGGGAAATATTTCCGCCCGGCCAAGGCTTCTCCAATCGCAAGGCGCAGCGTGTCGTGAACATGACAGGCCTTCCAGACCATCCCCGCAATCGGTGCGTGGTGGGCACGATAGAGCGTCGCTTCGTCGGACTTCACCGTCAGCAGCAAGACTCGGGGCGGGCTTGGCAGACTGGCGAGAGCCACCACGACATCGAAGCCGTCGGCATCAGGTAATTGCAGATCAAGCAGGACGATGTCGGGCTGATGAACATGGCACAAGGCAAGCCCTTGGGCAGCGGTAGTCGCTACTCCAATGTAGTGCAGCTCCCGCCAGGCATTGATCATGCGTTTCACCGCCATGCCCCAGAGGGCATCGCCCTCAATGTGGAGAACCGACTTCTGTTGAAGGGATGTTGGCAAATTCACGCAAAATAGAAAAACCACTAAAACAGGAATTTCAAGCAGCGTTTTCCAAACCCAATGCAGCATCTGTCGAACCGGACCTACACCCCGGCGGACCTGGGGGCGGCAGGCAGCTCGTCCAGCAGGGCGTCGAGCGTCTGCGCGCCGAGCGCGTCCTGCCCGAGGCGAGCCAGGCGCTCGTGGTAGAACCGGAGCACGGAGTCGACCGCCTCCAGCGCCTCGCCGCCGGGGTTCTCCCCGTGGTTCTCGAAGAGCCGCTTGAAGTCGGCCAGCGTGATGCCCCCGGGCGGCCGCGCCGGCTGGTAGCGGTAGTCGGGCACCGCCTGCGCCTCGGCCGGCGGCACGGCGGCGACGAGGCCGAGGTCGCCCAGCCGGTTGAGGCTCTCGTTGAGGAGCTGCGTGGGCACCCTGATGAGCTGGCCGAGTTCCGACGCGGAGTAGGCCGGCCGGCTGTCCTTGAAGCGGCGGCAGATGACGAGCAGCACGAGCAGGGAGAGGCTTTCGCGGGCGGATTCGCTCAGGCTGTGCCAGGCCACCTGGCTGCTGCGGTAGTGGACGTTCTGCACCGCGTAGCTGATCTGCCCGCCCACGAGCACGAAGAACCAGAAGATGTAGAGGCTGAGCATGAGGATGGGCAGGATGCCGAGCGAGCCGTAGAGGCTGCGCTGGATCACGACTTGCCTGAAGTAGAGGAACGCAAGGTAGTTGTTGAGGAAGAGCAGGCCGGTGACGATGACCGCGCCGATGAGGGCGGCCCACCAGAAGACCCGGGTGTTGGGGATGTAGCGGTAGAAGAGGGTGAGGAGCGCCACCAGCAGCACGATCGAGAACGAGGGCAGCATCCACTGCAGCGCCCGGAGCACGTCGGGGCCGTAGCGGAGCTTTTCGAAGAAGACGCTGATGAACGCCGCCGCCGACAGCGCGGTGAGGGACATGAAGAAGAGCACCGTGCCCAGCGTGATGATGGTCCAGTAGAACACCACGCGCAGCAGCCAGGAGCGCCCGCGGCGCACGCCCCAGACGGCGTTGAAGGCGTTTTCAACCGAGGTGAAGAGCAGGATGACGATGAGGATGAGCGTCAGCACGACCACGGCGCCGGCCGTGCCCGAACGGGTGCCGGCGACGAAGTTGTTGATGAACTGCACGAGTGCGGGATTGGCGGCGGGCCGGGGGCCGGGGACGGCGCCGGCCGGGGCGTTGGCCACGGCGGTCCGGGGCCCGGCTGAAGCCGGCGGCGCGCCGGCGCGCTGGTCGAGATGCTCGTACTCCGCAATCTGCGGGGCGATGAACTTGATGACCCGGTTCATCGTGTTGACGGCAAGGGTCGGGTCGCGCTGGTTGAGCACGGAGCCCGCCACGAGCATGGCGATGGCCACGAGCGGGCCCAGCCCGAGCAGCGAGCCGTAACTCAGCGCCGCCGCGCGCGTGGCGATGTGATTTTCAACCAGGCCGGTGCAGGTGATCGACCCCATGCGCAGCAGGATGTGGACGCGGCCGCGCACCGGGTGATCCTGGAGCGCCATGGGCCGCCAGATGTCGCGCCGGAACAGGTGCTCGAGCCTGCGATAACTTTCAGCCAGCCAGCCCATGCGGAAAGAGGTCCCGACGCGCACCGCCGGCCGGGCTGCCATGCGTCTTCATCTCAGCATGAAGTAGGCGAACCCCCCGATGCCGGCCAGGCCCAGCGCCGCGGAGGCGATGACCGGCACGTAGCTCACAAACACGGTGCAGAAATACATGCCCACCGAGCCGACGACGATGGCCATGGCCACGTGCGGATGACCCTGCGACCAGAAGATCACACTGAGGAAACCGAGGCCGAACGCGGCGCGGAAACGGATGAACGGATAGGCGTTGACCACCTCCAGACCGAGCAGCACCGAGCACGCCAGGTCGACCAAGCCGAGGAGGATGAGGGGCTGCTTCGCGATACTGACGGGGTCGAACGTCGAGACGACCTCGACATACGGCAGGAGGAGCGCGGCGGTGCTGAGCAGGAAAATAATCAGTCCGGCATACAAGCCGATCCGCGCGGCGCGGTGCTGGGCGTCGATACGACCGCGCATGTCCTTCGTCTCCTCGGTGCGTCCCTCGGCGGCGGCGAGGATCTGCTCGACGGTGATGGCCCGGTGGTCCTCTTTTTGGATGTTGAGATCCTGAATGGCCTCCCTGGGTTTGAAGGACAGTTTCTTCTTCTGGGGGAAGACAGCGTCCTTCAACTGCTCGTTGGAGCTGATGGTCGCCCACTGCTCGGTGGTGGCGTCGTAGAAGAGGGTTTCGGCGTCGATCTGGCCGGTTTCGCCCAAGGTGATGAGCTGTTCCACCGTGAAGGGGCCGCGGGCCTCCGTGTCGTCCACTCCTCGGACGTAATACTCCTGGGTCGGCATTGGCGGGGAATCTGGCGCGAAGGCCGGGGAGCGGCAAGAGCGTTTTGTGCCGGGGATGCAGGGCACCCGGCGGCCGACCCCGGCGGAGACCGGTCACATTTTGGTCAGCAGACGCAGTCCGAGGAGTTGCAGGCCGGTCTCGAGCAGCAGCCGCGTGCGGTTGCAGAGGATGAGGCGGCGGGCGCGCACGGGCGCATCGTCGAGCGCGACCTTGTCGGCGTTGTAGAAGGTGCTGAACTCGCCCGCGAGTTCGTAGAGGTAGGTGCAGAGAAAGTGTGGACGGAGCTGCTGCACGGCCAGTTCGAGGGCGTCGGGGAAATGCGTGAGCTTGCGGGCGAGGGCCAGCTCGGCGGGGGTTTCGAATGGAATGGCGCCGGCCTCGGGGGCGGCGTCGCCCGGCGGGAGGCCGAGCTTGCGGAAAATACTGTGGATGCGCGCGACGGCGTAGAGGAGGTAGGCGGCGGTGTTGCCGTCGAGCGAGAT
>CAJAKX010000161.1 GCA_903940425.1 uncultured Opitutia bacterium | reverse complement strand
GTATTTTCCTCCATCGTGATGCCGTGGTCGCCGCTGAGGCCGTAGGGTTTCAACCATTCGACGCCGGGCACGAGCTTCACGATCTGGAGCTTCTCGATCTTGTGCTCGAGACGGCCGATCTTGGTCTCCTCGAACTCGAGCCTGCCCCACTCGACCGCCTTGGCGGTGACCATCTCCTTGACTATATCGACGACCTTAACGCGGGCGGCCACGCCCTGTTCCTTGAGCTGCAGGAAGGCCTCGTGCGCCGCGGCACAGGCTTCCTTGGCGTCTTCGAATACGCCGAAGTGCCTTCTCCGCGACGTTATCCGGGACGAGCCGCCGGGCTGGCTCGGAACGGCCGCGGCGGCCTTCGACCCCTCGGCTTTGTGCGGAGCTGGCGCCGGGGCCGCCGGTCTGCCGCCGCCTGCGGCGGGTGCCCGGCCGAGCCCGCGCAACACCTCCTCCACCACGTTGCGGAGGGTGTTTTCATCAAGTTGCAGTGGGGTGCTCATCGGTGGATGAACTCATGAGCCGCGAGTCATCAGGCGGACCGTGCGCAGCGGCCCGGCCGCCTATTTCTTCGCGGGATAGATTTTCTGGTTCAGGACATCAACGGTATCGACGATGCCGGTGACGACAGCGTCGACCGGCAGTGTCTTCATGCCGGCCGCCTGCCGGGCGGAACTGCCCTGGCAGAACAGCACCAGCTCGTCCAAGCCGGCGCCGAGCGTATCGACGGCCACGATGGTGTTGGCGCCCGGACGAAACTGCCCGGGACTGGCTTCATCGACGAGCAGCGGTCGAAGGAGCAGCAATTTGCGGCCTTTCATCGCCTCGTCTTTTTTTGTGGCGACGACCTGGCCGATGACGCGTGCGAGGAACATGGTGATGGGCGCGGGGCAGAAACCGTCACCGGAACGGACCATCCGGAGGCCGGTCCCGCCTTCGCGCAAAGGGGGTTATTTCTTAGGAGCCGCGGGCTTTGGCAGCACGATTTGGACATCGTCATGCGGGCGCGCGATCACCTGCACGCTGACGACTTCGCCGACGGCCCGCGCCGCCTGCGCGCCGGCGTCCGTGGCGGCCTTGACGGCGGCGACATCGCCGGTGACGACAGCGGTCACGAGCGCGTTGCCGACTTGTTTGACGGGACCGACCAGCGTGACGTTGGCCGACTTGAGCATGGCGTCAGTGCCGGTGACGAGGGCGGTGAGGCCCCGGGTTTCGAGGAGTCCGATGGCTTTGGACATAGGATGATGGGCGTTGGAGGTTGCGGTGGATGTGAAAATCAGTTGCGCGCGGCGAGACAGCGCAGTGTCTCACGCGCGACGACAAGTTCCTCGTTGGCGGGAATGACCAGCACCTTCGTGCGCGAGGCCGGCGCGGAGATTTCGCCCTCGGTGCCGCGGAGCGCGTCGTTTCTCGCCGGATCGAGCACGATGCCGAGCTGATCGAGATCGCGCAGGATGGCGGCGCGAAGGTCGGGATTGTTCTCCCCGATGCCGGCGGTGAAGACGATCGCCTCGCAGCCGCCGAGTTCAAAGTGCAACGCGCCGATCCAGTGCCTTGCGGAATGGACCAACACGTCGAGTGCGAGCCGGGCGCGGGGGTTGCCCTGCGCGGCGGCGGCACGGATTTCGCGCAGGTCATTGCCAACGCCGGAAAGACCGAGCAGCCCGCCCTCCTTCGTCATCTGGCGCTCGATTTCGGCGAGCGGCAGGCCGAGCGTCTTGAGCACATACGGCACCGCCGCGGAATCCAGATCACCCACGCGGTTGTTCTGCGGCAGGCCGGACTGCGGACTGAACCCCATGCTGGTGCCGATGGCCAGACCATCACGGATGCCGGTGATGGAACTGCTGCCGCCAAGGTGGCAGGAGATGACGCGCAGCCCCGGCTGGTCGGGGCTCACCGGCGCGGGTCCGGTCTGGTAAAGGTGGCGGACCCGCTCGGCGATGTCGTTACGGCCCAGCAGCTCGGCCGAACGCTCGGCAATGAACTTGTGGCTCGCCCCGTGAAAACCGTAACGCCGCACGCCCGCCTGATGCCACGTCTCGGGCACGGCGTAACGCGTCGCGGCTTCGGGCATCCACTGATAGAAGGCGGTTTCAAAAAGCGCGATGAGCGGCACGCCCGGCAGCTTCTTCTGGAATTGCCTGATGCCGGCGGCATAGGGCGGGTTGTGGGCGGGCGCGATCTCCTTGAAACCCTCGAGCGCGGCAATCACCCGCTCGTCGGCGGAGACGCAGCCGGTGAGATTGCGGCCCAACACCGTCTTGAAACCAACGGCGTGCAGATCGGCGGCGGACTGGACGTGGCCCGCGGCCTTGAGCTCCGCAAGACAATCGTCGATTGTTTTGCCGTAATCCGTGACCCGTTCGTAGCCGCCCTTGGCCAGCAACGTCGCGCCCGCTCCGTCAAAGCGAAAAAGACGAAACTTGAAGGAGGTCGAGCCAAGATTGGCGACGAGAATGTTCATGGACGGCGGCCGGTGGTCCGGCGAAAGGCGCAGGCGTTTCGCGGCTCCATTGAAGGAATAAGCGCGACCTAGGCCGCGCCAGAGATCCAGCGGCCGAGCTGGGCGAGTTCTTCGTGGGGACGCGGAATCACCTGCACACTGACGACTTCGCCGACCGTGCCGGCAGCCTCGGCGCCGGCGTCGATGGCGGCCTTCACGGCGGCGACATCACCGCGGAAGAACGCGGTCACGTAACCGCTGCCGACCGCTTCATAGCCGGTCATGGTGACGTTGGCGGCTTTGAGGGCGGAATCCGCGGCCTCGAGCAGCGCGCAGAGACCCTTCGTTTCAATCATGCCTAGTGCTTCTTGTGTCATGAGGGGAAAAGGTTGGGGTGGAGGTTGCGCCGGATCACAAACCGACCTGCTTGAGCAGCTCGGGGTGCGGGCGGGGAATGACGTGCGAGCAGACGAGCTCGCCGACGCGCTTGGCGGCCTCAGAACCGGCCTCAACGGCGGCTTTGACACTGCCTACGTCACCTTTGACGACGACGGTCACATAACCGCCGCCGATCTGAATCTGGCGGATGAGCGTGACGCTCGCCGCCTTGACCATGGCGTCGCTGGCTTCGACGGAGCCGACATAGCCACGGGTTTCTACCATGCCGATGGAATCACTCATATTGGTGGATGGATGGGGGTTGAGGTTGTTAGGGAAAGTCGCGGGTGGTTATTTCAAAAGCTCGACGGGCGTGTCGGACTGAAGGGCACAGGCATTGCCTTCGTCGGTATCGATATGCACTTCGAGGCGGAAGTCGGCATGCACGCGTACGAGCAGGCGGTCAAAGATCGTCGCGCACGGACCGCCGATGCGGAGCTTCATGTAGTCTCCCTGCTTCACCCCGTAAAACGTGGCGTCGTCGGGGCTCATGTGCACGTGCGGCGCGGCGCGGATGACGCCTTCCTTCATCTCGAAAAACCCGTTCGGTCCCATAAGCATGCAGCCAGGGGTGCCGGTAATGTTGCCCGACAGACGGATGGGAATCTCGAAACCGAGCGCGATGGCGTCGGTCAGGGCGAGTTCCACCTGGTTTAGCTCGCGGCACGGACCGAGAATGCGGAGGTTGGAAATCACACGACTGCGTGGACCGATGAGCGTGACCATTTCCTGCGCGGCATACTGGCCTTTCTGATAGAGCCACTTCATCGGGGTGAGTGTGCGGCCCTTGCCAAAAAGCGCTTCGACCGCCACCGGTGTCAGGTGACAATGTCGCGCGCTTACGTTTACAACGAGTGGATTCGGCGCGCGCGCCACGTGCGGAGGCTTCCGCCCCAGTCGTTCATAAAGAACGCGGCGAACCAAATGCTCGACTTCGGCCCGATGTGGTAAAGGTGGGGATGGAAGCATGGAAACAGGTGGTAGTTTTCGGTTAGTATTTGGGAATTATTGAAAGTAGTCAAATAAAAAGTTGCATTATCTACCAAAACATTCCATCCTCTTCCAGAAATGCACACCGAAGAGCGCCAGGCGAAGATCGAAGCCTATCTGCAGGAGGCTGAGTTCGCGTCGCTTGAAGAGCTTGCACAGCGGGTGGAAATGTCTGTGTCGACGGTTCGCCGCGACCTCACTGAATTGGAGCGCGCTGGGAAAGCTAGGCGCACCCATGGTGGAGCCCGTACGCTCCAGCCAAAAACGGACGAATTTGTATTCAACATTCGCGACACACGTCAGGTTGACGAGAAGGAGGCGATCGGCGCGGCGTGCGCTTCGCTCATCGAGTCCGGACAAAATGTCATCATTGATGGCGGCACGACCTGTCATCATGTCGCCAGACATCTCGGCGACAAGGTTGCGCAGATGATCACGAATTCACTGCCCATCGCCAATCTGTTCTCCGGATCGAGTCGTCACGAAGTGCTCGTCTCCGGGGGAATCATCTACCCGCGGCTAGGTGTGCTTGTGGGTCCGCACGCCGTGGAAACGTTCTCCCGCGTGCATGCTGACGTGGCCATTCTAAGCGGCAGCGGCATTTGCGAAGAGGGCATTTATAACTCACACGCTCTGCTCGTGGATATCCAACACGCAATGATGGCCGGAGCCGCGAAAGTTATCTTTTGCCTCGACCACTCGAAATTCAATCGGCGCTCGACCTTCTTCCTCTCGGATTTTGAACCAATCGATTTGGTTGTAACCGACTCCCAGGCGCCGGAACCACTGGTGACTGCACTTAGGGCCAAAGGGATTGAGGTCGTTGTGGCTCCGGCTGCCACTCCCGTAGCGGCAAAATAGTCCTCCCGGGCGAATCCGCGCCTGATTTCCCCCATGCCCCGCCCCCCGACTTCTTCACACGGCCTTTTTATATCATCGTAACGGAGATAATCAGTCTTGGTTAGCGACGAATCTTCAGCCGCTTTCTTCAGCAGTGATCTCTCCTTGGTGACAGTGATGCGGCTTCCGTTTGTTTCGCCTCTTGTGAGGAAGTTGATCGATTGCATGCCATGGCTGGAAAGGCCCGTTGATCCATGGTTTCTGCGGGCGGCTACCAGCTCATATGCATTACCGCCAATGCATTATAAATCACTTGAACGCCAACGCATGAGGCGTATCCGTTTCTATTTCGCACCAACTGGCTCGACTCCTGCTCATTCTTAACGCAGGAGCTGCATTCCATGCAGGCCGGTCCACCTATTTACCTTCGGGTGGCTGATGATTCACCAGGACAGGCCAATGTCATACCCGGCAACGTCCTCGAGCAATCCGTCGCTTAGTAAACGCCCTTGCTGACAAGTTATTCACAGGGTTTTTCAGGGGCGTTTTTAGAGTAAAATCACTGCTTGTTCACGATTGAGTTGAGCCACCGTTAGTTGGTGGGGAAAGTCCACGATGCCACGGTCGCCGACGAGAAGACAAAAGGCGGGACATGGATCCACCGAGAGGGGTGTCAAGAGCGGCTGTCATGGTGGAGGCAAACTCCCTGGCTCATGCCGTTCTGTCATCTCGATCCTACAGCAGCATATTATCAATCAGCCGCACCTCATCCACCCAGGCGGCGATGGCCATTATGGCCTTGCCGGGCAATACCTCACGAACTGCTTCCATGGTGCAGCGATCCACGACCGACGCATAGATCACCCGCACGCGCCGCCGGGTGCCCATGAGGTGCGTGGCCTCGGCCACCAGGCGGTCGACGTTGCGCACGCCGCCATCGACCATCTCCTTTGCGCGCTTCAACGCCTGCGAGATGATGAGCGCCTCCTCCCGCTGGCTCGCCGTAAGGTAGCGGTTGCGTGAGCTCATCACGAGACCGTCGGGCTCGCGCACCGTCGGAGCCGTCACGATGTCGATGCAGCAATGAAGATCGTTGACCATCTTCTTGATCACCGCCACCTGCTGCGCGTCCTTCTGGCCGAAAACGGCGATATCGGGTCGCACAATGTTAAACAGCTTGGCGACAATGGTGGTAACCCCCCGGAAATGGGTCGGCCGCGAGACACCGCAGAGAGGTTTCGAGATCAGCTCCTCGGTAACATAGGTCGAGTACCCCCGGGGATACAGCTCATCGACCGTGGGTGCGAAAACGATGTCGGCTCCCGTCTTTTCACACAAGGCGATGTCGCGCGGCAGGTCGCGCGGATACTTCGCATAGTCTTCGCTCGGGCCGAACTGCGCGGGGTTGACGAAGATCGACACGACCACCGTGTCGGCTCGTTCCTTGGCGAGCCGGATGAGGCTGAGATGCCCTTCATGCAGCGCGCCCATCGTCGGTACGAGACCGATCAACCGGCCTTTGGACCGCAGGTTCACCGCGGTGGACTGCATGTCGAAGACGGAAGCGATCACTTGCATGGCAGGGAGACGTCGCGCCGGCCTGGGTGGCGCGCGGAAAAGACCGGGCTTGAACTATCCCGGCGTCGCCAACTTTAATCAAGTCCTTTGCTCGGGACACCCGGTTGACTTCCGTCCATTCGCGCGGCTCTCTTCCACTTTCCTTAAGCCCAATGATCCGTATCAACGAACACTACACCAAGCTCAAGGCGTCGTATCTTTTCGCTGACATCGCCCGCCGCGTCGCCGCCTTCCAGCAGGCCAACCCCGGCCGGCCCCTCATCCGCCTCGGCATCGGTGACGTCACCGAGCCGCTGCC
The DNA here is from genome assembly GCA_903940425.1 of uncultured Opitutia bacterium. Lineage (GTDB taxonomy): Bacteria > Verrucomicrobiota > Verrucomicrobiia > Opitutales > Opitutaceae > Fen-1467. The sequence goes on along the minus strand of CAJAKX010000161.1, from coordinate 436 downwards.
GCCAGTGTGCATCGCCGCACTCCACGCCGCCACCGACGAGATGGCGAAGCGCGAGACCTTCAAGGGCTACGGTCCCGACCAAGGCTACGCCTTCCTCCGCGAGGCCATTGCCCGGCACGACTACCATGCACGCGGCTGCAAGATCGAGCCTGACGAGGTTTTCGTCTCCGACGGCGCGAAGTGCGACTGCGGCAATATTCAGGAAATCTTCGCCCCCGACGCTCGCATCGCCATTCCCGATCCCGTCTATCCCGTCTATCTCGACACCAACGTCATGGCAGGCCGTACCGGCCACGAGCGCGACGGCCGCTACGAGGGCATCCTCTATCTCGATTCCACGCCCGCCAACGGTTATGTGCCCGCGCCGCCCGCGCAGCCGGCGGACCTGATCTATCTTTGCTTTCCCAATAATCCCACGGGGGCGGTCGCCACGCGG
>CAJAKX010000160.1 GCA_903940425.1 uncultured Opitutia bacterium | reverse complement strand
GGGAACGGTGGCCGCGGCGTAAAGTCCGCACAAACCGCCTTCAAACGATCGATATAACCATTGAGCTCCTCTGCGGGAATCCGCTGGGCGAGTTCGCTCGGACTCAAGTAAGCATAATTAACGCCCGCCAGTTCAAATCCCGGCGCGGTGGCGGCCCGGGCCCCGGCACTGACGCATACTAGCAGAGCAAACGATAACAGACGCAGAGTCTTCATGATGGTTTTGCTGAGCGTTAACGATGATTCACAGAGATCACATGAACTTACGACGCTTGAACGCTGTGACATCTGATCGCTCCAGATCGAACCACTCACCATTCCTTCTCTTGAGGGCGAACCGTGAATGCCAATACGCCTCGATGCCTCCAGGATCATCTGTCTCGATGACGTGAACCATGACCGCCTTTTCGGGAAGCTGCAGTGATAACTCGTACTCCCGTCTTCCAACTGAAGCCGTGCGCCCAATCTTGAAATAACGACCAGATTTGATAAGATAGACGTATCCAAGGACCTCTCGCGACGTAGGCGTTTCTGGAACCTGATTCTGGGATACATATTCTGACGCAAGCGCTAAAACACGAACGAACTCCGGTCGCTCCGCGCAGTGGGATAGCAGCTTGGTGGCTAACTCTAGCTTCACCCCGAGTCGGCCAAACGTTCTATCATTCGGGAAGGTCGTATCGCTCTGTGTCTTCAACCGGAGATCCGAGGCGGTGGGCAAACGATCAAGTTCAGTAGCGTACCTCGCATATATATCGAGCAACTCGGATTCATCATACGCTTCGGTAAGTTGATTTGGCGAAAAGCCAGCCTCTCGCACAGCATCACTCCAGCGAGCCCAATAGACACCGCACCAGTCTCCGTACCTGATTCCGGTCTGTGTGCAGAACCGACGCCATCCAAGAGCGGCGCCACCATTGCCCGCAGCGGTGCGCTTAATCTCTGTTAGGATCTGAGCTTTGTTCATGAATGCGCCGAACAGTGTTATTGGCATCAACTGAGTTGAGCTTTGCAGCGGAGGCCGACCGTCATGCACCAGGATTAGGACACGCAAGGCGGCCTTGCTCAATAGTCGAATTCCGCGAGTTGGTTTTTGGCGGTTGAGATCACTTCCGACCAGCAGCACACCCGTCACAACCCCGGCAGTTCAGGAAGAATGTCAACTATTAGTTGACATTCCGCGAGAGCGGTGGCGGCGGGTGGTTTTCACATCGTCGCCAAATCGCTGCGGCCGTTACTTCATCGACAGCGATGGTGTCCATGGATTCGCCGCGGCGGAGGACGCGCACGTGGTCGCCCGGCGGGGCCCACATCCCGGGATCGGTCGGACCAAACAGCAGCACGCATGGCGTGCCCACCGCGGCGGCCAGATGACTCACGCCGCTGTCGTGACCGAGAAAAAGACGGCAGCGCGCCAGCGCGGCGGCGAGCTCGGGGAGGGGAAGGTCGTTGGCGAGGTGGATGTCTTTCGAGGTAGGAAGGTCGCTCGCGACCGATGATCGCCCGCTCTGCTGGCCAGCAGAGGGTTTCCTGCGTAGGTTATTGCCTGCAAGCCCCGCCGCGGCGGCGCCTGCAAGCAGGCTCCTACAGGTCGGAAGCCACTCGCGCTCGGCTT
>CAJAKX010000159.1 GCA_903940425.1 uncultured Opitutia bacterium | reverse complement strand
CTCTGTTCGGAGCCAATCACGTCACCCGTCACGACGCCCATGTCAGCATCGCGGCAGGGTTTCTCGGCGATGAACTACCCCGGCTGCTCGGACTCGAGGCCGATTCATGGGCGTGGCGCTGCGCCACCACGGGGCGCGGGGCGTACCGCATGATCGCCTGGCGCCGCACAACGAAGGGGATCCCGGCATGAGCAACGAACGCCTCCAGCCAATCGAAATCATCGGCGGCGGGCTGGCCGGTCTTTCGTTGGGCGTGGCCCTGCGGCGTGCCGGCGTGCCGGTGACGGTGTTCGAGGCGCATGGCTATCCACGGCATCGGGTGTGCGGCGAGTTCCTCACCGGGCTCGACGAAAGCACCACGACGCGGCTTGGCCTGGCGCCGTTGCTGGGGGATGCGTTGCGGCATCACCTGGTCGTCTGGTACCAGCGCGATCGGCCGGTGCGCACGCAGCATCTGCCCGCCCCCGCGCTCGGTTTAAGCCGCCATGCGCTCGATGCGCGGCTGGCCGAGGCCTTGGTCACCGCGGGCGGCGAGCTTCGCACCGACACCCGCGTTCCGATTGAGGCCGCGCCGGCCGGCCGCGTTTTCGCCACGGGCCGGCTGCGCCACCCTTCGCCATGGATCGGCCTCAAGGTGCATGTCCGCAACCTCCGCCTTGCCGGCGACCTCGAGGTGCATCTGGGCGATCAAGCCTACGTGGGACTTTCAGGCGTTGAGGATGGCAGGATCAACGTGTGCGGCCTGTTTCGCCGCCGCCCGGCGCCGCCGGATGAACCGGTCCAGCTTGGAGCCGGCCTGCTCCTGCACTACCTTGACAGCTCGGGGCTGGGCGGGCTCGCCGGACGCCTGCGCTCGGCGGAAATTGACGCGACTTCGTTCTGCGCCGTCGCCGCGATGAGCTTTCAACACGAACGTCCCCGGCCCGACCGCCTCCAGCTCGGTGACAGCTTCGCGATGCCGCCACCCTTCACCGGCAACGGCATGGCCATGGCGCTGCAAAGCGCGGCGCTTGCACTCGAACCGCTGCTGGCCTGGACGCGCGGCGAACGGTCGTGGCCGGCCTCGGTCGCAACCGTCAACCGGCGCCTCCACCGCCGCTTCCGCACCCGGCTCGCCTCCGCGTATGCGCTGCATCCGTTCCTGCTCGAACCGCGCCGGCAGCGCTGGCTGGCCCTGGCCGGCCGCGCCCGGCTGCTGCCGCTGCGCCCGTTCTACCACCTGACGCACTGACCAACGCAGCGACGCCGCCCCCGCATGTATCTCCACGCCCTGGCCACCGCCGTGCCCTCCACCGTCCTCACCCAGCGGCAATGCTGGGAACTCGCGCGGAGTTCACCGGCGCTGCAGCGATTGAACCGGCGCTCGCAGCTCATCCTGCGCTCCATCCTGACCGGCGACAGCGGCATCGCGACGCGCCACTTCGCGGTGGACGACATCGGGCATGTCTTTGATCTGACCGAGGACGAATTGAACGCCGCGTTTCGCCGCGCGGCGCCGCGCCTGGCCGGCGAGGCCCTGGGCAAGGCGCTGGCGCAAGCGGACCTGCAGGCGGCGCAACTCGACGCGCTCTTTCTCTGCACCTGCACGGGCTACCTTTGCCCGGGGGTGACCAGTTATG
>CAJAKX010000158.1 GCA_903940425.1 uncultured Opitutia bacterium | reverse complement strand
GAGCAACTGGGTGCGGAGCTTGATGGCGATCCATCCGTCGGAGTGCTCGGCAAGTGCCGGATCCAGGGCGATCTGGTTGTCCACCCGGGTGACGCCCGGGAGATTGCTCACGGTGTCCTCGGCGAGGACTTTGAGGTCTTTATCCCCCACGGTGCCGGTGAGTGTGACGATGCCGTCGTTCGCCTTTACGCTCACATGATTTTCGAGCACGGTACGGTAGTTGTAGGACGCTTTGGCGGCGTCCTCGATTTTGCGGTCGATTTCCGAGGAAGCAAACAAGGAGACCGAGGAAGTCGCGATGATGGAAAAGGCGACGAGTCTGTGTAATTTCATATCACTTTCTGGTTGGGCTTAAGGGTTCTGACTGAGACTGATGCTGTGTTGAGGACAGCAGTGTTCCCGGCAGGGGACGCGGTCGATCCTTCCGACGGACCGTCCGTGTCCTCTCTGGAACATAGGCGAGACCATGAGGTCATGATTTCGCCCGGGCCGAGGTTACACCCGGGTCCAGGCGGGCGGTATGGGGTGTTACCCGACAACTCTGCTGGTGGTCTGACGGAGCTTTCCCGCGTTGGAAACCGCTCGGGACCGCCTGCTAACCATCACCTTGGGTCACGAAATCGTGCTCTTCACGCTGCAGGGCGCGATTCTCGGCGTCTGGCGATGAGCGCGGAAGGTTTTTGACCACGGATTACACGGATGCCCCGGATTCCCTTTTGGAGACCAGATATGCTGGACGAAATGCAGCATCCACCCGGAGACCATGAACCTGCTGACGGCCTCACATTGGATCCTTCGCGCAGCTCAGGATGACAGCGTGCCGGCCGCCATCCATACCCAACCGTGCGATCTGTGGTGGTGCTACTTCGCCAGCGCCTCGGCAAGGGCGGTGATGATGTCCTCGACTGGCTCGGCGCCAACCGAAAGGCGCAGCAGGTCGGGCTCGATGCCGCCGGCGGCCAGCTCGGCGCGGCCGGCGGCGTTTTTCACGAGATCGTAGTGCGCGATGTAGATGAAAGGGGAAATCAACGAGTTCTTCATGCCGAAGCTCGGCCCCTTCGGCAGGCGCACCGCGTCGTAGAACGGCGCCAGCGGCGTCTTCAGCGTGAAACTGAGCATGCCGCCGACGGACTCAGGCGTGCGGGCGATCCCGAGATAGTTGCCGCGCGACTCGGGGGAAAGCGGCCAGTAGACCCGTTTCACCTTCGGATGCGACTCGAGGAAGGCGACGATCCGCGGGGTGGCGGCATTGAGTTTCGCCATGAACGGCTCGTAGTCGCCGATCTCCGCCGCGAGCCGGGCGAGATCACGTGGATAGACCGGCTCCAGTTTTTGGGCGATGCTGCGGCGGAGCGCGCCGGCGTCGGGCGCAGCGGGGTTCACCGCGACGAGGCCCGCCATGATGTCGCCCTCGCTGGCGGCAAACTTCGTGAGGCTGTTCACCACCACGTCGGCGTGGGCCAGCACGTCGACACAGAAGAGCGAGGCGATGCTGGGATCGAGGATGAGCCGGGCGCCGTGCCGGCGGGCGAGCGCGGCCAGCGCGGACACGTCGGGCGTCTGGATCAGTGGATTGGTCGGCGTCTCAGCAAAGACGCCGGCGATGCGGCCGCCTTTTTCCGTGAACAGCCGCTCGAGTGCCGCGAAATCAAAAACGTCCGGCAGATGAACGTAATCGCGCGCCGGATCGGGCGTGAACCGCTTGAGCAAGGCGATCGTGTCGCGGTACAGCCAGCCGAGTTGCACCCAGAGGGTGCGTCCGCGGGCGGCCTGCAGCTCGCTCACCGCGCGGAACGCGGCGTAAATGGCGTTCATGCCGCTGCAGGCGGGGAACAGGTAGGCGTCGCCGGCTGCCGGCAGGGCGCGGCGCAGCACGCGCCTGATCTCGGCGGAGGCGTCGCCGGCGAACAATGGCTCCGGCTCGGCGGCGCGCAGGATTCCCAGCCGCACGAGGGTGTCCTCGGCTTCGCGCGAGCCCAGGAACATGCCGGTGTTCTGGAGGAAGGTCTTCGCCGCGTTGAACAGGTCGGGGTTTTCCGGGTGAACGACGCCGTGCAGGCCGGCCTGCCCTGCCAGCGGTGAGCCTGGTCGAACCGAGCCGGTCGAAGGGTCGGCGGCGAACGGCGTGATGCGGACGCCCCGGCCGGCCGGCGTGGCGGCCAGGTACGCCGCGAGTCCGGCCGCGCTGCGCACCGAGGCCGTCAGCCACAGCGTCCGTCCAGTCAGACCGTGCTGCCGGACGAGATGTTCGGCGAGCTGCCGCAGACACGGATGCAGCACAAACCGCGGGTAGCCGGAGGCAATCTGCCGGACGATGGCGGGATCTTTTTCCTCGTAGCCGATCAGGTCGCGCATCGTGGGCAGGCTGACCGACACGGCGTGCAGGCGGTCGGGAATGCGGCGGCCAAGCGGCAGATGGTGACAGACGGACATGCGCGGGCTCAAAACACGGTTTTCCCGCCGCCAAGGCAATCCCAAGGTTGAAACCATGACACAGAGCGGCAATGAATAGGGCGCGCATGAAACTCATCTCGTGGAACGTCAACGGGGTCCGGTCGGTGCTGAAGAAGGGGTTGTTCGAGGTCATGGAGGCGGCGCAGGCCGACGTGTTCTGCCTGCAGGAGACCAAGTGCCACCCGGGCGACGTGCAGCACGTCGCCTGGCCGCAGGGCTGCGCGCCGGTGTGGAATTCGGCGCAGAAAAAAGGCTATGCGGGCACGGCGATGTTTTTCCGCAGCAAACCGCTCGACGTGACGCACGGGCTCGGCGTGGCCGACCATGACACCGAAGGCCGCGTGATCACCGCGGAATTTCCCGACTGGTGGCTGGTGACGGTTTACACGCCCAACTCGCAGCGCGGCCTCACCCGGCTCGACTATCGCGTAAAGGCGTGGGACCCGGCGTTCCTGAAGTACCTCAAGAAACTGGAGAAGAAAAAACCGGTGGTGTTTTGCGGTGACCTCAACGTGGCGCACACCGAGATCGACCTGACGAATCCCCGGACAAACCGGCGCAACGCCGGCTTCACCGACGAGGAACGGGAGAGTTTCACGCACCTGCTGGCGGCGGGATTCATCGACACCTTCCGCGAGTTCGAAAAGGGCGGCGGGCATTACACCTGGTGGAGTCAGATGGCCAACTGCCGCGCCCGGAACATCGGGTGGCGCGTCGATTACTTCGTCATCTCGGCGGCGCTGCGCCCGCGGCTGAAGCGCGCGTGGATCTCGCCCGACATCATGGGCAGCGACCACTGCCCGGTGGGCCTCGAGATCGAGTAGCCGCGGGGCGCACCTGGAACCGGCTGAATTTTCAACCATCCGCCGTGGACGAACTCAAACAACTCCTGCTACAGCCGCCGCGGCTCACCCTGGCCGTGGCCGAGAGCGTGACATGCGGCCGGCTGCAGGCGCGGATCGGCGCGATCTCCGGGGCGTCGGAATTCTTTCTCGGCGGGCTCACGGCCTACACGATCCCGCAGAAGGTGCGGCACCTCGGCGTGGACCGGGCGCTCGCGGAACAGACCAACGCCGTGTCCCCTGAGGTGGCCGAGCAGATGGCGCGCGGGGCCTGCGCGTTCTTCGGCAGCGACCTCGCGCTGGCCACGACCGGCTACGCCGAGCCGGCGCCGGACCGCAGCGTGAGACAGCCGCAGGCCTACTGGGCGCTGGCGCACCGCCGCGCCGACAACACCTGGGGGCTGCGCCGCGGCTGGGTGGAGCAACCCGGTGCGACGCGCGTGGAGATGCAGGAGGCGGTGGCGGACGCGGCGCTGACCGCGCTCGTGAAATATCTGCGCGAACTGCGGGAATGACACACCCCGGCTCCAAGCGCTCCTCCCTATAGGAAGGTCGCTCGCGACCGATTATGGCCCGCTCTGCTGGCCAGCAGAGGGCTTCCTACAAAAAAAGGATCGCTGCGCAGCGACTCACGGGCTGAGCCGCTGGAGGTCGTTCATGAGGGGCTGCGCCTCGGGCTGCGGGGCCACCCAGTCGCTGAACAGAATCTCGGGGATGCCGTAATCGGTGTTATAAAACTGCTGCGTGGCCGCGACGAGGGGCGCGATCGTGCCGGTCTTCACGGTCGCACCGGCGTAGAAGCCGTTCACGTTGGAATAGACGAGCACCGACGCGGTGAACGTGTCGGTCGAGCGCTCGGCCTCGGCGGCGAGTGGGCCCGCCACCGCCTTGGCGTCGAGACCGAATTTGAAGCGCGATTTGAAGAGGATCCGGGTCGAGGCGTCATCCATGAGCACGTAGATCGTCTCGATGGACTTGCCGCCGGCCTGCAGGCCGAAGCTGAGCTCGCCGGCTTTGATGAACACGGGCAGGCTCCACTGGCCGTTGGGCTTCTTGACGAGCGCCACCCCCCAGCCGTCCTTCACGCCGAACAGCAGGCCGACCTGCACCTGGTTGACGATGACGATGCCTTTCGCGCGGTGCAGTACGTCCGCCGGAATGGCATTGGCGGGATAAAGCATGGTGCTTTGGAGGATCGCCTCGCAGGTCTGGAGGCGGGCGACATAGTCGGCGCGTTTGTATTCGGTCGCGCCGGCGGCGGCGGTCAGCGAGAGCACGGCGGCGAGGAGCAGGAGTCTTTTCATGGGAGAATGGATGTGCGGCGGATGGTGAAGTTCCCGGAGGGTTGGTCGGTATGTGCAATCAGCTATGCCACGGACGGCAAGGAATGAAAAGAGCAGAGTAAACCACTGCAAGACGGCAAAGTTCCAGCTTTTACCCCCTCCAGCCGGTCACGGGAGCGGGATTTTGCTGGAGACGATCCGGATTTTTTGAGTCTGTCCGGCCCGCCCGCTTCAGTCCAGCCCCCGGGCCTCGAGGTCGGACTCGTCCCAGCCAAGATAGTGGCCCAGTTCATGCAGGTAGGTCAGGCGCACCTCGTCGCGGTAAACCTCTTTGTCTCCCTCGGCGTAGTCCCAGAGGTTTTCGAGGAAGAGCAGGATCTGGGGCGGGAGCGGCTGCGGGTCGCCAGGATCGGCGCTGTGCGGGGGACCGACGAAGAGGCCGAGGATGTCGGGCTCCCATCCTTCGGTGAGAATATCGTCGCTGGGCCGGGGCTCGTAGCAGATGGGCACGCGGAGCGCCGGTTCGCGCACGGCCGGCGGCAGCCGGCGCTGCGTGGCGGCGACGACTTTGCCGGCGATGGCGGTAAGCTGGCGGAATTTCATGCTGGCCCGGCCGGTTTTCAAATCCGGCACGGGGGCTATCCTTGGGGCAATTCAGTGGACAGGTCGAACCGTTCGTAGCGGCCGCCGAGCCACCAGACGACGGCGGCGAGCTCGCCGATCAGGACGAGGCTGGCCGCAACGGCGCCCGCCAGCAGGGCCGGGGCCTGCATTCCGGCCAGCCATTGCACCACGAAATAGGGGACGGCCGCCGCCAACGCGGCGGGCAGCAGCGCGACCACCAGCACGAGCACGTAACCACCGGCGAAAATCAGCCGCTGCCCCATGACCTCCATCCCGCCACCGGTCTGGCCCACCGCCGACATCCATCCCGGGAAATAAAGCGTCGCGGCAAACGGAATCGCGACCATCAGCCCCACCACCGGCGGCACGAGCAGGCCGACGCCCACGGCGCCCAGGCTGGTGAGCAGCGCGGCAGTGGCGAGTTTTCCGGTGAGCGCGCCGAAGCACACGGCCACCACGGCCAGCACCAGCCATTCCACCGATGTCAGCAATACGATGGGCGCAAGCATCTCGCCGAGCACCACCTGCCAGCCGCGCAGGGGATGGGATTTGATCACGTCAAGCCTCTCCATCATCAGCCGCACCTCGCGGCGCATGAGCATCGGACCGGCGATCAACACCCAGATGCTGACCGGGAGGATGACGGCCTGCACAAATTTCAACCACGGCCGATACGCCGGATCCGCGGCAAGCCACCCGACCACGATGAGGACCGCGGCAGAAATCAGCAGCCAGTTGCGCGGATAAAACCACGGACCGGCCGAGATGAGATTCTTCCACAGGAACGCAACCGGCGCCGGGCCGCGCGGACGAAGCGCAAACGGCTCGCGCCGCCGGCGCGCCGGCCGGTGCCGCCCCCGCCAGCTACCCGAACGCAACGCGGCGACCCGTTCGGCACGCCGCCGGGCGAGATCGATCGAAGCCTCCTCGAAGGCGACCTCGGAGCGGATCACCCACACATAATGCGCGCCGAGTACCAGCAGCGCCGGGCCGAGGGCCCGGAGGAAGGCGGGGCCATCCGGCGCGAAAAACGGACCCAGGACCCAGCGGAACGGCGCGAGCACCCAGGACAGGGGAGGAAGGGCGAGCACCCCTTGGAGCCAGGTGAATAGCGCCGCCACATGGGTCAGTTCGACGGCAGGAGGCGCGGGCAGATGGCGGCGCAGCCACCACCAGGTGACGACGCCGAACAGCGCGAGCGCTCCGCCCAGCAGGACGCGGCGGCGCACCGGATTCAAACCGAGGTCCAACAGGCGCTCGCGCGTGAACGAGGCGCCGATGCCGTGCAGTTCGAGCGTGGAGAGCAGAATCCACCAGCCGGCGGCGTGCGTCCCAAAGTTGCCGCCGAGAAAGCTGAACCGATTGGAGAGCAGGGAGAACAGCAGCGCTAAGAACAGGATGCGAAGCTGTGACTTCAGCAGCTTGAAATGCACGAGGACGCGGCGGGAAACCGGGGCCTGGAACAGAAACGCCACCTCGGCCTCCGTGAACGCCAGCGCGGCGCGCTCCACCGAGAAAATCCACGTGTACACGATGCGCACCGCCATGATGAGCACCGCCACGGAAAGCCCGGCCATCAGGCCGATGTTCACTGGCGCCATTCCCGGAGGGCCGTCGTAGGCGCCGCGGTACGCGGCCCGGCGGAAAAAGAAGAAATAGAAGTAGGCCAGGCCGACGATCGTCGCGATGAGATAGCGCGGCTGTCGCAGCCGCTGCAGCCGCCGGCGCGCCGCGTTTTTCAGCGAGGTGAACTGGAGATAGACGAGGGCGCCGATCATGACTGGACCAAAGTCGGCGGCGTGGCGTCGTCGCCCGTGGCCTTGAAAAACACATCCTCCAGACTGGCGTCGGACTGCTCGGCAAAGCGCCGGCGCACATCGGCGAGCGAGCCGTCAGCGATCTTTCCGCCCTGCTTAAGGATGAGCACGTGCGTGCACACCTCCTCGAGCAGGCTGAGGAGGTGGGAACTGATGATGAGGGCGGCCCCGCCGCGGGCGAGGCGGCGCATAGTGTCCTTCATATGGCGGATCCCGGCGGGATCGAGGCCGGTCAGCGGCTCGTCGAAGAAGATGACGCGCGGGGCGTGCAGGAGGCCGCAGGCGATGGCGAGTTTCTGCTTCATGCCGCGCGACAGCTCGCCGGGCAGCAGGTTTTTCTTGTCCGCCATTTCCAGCTCGGTGAGGAGGGGCTGCGCGCGCCATTCGTAATCGGCCACGCCGTAGAGCCGGGCGACAAACACGAGGTGCTGCCACACGGTGAGGTACTCGAAGAGGCGGGGCTCATCGGGGAAGAAGGCGAGCTGGCGCTTGGCGGCGACGGGATCGGTGGCGAGGTCGACGCCACCGATGCGCACGGCGCCCCGCGTGGGCGGGATGACGCCCGTGCAGCACCGCAGCGTGGTCGTCTTGCCGGCGCCGTTGGGGCCCACGAGGCCCATGACCTCGCCGGGTTGCACGGTGAAGGAAAGATCCCGCACCGCCGTGAAGTCGCCGTAACACTTGGTGAGGCTGCTGACTTCAATCATGTCGCGCGACAGTGGGGGATTCCCGGGGCGAAGTAAATTCCGCAGCGGTTAGACTGGCGGGGTTTCATTATAAACGACCGCCAGGCCGGCAACCGCCCTGTAACCGCCGGGAGCGGACGGCGTCATGGCTCATACTTGAATCCAGCACCCCAACCACAGTCCTCTTAACCGTCCCAAGAAAGAGTTTATGAAATCGATGCTTAGAATCGCAGTAATCGCGGCCGGCCTCGCCGTTGCCGCCCTGCCCGCCGCCCGTGCGGCGGATGACACTCCGCCCGCCCCCGGTGGGCAAAACACCCCCGGACAGACCACGCGCCCGGAACGGCGCGGTCCGCGCATGGACCCAGCGGAACGCCTGCAGCGCCTGAGCGAGGTTCTCAATCTCACCGATGATCAAAAGGCCAAAATTGCCTCCATTCTCAAGGATGACCAAGAGAAGGGGCAGGCAATCAGGAACGACTCGTCGCTGTCGCGCGAGGACCGGCGCGCCAAGATGATGGACCTCATGAAGGATTCCCAGGCCCAGATCCGTGCGCTGCTCACCCCGGAACAGCAACAGAAGTTCGACGCCATGCCGCGTCCGGCACGGGGGCCCAGAGACGGTGGTGCTGGTAATGGTCCGCCCCCGGGCGAAAACGGTCCTCCTCCCAGCACACCCTGAGCCAGCCCATATCTTCCGGGGACGCACTCCCCGATCATTGCAATCCGCCGCGGTGTCTCCGGACCCGTGGCGGTTTAATTTTCGACAAGCGGCGTCGTCCGGCGCACGGTGGTGGCCGGCATGAAGCATGAGCGGGTCATGATCGCCGGCGGCGGCGCGGCGGGTTTCTTCGCGGCGATCGCCTGCGCGGAACACAACCCGGCGGCCCGCGTCACAATCTGCGAAGCCACGGCGCACCCGCTGGCGAAGGTGCGCATCTCGGGCGGCGGCCGTTGTAACGTCACGCACGCCTGCTTTGAGCCGGGCGAGCTCGTGCGGCATTATCCGCGCGGCGGACGCGAACTGCGCGGTCCGTTTCACCACTGGGGTCCACGCGAGACGGTGGCGTGGTTTGCCGCGCGCGGCGTCGTGCTCAAGACCGAGGCCGACGGCCGGATGTTTCCGGTGACGAACGATTCCGGCACGATTGTCGACTGTCTACGACGTGCCGCGGAGGCGGCGGGCGTGACGGTGCGCACGCGGTGCGGCGTGCAGGCGGCGCGTCCGGGTTTCGAGGTGGCGCTCACCACCGGCGAAACCATGGCCTGCGACCGGCTGCTGCTCGCCACCGGCGGCAACAAGGAGGGCGCCGGTTTCAAAATCGCCGGTCAGTTCGGTCATACGATCGAGCCGCCCGTACCGTCGCTCTTCACCTTCCACGTCGACGACCCCCGGCTGGCGGACCTGCCAGGCGTGGCGGTGGAGAACGTCGAGGTGGCCGTGCCCGGTGTGAAGCTGCGGGAAAGCGGACCGCTGCTCATCACTCACGAGGGGCTAAGCGGGCCGGCGATCCTCAAGCTCTCCGCATGGGGTGCGCGAGTGCTGCACGACCGCGGTTATCGCTTCACGCTGGCGGTCAACTGGACGGCGCCGTGCCCGCCCGCCCAGGCGCTCGCCGGGCTGAGGCAGGTCCGCGCGGAGCATCCGCGCCAGCAGGTGGCGACGTGGAACCCGTTCGGCCTGCCGCAGCGGCTTTGGCCCCGTCTGACCGCGGCCGCGGGCATCGATCCCGCCCGTCCCTGGACCTCGGTGTCGAACGAGGCGCTGACGGCGCTCGTAGCGCAGCTGACCCGCGGCGAATTCGCGGTCACGGGCCGGAGCCCGTTCAAGGAAGAGTTTGTCACCTGCGGCGGCGTGCGGCTGACCGAGGTCGATTTCAAGACGATGGCCAGCCGGCGTTGCCCGGGGCTGTACTTCGCCGGCGAGGTTCTGGATATCGACGGACTGACGGGCGGCTTCAACTTCCAGTCGGCCTGGACGACCGGCTGGCTGGCGGGGCGGGCGATGGCGTCGGCCTAGGAATGTCGTTGCGAGAAGCCACGCGACAAAGCAATCCAACGGGATCACCGCGCTCGTTTTGCCGGCCAGCAGAACGGGACTCGCGATGACGATTTCATGACGGCTCCCATTCCTGGCTACTGGCAACTGTTGGCCATTGTCACGCCCGTGTTCGTGTTGTTTGCCCTCGGCGTGTTGCTGCCGCGCGTCTGCCGGCTGACCGCCGAGTCCGAAACGGGCATGCTGCGGATTTATGTGAATTTTTTCTACCCGGCCCTCATCCTCAAAAGCGTGCTGGGCAACGCGGCGCTGCGCGAACCGGCCAACCTGCTCTGGCCGCCCCTCGCCGGGTTCGGCACCATCGTGCTGGGATTCGCCGCCGGCTATTATGTGGGTCGCGCGCTCGGCCTGCACGCGGGCTCGGGCCTGCGCACGTTTGCGTTTGCCGTGGGCATCTACAACTACGGGTTCATTCCGATTCCGCTCATGGAGTCGCTGTATGGCCGCGAGCCGCTCGGCGTGCTGCTGGTGCAAAACATGGGCTGCGAGCTGGCCGTCTGGAGCGTGGGCCTCCTCGTGCTGTCGGGTCTGTCCCTGCGGGAAGGCTGGCGCCGGGTCCTCAATCCGCCGCTCTGCACCCTCGTGGCCGCCCTGGTGATCAACCGCGCGGGCTTCGCGCTGCCCGCGGTGTTGATGCGGGTCGTCGATCTGCTGGGCGGGTGCGCCATCCCGTTCGGCCTGCTGCTGTGCGGCGTGACGCTGGCGGCGTATGTTGAAAAACCGCGGCAGCTCTACCACGGGCGCACGACGCTGGTCGCGTGCCTGCTGCGGCTCGCCGTGCTGCCGGTGGCGTTCCTGCTGCTCGCGAAGTTCGCACCCTTTTCACCCGAGTTGAAACGCGTGCTGGTGGTGCAGGCGGCGATGCCCTCGGGGATGATGCCGCTGGTGCTGGCCCGCCACTATGGCGGCCAGCCGCTCATCGCGGCGCAGATCATCGTCGGCACGACGCTGCTGGGCGTGCTGGTAATCCCGCTCTGGCTGTACCTCGGCCTGGCTTGGGCGGGCGGGTAGCGCTCACTCCACCTTCGGCAGCTCGGCGGGGATGTCCACGCCGTGGGGGTGGT
>CAJAKX010000157.1 GCA_903940425.1 uncultured Opitutia bacterium | reverse complement strand
GTCTCGGGCGATCTCCACGGTCGGGCCGGCGGGTGGCCGCATCCGTTCCGGCTGGATCCCGACACCGGCCAGCCGTCGCCGCAGGCAACGCCGGCGAAGATCGCCACGGCCAGCTACTACGACACGGTCAACTTCGCCCGGCGCGTGAAGGTGCCGGGCTATTACACTTGGGGCTATAACGACGATGTCTGCCCGCCCACCTCGACGTACGCCGCCTACAACGTCATCACCGCGCCCAAGGAACTCGGCCTCACCCTCGAGCTTGCCCACAGCTACATTCCCGAACAATCCGAGGCGATCAATGCTTGGGTGGTGAAATTCTTGGGGTTGAAGTAACGCGCGAACAAACCAGGCGGCGGGCCCCACGAAGAGCCGCCACCGGACTGTGGGGCCCGACAGGAAACGCGGTGTTGACCCCCGGACCGCTTCACGCTCGTTTACTTTTTCCCGCCCAACCCCCAGCCCCTACCCCCCTCATGAAACTTGCGATCACCGGTCCGGCGATTCCCAACATACCCTGGCAGCCCAAACCCGCCGGCAATCCCGATGTGGTCTGGCGCTATGACGCCAACCCGGTCATCGGACGGCGGCCCCTGCCGCGCGTCACCGGCATCTTCAACAGCGCGGTCGTGCCGTTCGCCGGCAAATTCATCGGCGTATTTCGCACCGAGGGCATGGATCGCGTTCCCCACCTGCACGTGGGCCGCAGTCCCGACGGGCTGAAGTGGACCTTTGAGCCGAAGCCGATCAAGCTGCGCTGCGAGGATGAGGAGGTAAGGCGGCATGAGTACGCCTACGATCCCCGGGTCACGCCGATCGACGGGGTGTATTACGTGACGTGGTGCAACGGCTATCACGGTCCCACGATCGGGGTCGCACGCACGAAGGACTTTATCCACTTCAAGCAATTGGAGAACGCCTTCCTGCCATATAATCGCAACGGCGTGCTCTTTCCGCGCAAGTTTGGCGACAAGTTTCTCATGCTGAGCCGCCCGAGCGACACCGGCCACACGCCGTTCGGCGATATCTTTGTCAGCGAGAGCCCCGACATGGTGTACTGGGGCAAACACCGGCACGTCATGGGCCGCGGCTGGCCATGGTGGCAGGGCACCAAGGTGGGCGCCGGTCCTTCCCCAATCGAGACGAGCGCCGGTTGGCTGCTTTTCTACCATGGCGTGACGACCACCTGCAACGGCTACGTCTACGCGATGAGCGCCGCACTCTTGGATCTCGAACAACCGTGGAAGGTCATCGCCTGCTGCAATCAACAGCTGCTTTGTCCGGAGGCGCCGTACGAGCTTGCGGGATTCGTCCCCGGCGTGTGCTTCCCGGTGGGCTGCTTGTGCGACTCCGCGACGGGCCGGACCGCGATTTACTATGGGGCGGCGGACACCTTCACCGCGCTGTGCTTCTGCGACCTCAACGAAATCGTTCAGTTCGTGCTAAAGAACCCACTGAAGAAGTAACGGCGGCAGATCCCCGTTGAGCGCTATGCGCGTGCTGCCTCTTGCCCCGACGGCGTGGTCTTTTCGCGACGCCTCCCGCCGTTCTCCGTGGCGCAGCGCGGAGGTGCCGGGCTGCGTGCACCGCGACCTGAGAAACCACGGGCTGATTCCCAATCCGTTTTGGGCCAACAACGAGCTTTCCCTGCGGTGGATCGAGGAGCGCGACTGGGAATACCGCACAGCGTTCATCGCACCACCGGCGCTGTTCGCCGAGGAGGTTGTCGAACTGGTGGCTGACGGGCTGGATACGGTGGCGACCGTGCAACTCAACGGCCGCATCGTCGCGCGCACGGACAACATGTTCATCGGCTACCGCTGGAATGTGAAGCCGCTCCTGCGACCCGGGAAAAACATCCTGCTCATCCGTTTTGGCAGCGCGATGAACTATATCCGCACGCACCGGACAGGACACCGGCCGCGCGAAATCAACGACCCGGTCGGCCGCAGCACCGTCATTCGCAAACAGCAATGTCAGTTCGGCTGGGATTGGGGTCCGCGGTTCGTGACCGCCGGCATCTGGCGTGATATCCGCCTCGAAGCCTGGACCGACAACCGCTTGGAAAGCGTGCGCGTCACGCAAGACCACCAGTCCGATGGCCGCGTGGTGCTGCATCTTGCGGCAGAGTTCGCGCGGCCTGACGCCACGGCCGCCTGCCACTGGCGGCTCACGCTGGACGAAATCGTCGTGACCGAGGGCAGCGGGCGGAAAATCGTGGTCGAGCATCCGCAGCTCTGGTGGCCGAACGGGCAGGGGGCCCAGCCACTCTACCGGCTCGAGGTCGAGGTGGTTAGTCCAGACGGCAGGGTGCTGGGGACGTGGGCGCGCCGGATCGGTTTGCGGACCATCGTGCTCGACCGGCATCCGGATCGGTGGGGGGAATCATTCCGGTTCGTCGTCAACGGCCGGCCGGTGTTCGCCAAGGGCGCCAACTGGATTCCCGCCCACAGTTTCGTGGCCGGGCTGGGGCGCGCCGACTACGAACGCGACCTGCGCAGTGCACGCGAGGCGCACATGAACATGCTCCGCGTGTGGGGCGGCGGCATCTACGAGAGCGAGGATTTCTACGATCTATGCGATGAACTCGGGCTGCTCGTGTGGCAGGATTTCATGTTTGCCTGCACGCTCTATCCAGCGGACGCCGCGTTTCTGGCCAGTTCGCGCGCCGAGGCGGAGTTCCAGGTCCGGCGCCTGCGCCACCGGGCCTGCCTTGCCCTGTGGTGTGGCAACAACGAGGTTCCGGGCTGCAACGCACACGAACTCGTCGCCAACAAGAAGCTGCTGGCCGAGTACGAGGCGCTGTTCCACCGGGCGCTGCCCAAGGTGCTGGCGGCCACCGACCCGGTCACGCCCTACTGGCCCTCCTCGCCATGGCGCGGGGACCTCGACATGGGCCATGCCGCGGGCGAACAGCGCGGCGACACGCATTACTGGGACGTCTGGCATGCCCGCAAGCCGGTCAAGGATTACGAGAAATATGCCTTCCGCTTCGCCTCCGAGTTCGGAATGCAGAGTTTCGCCTCGGCGGAGACCCAGGGCGCCTTCTGTCCGCCGCACGACGCCAACGTCTTCGGCCCGACGATGACGAACCATCAGAAGAACCGGTTCGGCAATCAGATCATCCTCGATTACGTGTCGCGCCAGTACCGGTTTCCCAAGGACCAGGACGCCCTGTTGTTCCTCTCGCAGCTCAACCAGGCCGATTGCATGCAGGTGGGCGTCGAATACTACCGGCGGAACATGCCGCGCTGCATGGGCGCGCTGTACTGGCAGCTCAACGACTGCTGGCCCGTCGCCTCGTGGAGTTCGCTCGAATTCTCCGGCCGCTGGAAGGCACTGCACCACGTGGCCCGCCGGTTTTTTGCCCCGGCCCTTGTCAGCGCCCATGTGCCGGGCGAGGAGGAGACCACCACCAACAACTACCGGCGGACGACCGTGCGGGAGGTGCACCTCTACACCGTGTACGATGCGCCGCAGCCCGCCTCCGGCGTGCTGCGCTGGGACTTGTTCCATGTCGACGGCCGGGTCGTGCGGTGCGGCCGCCGGAAGGTCGCGCTGCGACCCGGGGAAAGCGTGAAGCAGCAGACGCTCGACCTCGCCGGGCCGATGCGGCGGCACAGTCGGGACAACCTTTATCTGCGCATCGCCCTTGAGATTGGCGGCACGCGGGTGAGCGAGGAGACGGTGTTCCTCACGTTACCGCGGTTCCTCGCGCTGCCGAAAGCCCGCACCTCGATCGCCATTCGCATGACTTCGCCCACGAAGGCGGCGCTCACATTCGTCTCGCCGGTGTTCCAGCACCGCTTCGCCTTTGATCTGCCCGGGCTCGCGCATCGCAGCAGCGACAATTATTTCGAGCTCTACCCACACGAAAAGAAGACGGTCGAGGTGGAGTTCGCGCGTCCGCAGACGCCGGCGCGACTTCGGCGGGCGCTGGTCCATCGCTCGCTGGTGGACACGTATTGAGCGCCGGCGCCGGCCCTCGCGCGCAGATTGGTGGCCGGCCGCCGACCGCTGACGCCCCGGAAACATGTAACGTAATACGTTACAAACCTCGGGTGGCCCCCTCCCGTCACGTTTGGGCCGAAGATGGTCGGTGGGTAACGGCATGCGTTACCGGCGTCGGTGGACGGCGCGGCTGCGGCGCGGCACCCCGCCGCGGGACGGATGGACTCCGGTCAGGCGAAAAACACCGGGAGCCAAGCCGGCCTGACTTGCTCAGCCGGCGACCGCCGCAGCCTCCGCGCTGGCGCGCCGCGCTTTCAGGGTCTCTCCAATCTCCTGCATCCTGACCTCGTTTAACGGATAGAAAAGCACGATCAGGATCGAGACCACGCCGACGGCCGCAGGAACGAGGCTGACGAGCAGCAGCAGGCCATGCAGCGTTTCCGGAGTCTGAACCATGTTGGCCTTGAAGCCCACGCTCGCCATGAGGCCAAGCGCCACCCACGCGCCGATCGCCCAACCCTGCTTCTGCGAGAAGATCGAGGCGGAGAAGACGAGACCCGTCGCGCGGCGTCCCTTCTTCCATTCCGCGTAATCGGCCGTATCGGCATACATGGCCCAGAGCAGCGCGCTGAGCGGACCACCGGTGATCGAACCGAGCAGGTTGATGGCGAAGATCAGCCCCAACTGGTCCGGCTTGAGAAAGTAGAAGGCGGCCGTGCTGGCGATCGCGACGACGAACATCGAGACAAACGCGACCTTGCGGCCCACGAGCCTGGCGTAGAACGGCACCAGAATGACGCCGATCAGCGACGCGAGCTGCCCGCTGGTGTTGAACGCCGAAACCAACCCCTCCAGGTGCCACTCCTGGGTGCCGCCGACCTTGGGCAGGAAGGACGGCAGCGTGATCGTATGTGAGCCGACGAAATACTTGAAATAGTGCGTGATGACGCTGCTCCGCACCGCCACGAAGAGGATGAAGGTGATCGTCGTTGCCAGCAGGATCAGCCACGGGACGTTGGTGACCAGGTCACCGAGGTCCTGCAGGACCGAGGTCTTCTGCGCCGGGGGTGGGCGCACCCGCTCCCGCGTGTTGAAGAAGGTGACAAGGAAGAAAGCCACGGCGGCGATCCCGATGATTACGAACGACAGCTGCCAGCCGCGCGCGTCATTGCCGCCACCCAGGGCTTTGGACATCGGCAGCACGGTGGCAGAGACGATCATGCCGGCGGCAAAGGCGAACACGAACTTGATCGAGGACAGCGTGGTGCGGTCGTTGGGATTGGGCGAGATCACGCCCAGCATCGCCGTGTAGGGGATGTTGATCGCCGTGTAGAGCAGCATGAGCGCGTTGTAGGTGATCCATGCCCAGATCAGCTTGCCGGAGCTGCTGAAACCCGGGGTGGTGAACGTCAACACACCGACGATCGCAAACGGCACGCAGAACCACAGGAGAAACGGGCGGAATTTTCCCCAGCGCGTTTCCGTGCGATCCGCGATCATGCCCATGACCGGATCGAAGAAGGCGTCCATGCTGCGGCTGAGCCCGAGCATGGTGCCCGCGGCGAGGGCCGCGATGCCGAAGACGTCCGTGTAGAAATACGTCAGATACACCATGAACGTCTGCCAGTAGAGCACGGAAGCCAGGTCGCCGAAACCGTAGGAGAGTTTCTCGCGGAAACGCGGTAATTCAGAGGTCGCCATGGGAGTGATCGGGGTTTGCACAGTGGTAGCGGTGACCAATTACAAGGCGAGAGTGAAGTGCGCCGGCTGGTCCGGATTGCCTGTCACCCGGTTTATTCGCATTCCGCCGCGGGGCCGCAGCGGCCAGCCGGCCGCAATCCAGGGAGGCTTATTGCAGAATCGGATAGTGGGTCTTCGGCTGCTTCCACTTCACCCACGGCAATTTCTCCAGCGTGAGCGCCTCCCCGCTGTCGTAGGTGGCCCGAATCGCCGGCATGTCCTTCCATGAAACGAACGGTTCACCCCAATTCATGAACCAGGTCCACCGGGGTTGAGCGCGCAGAATTTCCGCGGTCGGAATCCGGCCGACTTCACCCAGCGCAATCGGTTTGTCGCCCGCCAGGGCGAGAAGCTGGTCGTAGTCTTTTTCGGCAAAACCGTTTTGGTATACATCGGTGGCGAGAACATCCACCACGTCCTGACCCGGGAAATAGGTATCGTAGGGATCCACCCCGTCCCTCAGTTCGTTGGCGTCAAACACCCAGATCAGGTTGTTCAACCGATGAAAATGCACCAGGCGGTCGTAGAGCAGGCGGTACAGTTTCTTGTACCCCGATTCGCCGGCTTTCTGTCCCCACCAAAACCATTTGCCGTTCATCTCGTGATAGGGCCGCCATAACACGGGTACGCCGGCGCCCCGCAGCTGCTTGAGGTACGAGGCGATCACGTCGACCTGCGATTTCCAGCGCTCGTTGATCTCCGTCCCTGGCGTAATCAGATCCTGCCATTGCTGGTCGGTGAGTTTACCTTGGATCGAACTCTCAAACTCAACCGGTTCGTCCTCGATGGGACGCACCGCGTGCCACATCAGGGTGATGATGAAGCCCTCGGCGTGCCGCCGGATGGCTTCATCCACGAGTTGCTGGCGGAAGTTGATTCCGTCCCAGGTGCCCGGCGCACTGAATCCGAAATCCTGTCCAAAGAGGGCCGGATAATGTTTGGTCAGTTTGTATACGCCGACGAGGCGGGTGGATCCGAGCAGGGGCGCACAATGCTGACCGACCAGGGTGTGCTTGCCGGAAATACCATAGAGAAACTGCAGGAGGTCGCCGGCCTCCGGAGAAGGGTCGGGCGTCACCGGGCGCATGGAGGCATCGGCGCCCGACAGGAGCGACGAGCCGTACACAAACCCCAGGAACAACCCGGTAATGACCTTTGGGAATTTCACGGTGGGAATCAGGTTCGCAAATGTTCCATGAACTCTCTCGGCGCTTTGAGGCGGTTTTTCCGTTCCAGCCGGCGGTCAGGTTGAATCAACTTTCTGGCGTCTTGCGTGGCGTGGCTCAGCTAGGGATGAATCAGTTGGTAACTCACAAACGCCAGGCGGCTGCTGTCCGGTGACCACGAGGGCACATTGATCGTGCCCTGTCCGCCAAAGAGTTTGGCCAGCACACGGATCTCGCCGCCTCCGGCCGGCATGAGCCGGAGCATCACATCCTTGTTGGCCGGATGCCCCTTCACCTCCGGTTCGTAGGAAAGAAAGACGATCCATTTGCCGTCCGGCGAGGGGTGGGGAAACCAGTTGCTGTACCCGTCGGAGGTGACCGGCTCCTGGCTGCTACCGTCGGGTTTCATGCGCCAGATTTGCATCCGGCCCGTGCGCTCCGAGTTGAAGTAGATGTATTGGCCTTCCGGGGAATACTCGGGGCCATCATCCAAGCCGGCCGCCGTCGTCAACCGTTTCTCCTCCCCGCCGTCCACGGAGATGGTGTAGACGTCGAACGCACCGTTCCGTTCGGCGCAATAAGCGAGCGTCCGGCCATCCGGCGACCAGCCGTGCCAGTAGGAGGGCGCCAGCGGCGTGATCCGGCGGGGAGTTCCTCCTTCGACTGGCAGGATATAAATGACCGACCGGCCACCTTGGGACTGGTCGCTGATGGCCAGCCACCGTCCGTCGGGCGACAAGCCATGGTCATTGTTGCAGTTTGTGGCGAATCCCGTGTCGATCACCTGCGGGTCGCCGCCCGCAACCGGCAGTTTGTACAGGTGGCCGGCGCGGTTGAAAAATATAGTCTTCCCATCCGGCGACCAATTTGGCGCCTCGATATGATCGCGGGTGTGGTAGAGCACGCGCCGGTCCCCTGAGGCGATCGGCACGGTTTCCAGCGTGCTCTCAAGCACGGGCTCCCCGGTGGCCGGCGGTTTTTCACTCAGGATCACCACGGCAGAGAAGACGGCCTTCTCCACGACTTGATTATCATGGGCGCACACGCACAAGCCGACGTAGAACGGTTCGTGTAGCTTGATGCGAAACGAGCCGCCGGTGGTCTGAAGCGCTTCTCCCTCCCGCGCGGCCGACATGAAAACGTAGTCACCCCGTTTTTCGAGACGGATTCTCCCGGGCGCGGTGATATTGGCCTGGACCTCGTGGGTGATGTCACCCGGCGCCTCCCGATATTGAATCGAGGTGAGGCCGTCGCCATGGATGACTGCATCCACATAGGGCGAATCGGCGTCGAGGTTTTGGCGGATGATCAGGCCCGCCTTGCGATGGGCGTTGCCGCCGGTGCCAATCCAGCGAATGTCGGCGGCGAGCGAGACGTCACCTGACACCCGCTTCCAGACAAAATGAAACCCGTCCTTGCCGGACCACATATTTTCTCCGCCACCCGCCACGAGGTAGCTCTCATGCACCGGATCATATTCCACCGAGCCAGCCAAGTGGACGTCGCCGATGTCGCCATGGTTTTCGAATAGGCCGAGCGCAGGATTCATAGAAGTGGAGGCTCCAATCAGTGGGTTGGTGCTCAAGGATAAAAGGACCGGCAGCAGCCGGGCGAAAGCTTTCATCGCAGGACTCAGCCTGTTTTCAAATGGAAGCGGCAGTTTGCTCATGAACGGATTCTCCGTGTAACAACGCAGGGTGGCGTGGGATATTGGCGGTTTGGGCAGTCTAGGGTCCCCGGTGCTGGCTCAACCGCAAACCTCAATTCCGGCATCCATTGCGCTGAACAGGGTTCGGGTGAAATCAGCGTACGAGACCAACACCGGGGTGCAAACCGCCGGGCCCACACTCAGGCGTAGCGATTCAGTTGGGTGGAACCCGCACGGAGTGCGGGTTCCACCCGCAGAAACCGCCCAGCCCGCACGGAGTGCAGGCTCCACCCGGCCGTGGCGCCGAGGTTGCCATCATTTCCAAGTTCAATTGCATGATGGCGGCTCATACAAAGACATTCCCATCTGTGTCGTCGGTCCAAGGAGCTGTTCCCGGAATCCGGGGATCAGGATGTCTGGGCCCGTCAGTGTCAGGAGAAATTTGGACGCTCGCCCTGGTGATCGGCAGCCGCTTTCCTAGTTTAAGACCCGATGTCCCCCTTGCTCCCTATGCAGACATGAGTTTTCCCCCTCGCCACCTTTCTTTCGCCTGGTCCGTCCTCTGGATGCTGCTCTTTCTGAAGGCGGTGGCTCAAGCCTCCCCGGAACCAGTCACCTTCGCCTTCGCGGTCCCGTCCGACCAAGGTAACCCTTTCGCACGCGACATCTGGGCGGAGGTCGTCACTCCTTCCGGGAAGACGATGCGGCTGCCGGCGTTCTTCACGGGCGGTGAACAGTTCGCGGTGCGCGCCCGTGTTGAGGCACCGGGCGAATACCGGTTCGGCAAAGTCACGGAAGGCATCAAAGGCCGGACGGTCGTGCTCACCGCTAAATTGGTGGGCCGAGACAAAGTCCGCGTCCGCGCGATCGAGGATCGTCCGTCCGTGCAGTGCGCCGCGGGCATTCCCGCGCGTCTGGTCCTCTCAACCGGGGCCACTTATGTACCGATCGGAGCAAATCTCGCCTGGGCCAGCTCGGGCCGCGGCGAATTTTACCGCCGGGCGTTCGAGGCCTTCGCCAAGGCCGGCCTCAACTGGACGCGCATCTGGATGGTGCACTGGAGCGGACTGAATCTCGACTGGCTCCCGGAGGACATGGGCAAGTCGCCGCCGCCGGGCAGTCTCGATCTGCGCGTGGCCGCAGATTGGGACAAGATCGTTTCCATGGCGGAGGATAAAGGCGTCTACCTGCAGATTGTCCTCCAGTACCACGGCCAGTATTCCACCGTCGCAAACTCGAACTGGCGCCAGAACCCATGGAATGCGGCCAATCCCGGTGGTTTTCTTCCTTCGCCGGCCGAGTTTTTCACCGCGCCCGTCGCGAAGGAGCTCACCGCCTTGAAGTATCGCTATATTGTCGCCCGCTGGGGTTATTCGTCCGCGGTGCTGGCGTGGGAGCTTTTCAACGAGGTGCATTGGACCGACGCCATGGCACGCGATCATGATGAGGCCGCCGTCGCCCGGTGGCACTCGGAGATGGCCGCCTACATCCGTTCCGTCGACCCCTATCACCATCTCGTCACCACCAGCACTGAAAATCTGCGGAGTCCGATCTACGCGGACATGGACTATTTCCAGCCGCACCTCTATCCGGCCAACATTCTCGCGGGCGCGCGTTTCTTTGACCCGCCGCCCGACCGGCTTGAGCGGCCGGTATTTTACGGTGAGGCCGGCGATGATCACCTGCCGCTCACGCCGGAGGAGAAAGCCTCCGGTAACGCCATCGTGCCACCGGTCTGGTCCAGTCTCATGGGCATGGGGCGGTACCCGGCGCAACCCTGGCTCGGCGAGCAGCTCATTGAAAAAGGGCGGCTCGACGAACTCGGGGCCGTCGCCCGGTTCCTCGTCGCCACCAGTCTGGGGAAACGCGACGGACTCACGGCGTTCTCGCCCCTTGTGGAATGCACCGCCAGGGTTCCCTTGGTGCTTGGCGGGGGGCAATTCTGGCGGCGACGGCCCGATCTGGAAATCACCGTGCCGCTCGACGGTTCTGAGCTTCCCGCGTTCGCCGACATTCCCCGGATTCTGGTCGGCTCGCCTGAAAGTCTGGCCGAGGGTTACCCGGGACGCGTGACCTACCATTTCGATCTGCCGCGGTCCGTCACCATCCGCCTGCACGTCGCGGACACCGGAGCAAAGGGCGCGGCGATCCGGGCAACGCTCGACGGACAAATCGTTGCCGCGCATTCCTGGCCGCCGCACCCGGCGAATTCTGGTGACATCAACGCACCCACGGCAACGGAGCTGCCGTTTTCGGCGGACGCGGGCGCCCATACCCTGGTTGTAGACAATCCCGGCGGGCCAGACTGGGTTGATCTCGCCGACATTGACTTCGGCCTCGACACCTCGGCCCTCGCTGCCGTCGGCAAGCGCGCCAGCGATTTTCTCGCGTTTTGGGTGTGGCATCGCGCCGGCGTTTTCGCGCTCAATCCGCCGGCGCCCGTCACCGGGACCCTGCTGCTCGCGGATGTGCCCGCCGGCACCTGGCACGTCACGTGGTGGGACACACTCAAGGGTATACCCGCCACACTGGTCACCATTATGCACGAAGGCGGCCTCCTGCGGCTGCCGACACCGCCCATTGCCCGCCACGCGGCCGTGGTTCTCACACGGTGAGCCCCTTGGCCGGCCGGGCACCCGGGTGTTTTTGTCACCGGTTGGTGAGTGCCGCTTTGATTGCCCACAAAAACAACGTGCACCAGGATTTCCCGCTTTCTGTGGAAGTTAGTGGGCCCGCTGGGATTGATTCGCTTTGCTCCGGGCTTCGCCCGCGACCTTCGGTCGATCCATCATCGCCCGTGTTACTCGCTCCGTCGAATCCAGGGGTTCTCATCTCGGCACCCTTCCGCTGCGCGGAATGGGCCTGCTGGGATTCGAACCCAGAACCAAAGGATTATGAGTCCTCTGCTCTGACCGTTGAGCTACAGGCCCGGAATTGGCTTTTGGTAAGGGAACTGCCAGATGGCGTAAAGCGGCATCTTGTAGTGTCCAAACGGGGTGTAGCGAACGGCATAATGGGGAAGCTCTTGTCGCCAAACCAGACCCGAGGTTTGAACCGATCGTGCGCCTCTCAGCATCCGCCGCCGGTTCCATTGGCAAAAGGGTTGCCCGCCTCGGCGGCTTTCCTGTAGGCTTCGTCTCTTTTTCATGCCGGGAATCTTCACCCAGCTGTTCATTCTTGGTTTCTTGCTGGTGGCCAACGGTCTCTTTGCCATGGCGGAGATCGCCATTGTTTCCGCCCGGAAGGCCCGGTTGAAGCAACTCGCGGACGAGGGCGACGACGGCGCGCAAACCGCGCTTGAACTGGCCGCGGAACCGACCCGCTTCCTCGCCACCGTGCAGGTGGGCATCACGTTGTGCGGCATTCTGGCGGGCGCGTTCGGCGGATCGACCGTGGCCAATGAGGTGGCGGTGTGGCTCATGCGCTTTCCGGTGCTGGCGCCATGGGCCGATTACATCGCCTTCGGCGGGGTGGTGGGCCTCATCACGGTCTTCTCCCTCATGATCGGCGAACTCGTCCCCAAGCGCATCGCGCTCAGCAATCCGGAGCGCATGGCCCGGTGGGTCGCCGGCCCTTTGCAGGGGATGTCGCGGGTGGTTTCGCCCGTCATCAAAATCCTCAGCGCCATCACCGACTTCCTGCTCAAGCCCTTCGGCCTCACGCGCCGCCGCGAAACCCCGGTGACCGACGAGGAGGTGAACATCCTGGTTGAGCAGGGCCTCCAGGCGGGCGTCTTTCACAAGGCCGAAAAGGAGATGATCGAAGGCGTGCTTGGCCTCGACCAGCTGCCCGTCACCGCGATCATGACGCCGCGGCCGAAGATCGTTTTCCTCAACATCGACGACTCCGAGGAGGTCAACTGGCGCAAGATCGTCGCCAGCGGCCACTCGCATTTTCCGGTCTATCAGGACAACCGCGACCAGGTGCTCGGCATGGTGGCGGTGAAGGCCCTGTGGGCGCACGCGGCCATCGGCATCCAGACCAGCCTCAAAAACCTCCTGACGCCGCCACTCGTCGTGCCGGAGACGATGAACTGCATCCAGTTGCTCGAGTCGTTCAAAAAATCGGGCCGGCACGCCGCGCTCGTGGCCGATGAGTTCGGCAGCATCCAGGGCCTGGTGACGCTCATCGACGTGATGGAGGCCATCGTCGGCGACCTGCCCGCGCAGGGTCAACGCGACCAGCCCCAGGCCAAGCAGCGCGAGGACGGCTCCTGGCTCATCGATGCGACCCTCGCCGTCAACGAGCTCAAAACGGTGCTCCACCTCGGCGAACTTCCCCAGGAGGCCGCGGCCGACTACCAGACGCTCGGCGGGCTGGTGATGACGCAGTTTGGCCGCATCCCGGCAACGGGCGACCGTTTCGATTGGGACGGCTGGTGTTTTGAGGTCGTCGACATGGACCGCCACCGCGTCGACAAGGTGCTGGTCAGCCGCCTGCCGCCGGCGTCCACGCAGCAAAAAGAGGCGGTCTAGTCCGGCATTCCGCTTCTCCGGCGCGGGGCCGTGATCACCCGCCCAGTTCCTTCAGCGCCTTCAGAACGTCGGCGGCCTGCTGCTTGGTCGAGGCCTTCAAGTCGCGCCACACGATCCTGCCCTCCTTGTTGATGAGGAACGACTGCCGTGAGGCGAACGCGCCCATCGCCGGCATGTCCCGCACCGGCACGCCGAAGGCCTTGATGACCGCCTGGTCCTTGTCGGCGATGAGCGTGAAAGGGAAGTGATACTTCTCCTTGAAGGCCTTTTGCGCGGCCACGTCGTCGGTGCTGACGCCGATGACGGTCACCCCCTTGTCGGTGAGGTCCTGGTAGGCGTCGCGCAGGCTGCAACCCTCGGCGGTGCAGCCGGGCGTGTCGGCCTTGGGGAAGAAATAAACGAGGGTGTAGCCCTTCTGGTAGACGGTGCCGAGATCGAGCTGGTCGCCGGCTTCGGTGACAGCGGTGATGGCAGGGGCCGGCGCGCCAACGGCCAGCGGCTCGGCCCGGGAGGTGGTGAACATGGTAAGGAAGCCCATGGTGGTGAGGAGACCAAGGAAAGTGCGCATGCGGAAGCAATAGCCGGGAAGGACGGATTCGCAAACGGCGCCGGCGGAAATGCCACCCATCCTGTGCGGCGATGGCGCCGGTGTATGACCACCAAGGCCAAACCCTCACGAGTTCGGCTGCAGGCGGTTGGAGGCTTACACCTGGCCGTTCAATCTGGCCACCAACGCGGGCAGTTCGCGCAGTGTCTCGAGTTGGAAAAACCGGTTCGCCGCGGCGGCCGGTGGCGGCGGCGCGGCCTGTTCGGCCTGCCAGAGCAGATGATAAGGCACGAGCACCGCGTACGCGCCGAGGTCGAGTGCGGGCAGGATGTCGGACTTGAGGGAGTTGCCCACCATCAAAAACTCACCGGGCGGAATCTGCCGGCGGCGCAGGACGCGGGCGTAGGTTGCGACGTCCTTCTCGGCTACGATCTCGGTATGCCGGAAATGCTGCGCGAGGCCGGATTTCGCGAGCTTGCGCTCCTGGTCGCGCAGGTCGCCCTTGGTGATGAGCAGCAGCTGGTGGGATTGCGCGAGCTGCGGCACGGCCTCGGCGGCGCCGGCGAGCAACTCGACGGGGTGGGCGAGCATCCCTTGGGCATAGGCGATGATTTCGCGAATCTCCGCGGCGCGGATGTCGCCGCCGCTCAGCTCGATGGCGGTCTCGATGCACGAAAGCGCGTGGGCCTTGATGCCGTAGCCGTACAGCTCAAGGTTGCGCATCTCGGTGGCGAAGAGCCGGCGGTCGATGGTGGCGGCGTCGTGCCAGCGGGCGAGCAGCGCGCGATATTTTTCGTGCGTGGCTTCGAAGATCGACTCGTTGTGCCAGAGCGTGTCGTCCGCATCAAAGCCGATCGTCGTGATCATACGGCGAACGAAAGCCGCGGCCGCGGGCTGATACAAGGTTCAAGATGGAGGACACAGATAATTGCGGGCGGTTCCATCTGATGATAAGGATGCGGCCGGGCGTGGCGCGTTATCCTTATAACCACGGAGGCAGGATGGAACTTTCTTGTGGGGGATGGTCGAACTGCTCAAGTCCGCGATCTTTTCGGGGACCCTAACCTAAAAAAACCATGACTCAGAAAACCACCATTAGAACCCTCCTGCTCACCACCGCCGCGGTCCTTGGCCTCACGGCCACAGCCTGGGCACAAACCGCCGGCGCCAGCATTCCGGCGCCTGCCCCCGACACCGGGAAAGGCCTGCTCGGACAGACCTACGTCGGGGTCGGATACGGATACACCGATCTCAACAACTCGTCCGTCAACTACCAGGGGCTGAGTTTCAGCTATAATCAGCCGCTGAACACGGGATTCGACCTCAACCTGGACATCGGGAACGCTTGGAGTTCGAAATTCTCCGGCACCCGTAACCGGCAGCAGTCATTCGAGGCTGCGGCCGTCGCCTTCATTCCCGACCGGGCCTGGGGGCGCCCCTTCTTCAGCGTCGGCGCCGGCTGGTTCTGGACGAAGACTGCCGGAGTAAGCGACAACTCGTTCCTCTATAGTTTCGACACCGGCGTGGAGTTTCAGGCCACGAGGGAACTGTCGATCACGCCGTTTGTGAGTTACACGGAGGCCACGTCGCTTCACGTGAACAACAAGTGGGGTTACGGGGTGAAGGCCCACTATTGGATGACCGACCAGTGGGGCGTCGTCGGGGCCCTCGGCCGCGACAACAAATCGAATATGACCTACTCGACGGGCGTGACCTTCCGATTCTAAGCGCCGGATCGCTCTTCCCATGAGGAAGCAGAAAGTCTGATTTGCGAAGCCCCGGCGCGCTCTGCTGGCCAGCAGAGCGCCGGGGCTTTTGTTGGGAAATGTTTCCGCCTCGTCCGCAGGCTGTCACTCCAGGCCGGACACGTTCAAATCGCCCGGATACTCGACGGAGAACTTGAGCGGCACTTCGCGCTTCTCACCGGGCTTGAGGTCGAGTCGCCACACCAGCTTGCCGTCCTCCTCGCGCGTGACCTCCTTGGGCTCCTCCTTGGTCCCCACGTCCTTCTCGGCGGGGGTGAGCAGCGTGACCTCGATCTTCTCGTTGCGCGACACAGGCACGGGCTCCTTGAAGACCACCCGCTCGGCGGTCTTCTTGTGATTGGTGATCGTGACGAGGAATTCGTAGGTGATGCGGCGGCCCTTGCCGGTGAGGCCGGTGTTCTCGGTGAAGCGGTTCACCAGCTTGCGCTTGATGGCGACGCCCTCGTCGGCGCCGAGCTGAAGTTCGAACTTCTCGCCGGGCATGACGGTCTTGAGGCGGCTGGCCGCCACGAAGGTCTCGTCGAGGAACGTGTTCATCGTCCCCGCGAGGAACGGATAGTCGGTGTTGTTGACCGCGTAGGCGCTGAGGAACGCGGCCTCGAGCACCTTCGGCGTGGCCTGGTACTGGAGATTGGCGGCGAGCCTAGTCGTGGCGATGCTGACCTTCTGGGTGGTGTTGTTGCTCGGCAGTGTGACGGCGACCGGAATCTTGAACGTCGCGCTCGTGGCACCAGCTTGCACGGTGGCGGCGAGAAAGCCGGCGTCCTTTTCCTCCCTTTGAGCTTCCCCGGCCGCGGCTTCGGCCGCCAGATTGAAAGCTTGAACACTGCCAGAAACACTGGCGGCTTTCCTCATTTCAAGGCGGTCGGCCATGGCCGGGGGCTCATGCGGTAACGATGGCCGAAACACGTCCACGATCCACGGCTGCAGTTCGGGTGCGCCGCCGCCGAGGCTCGGGCGCGCGGTCGAAAGCGTGAGGGCGATGTTCTCCCAGTCCTCGCCGGTGCCGTTGCGCACGAGGCCGAAATACGAAAGCTCCACGGCGCGCTCCGCCGCGTGCAGGCGCGCGTCGTACGACGGCGCCCAGCTCGCGCCGGGCACGGCGTATTTCAGGGTCAGATCAAGCCGTCCTGGCTCGGTGACGGCCACCCGCACGGTGATGGTCTTGTAGCTTTTGCCACCGGCGCCGCGCAGTTCGTTGAGCTGTTGCTCAAGCGCCGTCTGTTTCGCCTTCAGCTCCTCGCGCTGGTTGTCGAGCGACTGCAGCTCGGCGGCGATCCGGCCGAAGGTCTCCTCGGAATAGCCGTAGAGCTTCTGCCACTCATCGAGCGTGGGCCGCGCCGCCGTGCCGCCGCCGCGAGCGGCGTCATCACCGAGCGGATGGATGATGGTGCCGGTCGAAGCCGCGATCATGCGTTTCACAAAATCGCGCTGCTCGCCCAGAATGACACCGCGGTCGTTGAGGGTGCGCTGCTGCTTCTGCAGCCCGCGGACCTGATCCTCGAGTTCCTGCACGCGCGTGTTGGGTGTAAAGTCGACGTAGGCGGTCTGGGCGTTGACGTCGAGGATGATGGTAGCCGCCGTGCCGCGGCCGGAGGCCTGCAACGACTGGTCGAGCAGCGCGGCCGGCAGGCGTTCGAAAACGATCGCATGCTCCCCGGCGGCCAGCTCGACCGTGGCAGTGCGCGTGATCACCGCCCGGTCAAGATAGACCGTGGCGGCAGAGATGCGCGAGTCCACGGGACTCGCGCGAAGCAAGACGGAAGAAGAAAGCAAGACGAGCGGAAGCAGACGCAGGGTTTTCATGGGAGGGAGATCGGACCTTGATTAATGATACGACGTTTGACGGAGGGGTTTCTTAGAGCCACCGGGCAGCCGCACTGGTGAAAGTATGGGGGGAATTCCGGCGCGAGGGAATCCAAACTCTCACCAGATCGGCAGCTTGAGCCATCACCAGGCGTCGCTGCGGAACGGCGTGGCCGGCAGGCCGGCGCCGCTGAAGAGATTGGCCGCGGGCGCGTTGACCCACGCATAGCGCACGGCGACCGGCTCCTTCACCCCCGGGGCGAAAACGACGATGGTGTCGCGCTCAATCCGGACGGTGGCGGGATAAAACTGCCGATCGGCGCCGGCGACCTGGAATCCCGCCGCCGGCCGGTCATGGGCCACCAGCCCGCCCTCGGCATGATCAAACTGCACGCGCATCGCCGCGCCCTCGCGGGTGGCGGATCTGAACACCGGCCCGGACCAGTCGCCCGGGATGTCATACAGGTGGTGGCGGGCGATCAGCGCGAGGCGCCGGCCGACTTCCTGTTTGTTGCGCGGATGAATATTATCCGGATCGCCGATGTCGATGGTCACGGCCATGCCGGTGTTGGGCAGGCTGAGCGCCTGTGCCTGCGCCTCGCGGAGACGGGCCCAGTTGGTGCCGGCGGGGTCGCCCCCGCCGTAATTGGGAAGCTGAACCAGATAGAACGGCACATTCCCCTGGCCCCAGTGCGCGCGCCACGCCGTGATCATGGCGGCGAGCAGCGCGTGGTATTCGCCGGGGCGGGAGCCGTTGGCTTCGCCCTGGTACCAGAGAATGCCGCGGATGGCACCGGGCAGCAGCGGGGCGATCATGCCGTTGAATAGGCTGCGCGGCGCCTCCGGGCTGGCGGGACTCGGCGGCGGCGGCAGCCAGGGCTTGGTCTTCAGAAACTCGGCATATTTCGTGGGGCCGGCGGCCTTGGCGGCCGCCTCTTCTTTGTCCTGTGCGGCGCGCGCGGCCTCATACGCCGCGACCTTCGCCGGCCAGTCGACCAGCGCCTTGGCCCACCGCTCGTCCACGACGGCGAAGGCCGGGTCGCTCTTGAGCGCGGCCTCGCTCATCCATGATTCGATCGGCGTGCCGCCCCAGGTGCTGTTGATGAGGCCGATGGGCACGCCGAGCTTCTGCTGGAGATCCCGGGCGAAGAAATAGCCGACGGCGGTGAACTGGCCGGCGGTTTCGGGGCCGCACACCACCCACGCGCCGCGCAGGGCGTCGGCGGGCCGGTCGGCCACCGCCTGCGCGACCTTAAAATGGCGGATGAGGGGAAAATGGGCGGCGGCGACTTCCTCATCGGCGTTGTCCACGCGATAGACGTCGCCTTTCGGACCCCACACCCTGAATTCCATGTTCGACTGGCCGGAGCACACCCACACCTCGCCGACGACGATGTCCTGCAGTCGGAGGGTGTTTTTGCCGCTGACGACAAGTTCGGCGGGTGCGCCGGGCTTGAGCGCATCCAGATAGACAATCCAGCGGCCATCCTTGCCTGTGGTGGCATGCACGGTCTGATCGCGGAAGGTGACCGTCACCTTCTCGTCCGGCGCGGCGCGGCCCCAGACCGGCACGGCCTTGCCCTGCTGCAGCACCGCATGGTCGGTGAACAGGGGCGCGAGCATGACGTCGGCGCGGACCCACAGGGGAACAAGGGCGACCAGGAGCAGGAGACGTTTGGACATGGAAGGAGGAAGTTAGACCGCGGATTTGCATGCGGTGCAAGACCGCACGATTTCGTTTCGACGTGACGGCCGCTTTCGACACCATGGCGGCTTATGCGTTCACTGGCTGATCAAGTAGTCATCATCACCGGCGCATCATCGGGCCTCGGCGAGGCCGCGGCGCGGCGCCTGACCCGCGGCGGGGCGAAGCTGGTCATCTCCGCGCGGCGGTCGGAACGGCTCGAGGCGCTGGCTCGCGAA
Source organism: uncultured Opitutia bacterium (assembly GCA_903940425.1). Taxonomy (GTDB): domain Bacteria; phylum Verrucomicrobiota; class Verrucomicrobiia; order Opitutales; family Opitutaceae; genus Fen-1467. Next base: position 2,780 of record CAJAKX010000157.1, on the reverse strand, counting down.
CTCGACCCTTCCGGGCAGCGCGTGCTCGCCGTCGCCGCCGACGTGACGGACGGGGCGGGGCGGCAGCGCCTGGTGGATGGCGCGCTCCAAAAGTTCGGGCGCATCGACGCGCTGGTAAACAACGCCGGCTACGGCACGCGCGGCCCGGTGGAACTGGTGCCGGTCGAACTCATCCGCCGCAACTTCGAGACCAACCTGTTCTCGCTCATCGCGCTCACCCAGCTCGTGATACCGCATCTGCGCGAACGCGGCGCCGGGCGCATCATCAACATCGGCTCGGTGGCGGGGCGCATCGCGCGGCCGCTGTCGTCAATCTACGATTCCACGAAGCACGCGCTCGAGGCCATCACCGACGGCCTGCGCGGCGAGCTGGCGCCGTTCGGCATTGACGTGGTGCTGATCCGGCCCGGCTTCATTCTCACCGGATTTGTCGAGGCGGCGAACCAGGCGTCCGAACCGGTGATCGGGAACGCCGGCCCTTACACGCCATATTTCGAGGGTTTCCGTAACGACTACAAGAAACTGCAGCGGATAGCCGGCCAGCCCGACGACATCGCCCGCCTCGTCGAGAAGGCGCTCACGGCGCGCCGTCCCGCGCCGCGCTACGCCGCCCCCGCGCACGCGAAGCTGCTCCTTTTCCTCAAGTGGCTCCTGCCGGGCCGCGTCCTTGATTGGATGGTCCGGCTGCGGAAATAGCTGGCGGCGCGCGCCGGCTGACTTTCAGTCATGAAGAGTTTGTAACGTATTACGTTACAAACAGCGTCATGACTCGTGGCTACCGGCCTTTTAGAAACGTGTGCAGCTCGATGGCGAGCTTGGGTCCGAAGCCCGCGACGTCCTGGATTTCCGCGGCGGAGGCGGCGCGGAGTTTTTCAATGGAGCCGAAATGCTCCAGCAGCGCGGCACGGCGCACCACTCCGAGCCCGGGAAGGTCATCCAGGATCGACTCGCGGATCTTCTTCGAGCGCAGATCGGCGTTGTAGGTGTTGGCGAATCGGTGGGCCTCGTCGCGCAGGCGCTGGAGCAGCTGCAGCCCGGGGTGGGTGAGCGGCAGGTTGAGCGGCGGGCGCTCGTCGGGAAAGACGATCGTCTCGTGTTCCTTCGCCAGGCCGATGAGCGGCGGCGGCGGGAGATCGAGCGCGATAAACGCCTTCAACGCCGCCGCCACCTGCCCGCGCCCGCCATCGATGACGACGAGATCGGGGAAGGGCCGGCCTTCGTCGTACAACCGCCGGTAGCGGCGGCCGACGACTTCGGTCATGGCGCGGAAGTCGTCGTTGCCGATGAAGCTCTTGATCTGGAAGCGGCGGTACTGGTCCCGGTCGGGCCGTCCGGCGGTAAAGCGGACCATCGAGGCGACCACGAATGTGCCCGAGATGTGCGAGATATCGAAGCACTCCAGGTGCGCGGGCGGCCCGGACAGCCGCAGCGCGCTGACGAGCAGTTGCAGCGCGACCTCGTCGGTGCGCAGCAGCACCGGCGCGCGCTCGAAGCGGCGTGTTTTCGCCAGCGTCTCCTCCAGCGCGGCCACGACGTCGCGCAATTTCGCCGCGCGCTCGAACTCCTGCCGGGCCGCCGCCGCCTGCATCTCGACGCGCAGCGTCTCCAGCCACTCCCGGCTCTTGCCCTCGAGAAATTCGCATGCAACCTCCACGCGGCGGCGGTAGTCGGCGGCGGTCACCTCGTTGGCGTGGCCGTAAAGCTCGGCGCGCACGTCGTCGTAGAGGCGGTAGACACCTTCGCCGATTTTCACCGGGTGCGCGTCGCCAAGCAGGATGCCGAACTGACGGCGCATCTCGGCCAGCGTCTTGCGCACCAGGCTGCTGTAGGCGAACGGTCCGAAATAGCGCGAGCGGTCGTCCTTGCGCAGGCGCGTGAGCACGAAGCGCGGCAGCTCGGCCTCGACGTCGACGCGCACGAGCAGGAAGCGCTTGTCGTCGGTAAAGTCGGTGTTGTAGCGCGGTTTGTACTGCTTGATGAGCCGTCCCTCCAGCAGCAGCGCCTCGGGCTCCGACTTCACCTCGATGACGTCGAAGCCGGCGATCATCTCCACCAGGGCGCGGATCTTAGGCTGCTGGGTGAACGACCGTGCCGGCTGAAAGTAGGACGAGACGCGCTTCTTCAGACTCTTGGCCTTGCCGACGTAGATGATGCGCCCGAGCCGGTCCTTCATGAGATAAACCCCCGGGCCGTCAGGCAGGCGACGGACCTTTTCCTTGAGGGTCGGCGGGTGGGCGGGACCATCCGGCGTATCATGGGAGGGCGCTGGCATTTTCATCAAAATACACTAGCGTGCTGCCGCTCGGCAAAGCATCTATGGCGCACGGCAGCACACCAGCCTCAAATCCCGCCTCCGGTCAGGGTAATCCGGTGGTCACCCGGCGTTTTGAGCTGCTCACCCTCGGCGACGAACTGCTCCTTGGGCTGACGCCCAACGGGCACCTGACATGGATCGGCCAGCAGCTCGGCCGCCGTGGCGTGCAACTGGCGCGCAACGTCACCGTGACCGACGAGGCGGCGGCCATCGTCGCGGAGTTGCGCCAAAGCTGGTCGCGCGCCGACGTGGTCATCACCACCGGCGGCCTCGGGCCGACCTGCGACGATCGCACGCGTGAGGCCGTGGCCGAGGTGCTCGGGCAGAAGCTGGTGTTAGATCCGGTCATCAAGCAGGCCATTGCCGACCGCTTTGAGCGCCTCGGCCGCAAGATGACGCCCAACAATCTCAAACAGGCGTACCGCTTCGAGCGCGGTGAGGTGCTCCCCAACGCCAACGGCACTGC
>CAJAKX010000156.1 GCA_903940425.1 uncultured Opitutia bacterium | reverse complement strand
TGGAAGGGCGGTTCTTTTCGCTGAGCGCGTCGCGCGTGCCGAGGAGGAAGCCCTGCAGGTAGTCGCCGCTGGTCAGGCCGCCGCCCTCGACCTCGAGGCTTTCGCCCTGACGGTCGCGCAGGACCTCGATGAAGGTGACGAAGAAATTGTTCACGCCCTCACGGAGCTGCTGCACATAGGCGTGCTGGTCGGTGGAGCCCTTGTTGCCGTAGACGGCGATGCCCTGGTTGACCACGCGGCCCTGCAGGTCGAGCTCCTTGCCGAGCGACTCCATGATGAGCTGCTGGAGATAGCGCGAGAAGAGCAGCAGGCGGTCCTTGTAGGGCAGCACGACCATGTCGCGCGCGCCGCGGCCGTCGGTGGCCCAGTACCACATCGCGGCGAGGAGCGCGGCGGGATTCTCAGGGAGCACGGGTTTGCGGGTGACCTTGTCCATGGCGGCGGCGCCCGCCAGCAACTGGTCGATCTTGATGCCCTGGAGCGCGGCGGGTAGAAGTCCCACCGCGCAAAGCTCTGACGTGCGGCCGCCCACCCAGTCCCACATGGGGAAGTGCGCCAGCCAGCCCTCCTGCTGCGCGATCTGCTCCAGCTTCGAACCGGCGCCGGTCACGGCCACAAAGTGCTTCGGGCAGTCGAGCCCCGCGGCCCGGAACGCGGCAGCGGCTTCCAGCATGCCGTTGCGCGTCTCCACCGTTCCGCCCGACTTGGAAATCACCAGCACCAGCGTCCGGCGGAGATGACTGCCGATTTCCTTCAGCACGTAATCGAGGCCGTCTGGATCGGTGTTGTCGAAGAAATGGACGCGCATCTTGTCGCGGCCGGCCTTGAGGCGGCCGAGCGCGTGGCTCACCAGCTGCGGCCCGAGCGCCGAGCCGCCGATGCCGATCACGAGCAGGTCGCGGAACTTGCCGTCGGGGCTGCTGATCTCGCCCTTGTGCACCCGGGCGGCGAAATACTTGATGGCGGTCAGCGTCGAGGTGATGGCGTCGGCGATCTCCTTGTTCGGCGCCAGTTGCGGCGCGCGCAGCCAGTAATGGCCGACCATGCGGTTCTCGTCGGGATTGGCGACGGCGCCTTTCTCCAGCGCGGCCATGGCGGAGAATGCCTCCGCGAACTTCGGCTCCAGCGACGGCAGATAGTCGTCCGGGAACGGCATGCGGCTGAGGTCGAGCGACACGCCAAGCGCGGGATAGTGGTGGCAGAGCTGCTGGAAACGGGACCAGGTCATGGGCAGAATTATCGGTTTGGGGCCGAGGATTTGCGATTGAAAAGGAAGGGATTGCCGGGAGGGCGGGCCGCCATGCCCGCCGATTTTTGTCGTCTATTCGTCCCGGACGGCGCCGGGCCCTCCAGTTGCCAGATCTCTATCCGCTGCATCCTGTCACAGATCCTTGTCCGTCACGGCGCCGAGGGAGGCGCTGGTGACAAGCTTCGCATACTTGGCGAGCACGCCGCGGGTTTCACGCGGCTTCTTCGGCTTCCAGGCCTTGAGACGCGCCTTCAGTTCCTTGGGTGGAAGATCGAGGGAGATCAGGCTCTTCCCGGCGTCGATGATGATCGGGTCGCCGTTCCGGATGACTGCGATGGGACCGCCGGTCGCCGCCTCGGGCGTGATGTGACCGACGACAAAGCCGTGGCTGCCGCCGGAGAAGCGGCCGTCGGTGATCAACGCCACCTCCTTGCCCAGTCCCTTGCCCATGACGGCACTGGTGGGCGCGAGCATCTCGCGCATGCCGGGGCCGCCGACCGGACCCTCGTTGCGGATGACGATGACGTGGCCGGGCTTCACGCGGCCGTCGAGGATGGCCTTGAGCGCGGTCTCCTCGGATTCGAAGACGATGGCTTTGCCGGCGAAGCGCATGCCCTCCTTGCCGGAAATCTTTGCCACGGCGCCCCGGGGCGCGAGGTTGCCGTAGAGAATGCGGATATGGCTGTCGGCCTTGATCGGATTGGACAACAGATGGACAACATCCTGGTCCGCGGGGTAGGGCTTCACGTCGCGCAGATTTTCGGCGAGAGTTTTGCCGGTCACGGTCAGGCAGTCGCCGTGCAGCAGCCCGGCGTCGAGCAGCATCTTCATCAACGGCGTCAGGCCGCCGATGCGAGACAGGTGGGCCATGCCGTAGCGTCCGGAGGGTTTGAGGTCGGCGAGGACGGGCACGCGCCGGCCGATTCGCGTGAAGTCGTCGAGGGAAAGCCGGACGCCCGCCGTGTGCGCGATGGCGAGCAGGTGCAGCACGGCGTTGGTGGAGCCGCCGAGGGCGATCACGACCGTGATGGCATTCTCAAACGCCTTCCGGGTGATGATATCGCGCGGACGGATGCCGGCCCGGGCCAGGGCGAGGACGGCCTCGCCGGCGCGTCGGCAGTCGAGTTTCTTTTCCTCGCTGATGGCAATCTGGGTGGAACTGTTGGGCAGGCTCATGCCGAGCGCCTCGATGGCGGAGGCCATGGTGTTGGCGGTGTACATGCCGCCGCAGGAGCCGGGGCCGGGAATCGAGCAGGCCTCGATGGTCTTCAACCCCTCTGCATCCAGCTTGCCGGCGGCATACTGGCCGACGGCCTCAAACACGGAAACGATGTCGCAGTCCTTCTGTGACTCGGGATGGATGCCGGGGAGGATGGTGCCGCCGTAGACAAAAACCGCCGGCCGGTTCAGGCGCGCCATGGCCATGACGCAGCCGGGCATGTTCTTGTCGCAACCGCCGATGCCGACGAGCCCGTCGAAGCCTTCCGCTCCGCACACCGTTTCGATCGAGTCGGCGATGACCTCGCGCGAGACCAGCGAATAGCGCATGCCGAGCGTGCCCATGCTGATGCCGTCGGCCACGGTGATGGTGCCGAAGATGATCGACTTGCCGCCGGCGGCATCGGCGCCCGCGCCGGCCTCCCGGGCCAGGGCGTCGATGTGCATGTTGCAGGGCGTGAGCATGCTCCAGGTCGAGGCGATGCCGACGACCGTTTTCCGGAAGTCCTCGTCCTTGAAGCCGACGGCGCGCAGCATGGAGCGGTTGGGGGCGCGGTCGGAACCGTCGTGCACGATGGAGGAATATTTGCGGAGGTCGGGTTTGGACATGATGAAAATAGGCGTCGAGAGTCGAAGGTCTAAGGTCGAAGGTCGGGCACGGCGGGTGGACAAAACAGTCAGCCGTCATTTCAACCAAAGCAAGCGGCACGGAGCAAGAACGAGATGTCGGCCGTCAGCGCGGCAGCGCCGGGTGATTCGGAATCTGGAGGGCCCGGCGCTGTCCGGGCCGAAAGGATCGGGAAATCCGGATTCTGGAGAGCGCCGCGCCGTCAGCGCCTCACCTGCTGAACGCCGCTTTCTTCTTCCGTCGCTCAGCTCAGTGCCCGCCAGTCGCGGGGACTCCACTCAACGATTCGGCATGGCTGAATTTCGGCCAGTTGAGACCGTAAAGTGCCACGAAAACGAAACATACCAGCGGCACGATGAAACCACGTGACACCCCATAATGGTCGGCCACGGCACCCATGAGCTTCGGCACAATCGCGCCGCCCATGATCGCCATGACGATGTAGCCAGAAGCCTTCTTGGCCCGGGCGCCCAATCCGTGGATTCCGAGCGCGAAGATCGTCGGGAACATGATCGACATGAAGAAATAGCTCAGAAAAACGCAGCCGACGGACAGCCAGCCGAGTCTGAGAAAGATCAGGAAGCAGATGCCGATGTTGAGCAGTCCATAGAGACCGAGCACCTTGTGGGCCGAGAATTTCTTCAAGATAAACGCGCCACTGAAACGTCCGGTCAGGAAGCAAAAGAACCCGACTGAAACCAGGAACGACGCTCCCTTGTCACTGAGGCCGAGGATCCCGAGTTTGTTCGTCTCGAAGACTCCCGCCAGCCAGCCCGAATTCCACGATGCGGGAATCGCCGGCACATCCGCCGTCATGTAATTGATGAAGAAACTGAAGATGCTGGACTGCGCGGCCACGTAGAAGAACTGCGCCAGCGTCGCGCCTGAGAAATGCGGATGAGACCAGATGCTGTGGCTCGTGATCCTCTTCGCCGTCCCGACGAGCATCACCGCCGCGACCGCGATGGCCACAAGCACGCCCACTACGATCACCAGCGCCAAGGACGTATCAGCGGTCACCGCGAGGTTCGCCGGATGGGGAATCCGTGAAGCCAGGCCGACCGCTCGCGCACCCAAGCCCACGGCGTTCAGAATGACCCAGGAAATCATTCCGATGCTCACGGCGAGCACGGCCACATTGCCCAGCAGCATCGCATAGATCGCCCCCCGATGCACCTCCCGGACGTTCTCTGCTGCCCGTTCCCCGGAGGCGTCCTTGTCCTCGAGATGGTAGACATCCTCGGTCTTGATGTCCGGAACGTCGGCGAAATAGAAGATGATTGCCAGAACGACGACGACGACCGCCACCGCCGCATAGGGGATCCAAAGCGTCTGAGCGCCCGTGCTCTGGCCCGACGCGTCCTTGCTGTAAAAGAACAAGCCACCGGCGATTGGACCAAAAATCCAGCCGACGCCATTGCAGGATTGGGCGAGATTGATGCGGGTGGCCGCATATTGGGTGGGACCAAGCACCGTGGTGTAAGGATTGGCGACTGTCTCCAGGAAGGTGAGTCCCGCCGCGATGGCACAGACGCCGACGAGGTAACCGATGAAC
>CAJAKX010000155.1 GCA_903940425.1 uncultured Opitutia bacterium | reverse complement strand
GCTCATCGGCGGCATGGCAGGGGCGGGTTGGTTTCCCGGGACATTGTGGGCCCGCCCGGGAACAGTCGATCACGCAATGGGCGAACAGTTCGCCGCCCCCGCGGAACGGAAGAAACGCTTTCAAAGGACCAGCATGGCGTCGCCGTAACTGAAGAACCGGTATTCCCGGGCGACGGCCTCGGCGTAGATCTCCTTGATCCAGGCAATGCCGTCTGTCGATCCCGGGGTGAGGAAGGCCGCCACGAGGCAGAGCAGGGTTGAGCGCGGCTGATGGAAATTCGTAATCAAGACGTCGATGCCGCGAAACGCGCGGGGCGGGTAAATGAAGAGATCCGTCTCGGCGATGGACCCACGATCGAGGGGGCCGGCGTGGCGGGCGAGAAAGTCCTCGACGGAGCGCACGGTGGTCGTGCCCACGGCGAGGCGGCGGCCGTTCCCGGGAGCGAAAAGCAGGCGCTGCGTCTCCGGCGGCAGTTCACAGGTTTCGCGATGGATGACGTGCTGTTCAATGGTCGCGGCCGTGATCGGGCGGAAGGTGCCGGGGCCGACATGGAGCGTGACGTCGGCGAAGCGCACGCCGTCGGCGGCGAGGCGCGCGAGCAGCTCCGGCGTGAAGTGCAGACCGGCGGTGGGCGCGGCCACCGCGACCTGATGCGCGCGGTCGGCATAGACCGTCTGGTAGCGTTCGAGGTCGAGGCGGCGCTCGTCCCCGGTGTGCCGGCGGCGGATGTAGGGGGGGAGCGGCACCTCGCCGAGGCGGTTGGCCGTTGCCACGATGGATTCGCCGCCGGGCGTGATGAAGGCGACGCGCGCGGCGCCGTCGCCTTCCTTGGCCAGCACGGTGGCCGTGAACGCGCCTTCCCGGACGAAGGTGGCGCCGGCGGGAAGCTTTCGACCCGGACGGAGCAGGCACCACCATTCGTTGACGGGGCCCGCCGGGCGCAGCAGGAAGCACTCGACCTGTCCGCCCGTCGGCCGTTGCGCGAACAGGCGTGCCGGCAGCACGGCGGCGTTGTTGCGGAAGAGAATGTCGCCGGCGCGCAGGAAACCGGGCAGGTCGGCGAAGACATGATGCGCCACCGTGCGGGCGCCGCGGTCGACGACGAGCAGGCGCGACTGGTCGCGGCGCGCGGCGGGGGTTTGCGCAATGAAGCGCCCGGGCAGCGCGTAATCAAAAAGTTCGGTGCGGAGGCTCACGGCGGCGGCGGATCTGGACTGGGCCCGGGCGAAGTCCCGGGCCCGCGTCATCCCGGCAAGAAAATGGAGCCGAGCACTGGATTCGAACCAGCGACCTGCTGTTTACGAAACAGCCGCTCTAACCAACTGAGCTAGCTCGGCCCAAAAGGAGGGGAGGGATTTCGCGATTTTGCCCTGCGCGAGGCAAGCTTTTTAGGAAAACCACGGGGGCGGAGCGAGGGTAGGAGCCTGCTTGCAGGCGATTATTGCTTCATCGCGAGCATTCTGCTGGCCAGCAGAACGCTCCTACATCGAGGTGCGGTCAGTTATTGGAGACGGCGTCGTCGCCGAGCTGACCCTGGAGCTTCCGGCGCAACTTGATGGCCTCGATTTCGGCGCGGACCTGCGCGCTGAAAAGCTGGAGCCGCCGATGGGTGTCGAGGGTCTCGAGCAACTTCTGTTTCACACCGGCGTCCTCGCAGAAACCAAAAGCGGCAAGGTCGACGAAGGTCGCGGGGTCCCCGACCGTCCGCAGGAAGGCGGTCATCTCGTCCGACATGGGCGCGCCGAACTTCCGCTTGAGCGAAAGCAGGCGGGCGAGTTCCTGGCGCAGACGCCGGTTCTCCTCGCCGGCGGCACCCGGCGTGCTGGCCAGCGGCCGGGCGTGCACGCAGCGGTAGGGCTCATCGTGGAGGATTGCGGTGAACTCCACGCGGCACAGTCCCTGGAGCAGGAGGTTGGAGGTGCCATTTTCATTCTTCTGGCACGCGCGGATGATGCCCGCCGTGGCCACGCGGTGCGGGGGCTCGTACTGGCCGGGTTCGACGGCGAGCGCCTCATTGAGCCGGGCCACGGCAAAGATGCGATGGGTCGCCAGCACATCACGCAACATCTGCCGGTAGCGCGGTTCGAAAATATGCAGCGGCAGCAACGCCTGCGGGAACAACACGGTGCCGGGCAGCGTCATCACCGGGATCGCCTGCGGGAGATCGAGTTCCATCTCCATGCCGCCAGCGTAAGCGCGCCGGAGCGCGATGCAACCCGCCGCCAGCGCCGCAGGGGCGTGTGACACGGGACAAGGCCTTGCCGCGGAGGGTGAGACACAGCTGTGTCATGGTGGCTTGCCCGCCACCCTGCATGGCCACATCCAGCCACGGATTAATCATTTTTAAGTACTCAAGCATAAAGAGTTAACCAGAAACCGATGACCGGGGCACACGCTCTGCTGATAAGATCTGTATGAGTCATATTCTCGGTATTGACCTGGGCACCACCAATTCCTGCATGGCCGTCATGGAAGGCGGCGAGCCGGTGGTGGTTCCCAACGCGGAAGGCGGTCGCACGACCCCGTCCGTCGTGGCTTTCACGAAGGCCGGCGAACGTCTCGTGGGCCAGGCTGCGAAACGCCAGGCGATCACGAATCCCAAGAACACCGTCTTTTCCGCCAAGCGCCTCATCGGCCGAAAGTTTTCCGAGGTGCGCGAGGAGTCGAAGAACTATCCCTTCAAGGTGGTCGAGGGCAAGAACAGCGATGCCTACATCGAGATTCAAGTGGGCGACAAGGTCGAGCAATACGCCCCGCAGCAGATTTCCGCGATCGTCCTTGCGAAAATGAAGGCCGACGCCGAGGCCTACCTCGGCGAGAAAATCACGCAGGCCGTCATCACCGTCCCGGCCTACTTCAACGACGCCCAGCGCCAGGCCACCAAGGACGCGGGCAAGATCGCCGGCCTCGAGGTGCTCCGCATCATCAACGAGCCCACCGCCGCGTCGCTCGCCTACGGCCTCGACAAGAAGAAGGACGAGAAAATCTCCGTGTTCGACCTCGGTGGCGGCACGTTCGACGTGTCGATCCTCGAAATCGGCGACGGCGTGTTTGAGGTGAAGGCCACCAACGGCGACACCCACCTCGGCGGCGACAACTGGGACGACGCCATCATCTCGTGGCTCGTCGACAATTTCAAGAAGGAGAACGGCATCGACCTCCGCAAGGACCCGATGGCGCTGCAGCGCCTCAAGGAGGAGGCCGAAAAGGCCAAGATCGCCCTTTCCTCCACGCAGTCGGTCGACATCAACCTGCCGTTCATCACCGCTGACGCCTCCGGCCCGAAGCATCTCAACGTCACGCTTACCCGGGCCAAGATGGAGCAGATTTGCGATTCACTTTTCGAGCGCTGCATCCAGCCGTTCAAGAACTGCCTCAAGGACGCGGGCCTGACGGTCGCCGAGATCAACGAACTCGTGCTCGTCGGCGGCATGACGCGCATACCGAAGGTCGTCGACATCGCCAAGAACCTCGGAGGCAAGCCGCCGCACCAGGGCGTCAACCCCGACGAGGTTGTCGCGGTTGGCGCGGCCATCCAGGGCGGCGTGCTCAAGGGCGAGGTGCGCGACGTGCTCCTGCTCGACGTCACCCCGCTCACGCTGGCGATTGAGACCCTCGGCGGCGTCGCCACGCCCATGATCCCGCGCAACACCACCATTCCGACGAAGAAATCGCAGGTGTTCTCCACCGCGAGCGACAGCCAGCCCTCGGTCGAGATCGTGGTCACGCAGGGTGAGCGCCCCATGACGCGCGACAACAAGGTGCTGGGCAACTTCCGGCTCGACGGCATTCCGCCGGCGCCGCGCGGCGCCCCGCAGATCGAGGTGACTTTCGACATCGATGCGAACGGCATCCTCCATGTCTCCGCCAAGGATCTCGGCACCGGTCGCGAGCAGAAGATCACCATCACCGGCTCCTCCGGGCTCGCGAAGGACGAGGTCGAAAAGATGACCAGGGAGGCCGAGGCCCATGCCGAGGATGACCGGAAACACCGCGAGCAGATCGAAGCGCGCAACCAGCTCGACACGGTCGTCTACCAGCTCGAGAAGACGCTCAAGGACGCCGGTGACAAGATTCCCACCGACGTGAAAGCGAAGATCGAGGCCGGCATCGCCGACGCCCGGAAGGATCTGGAGAGCAACGACGCCGCCCGCATGCGCGCGGCCATCGAAAAGCTCACGAAGCTCGGCGGCGAAATCTACGCCCACGCCCAGCAGGCGGCCGCGGCGGCCGGGGCCGGCAGCGACACCGCCGGCAGCGGCACGGCCAGCAGCGACACCGGCGGGTCCGCCCCGACCGGGACCAAAAAGAAGAGCGACCAGAAGTCCGACGTCGTCGATGCCGACTTCGAGGTGGTCGACGACAACAAGAAGTAACTTTGCACCCTTTGCCGAATCCGCTCGCTCCGGCGCGGGTTCAGGCGTTTCCCTCCCGAAAAGTCAAACTCTCAACCCAAACCCAAACTCAACAACATGGCTAACGTCAAAATCAAGCCCATCGGCGATCGTGTTCTCGTTGAACACATCGAGGAAAAAGAGCAGGTCCGCGGAGGCATCATCATCCCGGACAGCGCCAAGGAAAAGCCGCAGGAGGCCAAGGTCATCGCCCTCGGCACCGGCAAAAGGGACGAGGACGGCAAGATCCGGCCCTTTGAAGTGAAGGTCGGCGACCTCGTGCTCATCAGCAAGTACGGCGGCACCGAGGTGAAGATCAAAGAGAAGAAATACACGCTCGTCCGCGAGGAGGACATCCTCGGGATCCTCACCTGAACCGCAAACCCTGAACCCAGAACCCTGAACCCTGAACCAGGAATTTTAACCACTATGCCTGCCAAACAACTCATTTTCGAAGAAGCCGCCCGCCAGAAGATTCTGCGCGGCATCGAACTGCTCTCGCGTGCGGTCAAGGCGACCTTGGGCCCCAAGGGCCGCAACGTCGTCATCGACAAGAAATACGGGTCGCCGACCGTCACCAACGACGGCGTGACGATCGCGAAGGAAATAGAGCTTGAAGATCCTTTCGAGAATATGGGCGCACAGCTTGTTAAAGAAGTCGCGTCCAAGACGAACGACGTGGCGGGTGACGGCACCACCACAGCGTCCGTGCTGGCGCAGGCTATAATC
>CAJAKX010000154.1 GCA_903940425.1 uncultured Opitutia bacterium | reverse complement strand
GGTCTCGACATTGCCGTGCTCGGTGATGCCGAGATAGATGCCGGCGCGCGACTTGTCGGCGGCCTCCCAGTTCATGCCGCTGTCCGCCAGCGCCTCGCGCGCGCAATGGATGCTGATGCTCCCGGCGCGCGTGCCGATGCGAACGTCCTTCTTCTTCTGGTACTTGAGCGGATCAAAGTGACAGACTCCCGCCGGCTGCGCGCCCATGTAGCGCACCTCGATCAGCTCCACGCCGGAAACGCCCGTGAGCAGATTCTGCCGGAATTCCGGCAGGCTGTTGCCGTTTGGCGCGGTGAGGCCGAGGCCGGTGATGACGATGCGGGACTGCTTCATTGATGGTGCGGAAGGACATTCAGGGGCGCCCGGTCAGGGGCGCAAGAGAGTTTTGCCTAGCCATCGCTCAGGGAAAATCAATACAAGTCTCGCCTGATGAATGTACTTGTTGTGGGCGGCGCCGGTTACATTGGCAGCCATTGCGTGCGGCAGCTGGCCGCCGCGGGGCACCGGCCGGTGGTTATCGACAACCTCGTCTACGGTCATCGTCGCGCCGTCGCGCCGTCCGTGCCGTTCTACGAAACCGGTCTCGGCGACGAGGCCGCGGTGCGCGCCGTGCTCGTGAAGGAGAAGATTGAACTCGTGATGCACTTCGCGGCCTACTGCTACGTGGGTGAATCGGTGAGTGATCCGCTCAAGTACTACCTCAACAACGTCGTCGCCACCCTGCACCTGCTCAAGGCCATGCACGACGCGGCCGTGCGGAAGTTCGTGTTTTCCTCCACCTGCGCGACCTACGGCGTCCCGGCCGCGCTGCCGCTGGTCGAGACCATGCCGCAGCAACCCATCAATCCCTACGGCCAGACCAAGCTCGATGTGGAAAACGCCCTGAAGGCGTGCGCGCGGGCCTACGGGCTGGGCTTCGCGGCCTTCCGCTATTTCAACGCCGCGGGCGCCGCCGAGGATGGTTCCATCGGCGAGGACCACGATCCCGAGACGCACCTCATCCCGCTGGCGATTGACGCCGCGCTGGGCCGGCGTCCGCAGCTGCAGCTTTTCGGCACCGACTATCCCACCGCGGATGGCACCTGCCTGCGCGACTACGTGCACGTGGACGACCTGAGTCGCGCCCATATCGCCGTTTTCGACCGGCTCGCCGCGCCCGGCGCCGCTCTCTTCTACAATCTCGGCACCGACCGCCCTTATTCCAACCGCGAGGTGATCCAGGCGGTCGAGAAGGTCTCGGGCGAAAAAGTGCCGCTCGTCGAGGCGCCGCGGCGGGCCGGCGATCCACCCGCCCTCTACGCGGACTCCACGCTGGCGCAGCGTGAACTCGGCTGGAAGGTGAAGTTCGCCGACGCCGAGTCGATTATCGCTACCGCGTGGAAATGGCACTCGGCCCACCCGCACGGATACGGCGACCGGAAACGCTGAGAAAATGAAGCCGGATAACCTCGCCTCTTTCCTGTCATCCTGAGCGCAGCGAAGGATCCAGCATGACTCGGCCGGGCGACGGTCCCCTGGATTCTTCGCTGCGCTCAGAATGACACGCGGGCGGAGATCATCGCCTGTCTTGAGCCTCAGGACATGTTGGAGGCGTAGCGTCGGGGCTACACCTTCAGCCCGAGCGCGTCGATGCGCTTGCGGAGCGTGGTCCGCGTCATGCCGAGCCGCTCGGAGGCACGCACGAGGTTGCCATGCTCGTCCTTGAGCACGCGCCCGATCATTTCCCGTTCCAGACGTTCCAGCACCGGCTCCGTGCCCTCGGCTTTCAGGCGGGCATATACGAAATCCAGGGCGTCCTGCAGTGTGAGCAGCGAGGGCCCGGGGACAGACGGCGCAGGGATTGGAGAGGCCGGTGCCGCGGGTTTTGCCTCCGGCCGGGCTTCCGGTTCGGCGGTTTCCACCGGCGCCTCGGCGGACGTCACGTCCGGGGCGGGCGGCGGGCCGGCGGCGGCGGTCGCGATTGAGGGCCCGGCGGCCCCGGCCGGGCCGCGAATCTCGGCCGGCAGGTTCTTGACCAGAATGGCGTCGCCCTGCGCGATGATGGCGCTGCGGTAGATGACATTCTCCAGCTCGCGGACATTGCCCGGCCACTTGTGCCGCAGCAGGACCGCCATGGCCTCGGCGGTGACCTTCTTCACGCGCGTCTTCTTTTGCTTTTGCAGCGTCTGCAGCACGTAATCGACGATTTGCGGGATGTCCTCGGACCGCTCGCGCAAAGGCGGCATGTTGATGCGCACCACGTTGAGGCGGTAGTAGAGATCCTCGCGGAAGCTCCGGGCCTTCACGATCTCCTCCAGATCCTTGTTGGTCGCGGCGAGCACGCGCACGTCCACCTTGATCGTCTCCGTGCCGCCCACGCGCTGGATTTCGCCCTCCTGCAGCACGCGCAGGATCTTGGTCTGGGTCGCGAGCGCCATGTCGCCGATTTCGTCGAGAAAGATGGTGCCGCCATCGCACAGCTCGAACCGGCCGATGCGCTGGCCGGTCGCGCCGGTGAAGGATCCCTTTTCGTGGCCGAACAGTTCGCTCTCGATGAGGTTGTCGGGAATGGCCGCGCAGTTGACCGCGATGAACGGCCGGGCCGCGCGATGGCTGTGCTTGTAGATGCTGCGCGCGACCAGCTCCTTGCCCGTGCCGCTTTCGCCGGTGATCATCACGGTGACGTCGCTGGCGGTGACCTGGCCGATGGTCTTGAAGACCTGCTGCATGGCGGCGGAGCCGCCGACGATGCCCTCCTTGTAATCCTCGGTGTTGAGGCTCGGCTGGTAGTCGCCCGCCGCGTGCAGGTCGGCGTGGGTCTTGAGCGCATTCTCCGCCAGGGCCAGCACTTTTTGCGGATCGAACGGCTTCATGATGTAGTCGAACGCGCCGTACTTCATCGCCTCGATGGCCGTCTGTGCCGTGCCAAAGGCGGTCATGAGGATGACGAGCTGCCGCGGATTGATGGAGCGGATGTGCTGGAGCGCCTCGATGCCGCCCATGCCGCCCATGCGGATGTCGAGGAAGATGACGTCGGGCGGGCTTTTTTTGACGGCGGCGATGCCGTCCTCCCCGCTCGCGGCAGTCGTCACCGCGTAATCGCGCGAGGAGAGCACGCGCGATAGCGAGTAGCGGATCTCCGAATCGTCGTCGATGACAAGGATGCTGGGTTTGGCGGCGGCCATGGCGGAAAAAGTGGGAACAAACGCGGGCGGCGATTATCGATTAGCATTCCGCCCGAAACGGGCCTTACTTACGGCAAATGCTTGGATGGTCAATTAACTTGTTCCGCGTCTTCGGCATCCGCCTGGCCGTGCACTTCAGTTTTCTGCTGCTGCTGGCCTACGTGGCGTGGGAGGGGTGGATGGAGGCCGGCTGGGCGGGCGTGGCCTGGAGCGTGGCGTTCATCGTGATGCTTTTCACCTGCGTCGTCCTGCACGAGCTGGGGCATTCGTTGACCGCCCGTCGTTTCGGCATCGGCGTGCCCCGCATCCTGCTGCTGCCCATCGGGGGCATGGCGGAATTCGATTCGATTCCGCGCCAGCCACGGCGCGAGCTCCTCATCACGCTGGCCGGACCCGCGGTGAACTTTGCCATCGTGCTGGCCTTGTGGCCGTTTGTCACCATGCCCGCGTCTTGGGCCGATGGTGAGCTGCCGCTCACCTTCTCCGGGCTCGGCTGGGAGTTGCTGCTGGTCAACCTTGTCATGGGCTGCTTCAACCTGCTCCCGGTCTTCCCCATGGATGGCGGCCGCATTCTGCGGGCGCTGCTGGCCATGCGGTGGTCCTATCTCCAGGCCACTTTTTGGGCGGCGGGAATCGGCAAGGTGCTCGCGGTCGTCGGCGCCGGGCTCATGGCCTTCGGGCTGCACAATTACCTCGGCGCCCTGCTCTTCAGCTTCATCTTTGTCGCCGGCGACCTTGAATACCGCACAATCAAGCGCCGGGAGGAGGAGAACGCCCAGTGGCAGATGCTCATCCGCCGCCACTATGGACCTCCGGCCGGCGATGGACGCGATGCCACGGTCAACATCCTTCACGGGCCGAACTGACGGCCTGCGCTTGTCCACCCGAATCCCCGCTGCCGCTAGACGACGATGCGCTTCCCGGTGGCCGCCGCCTCGTAGATGGCGGACAGGATGCGGATGTCCCGGCGGCCCAGCTCGCCCGGGACGGGGGTCGCCCGGCCGGTGAGGATGCAATCCGCGAAATCATCCAGGTGCCGGGCCTGCTGGTTGACGGGCGGGCCGAAGCTGAGTCGCCCGCGGCTGGTTTCGCACTCGATGTCCCGGTATGCAAATGCGCTATCCGGGAAATCTATCCAGCCGTGCGGGCCATCCGCGCGAAAACGATTGCTGTTTTGCGAGAAGCTCGATCTCGCGCTACAGACCGCCCCGCCGGGAAATTCCATTGTCCAGCGCATCGTTTCCTCCACGTCCTTGAACAACTCGGGCCGCGTCTTGGGCTCCTCGTGGGCCGTCACGGCGAGCGGCGTCGCGCCGCCTGCGGCCACGCAGGCGCCGTGCACCACGTAGATGCCGATGTCCATCATGGGCCCGCCGCCGGCGAGGCGCTTCTCCGTCCGCCACTGCTTCCCGCGCATGACGAAGCTGAAATCACCGGTCAT
Organism: uncultured Opitutia bacterium; assembly: GCA_903940425.1. Lineage (GTDB taxonomy): Bacteria > Verrucomicrobiota > Verrucomicrobiia > Opitutales > Opitutaceae > Fen-1467. The sequence goes on along the minus strand of CAJAKX010000154.1, from coordinate 1,003 downwards.
CCGGGTGAAGGGGCCGAAACTCGGATCCCCGGCCAGCCGCAGCAGCTCCAGATGATAGGGGTCGAAATTGAGCCGGTAGCCGACGGAGAGTTTGACTCCCGCGTCGCGGCACGCCGCGATCATGGCGTCGCAGTCCGCGACGGAGCAGGCCATGGGCTTTTCGGAGATGACGTGCTTGCCGGCTTTTGCCGCCCGGATGGTGAACTCCGGATGCAGCGCGGGCGGGGTCACGACATAGACGATATCGATGTCAGGATTGTCGGCGATCTGCTCGAGATGGTCGTAGTGGTAGAGGTTCTTTTTCGGGAGGTCGTACTTGCGCGCCCATCTGGCGGCTTTTGCCGGCGAGCCGGTGACGACGCCGGCCAGACGGCAGCGTCTGGTTTGCTGGAGGGCGGGCGCGAGTTCGCTGGAACTGTAGGAACCGAGCCCGAGCAACGCGACGCCCAGCTTGCGGGCACTGGGCTCCGGCGGCCGGGCCTCGGCGCGCGCGCCGGTCCGCAGGAGACTGCCCCCGGCGATGGCCAGGGATCCGATGGAGGCGAGGCGGATGAACTCCCGCCGCGTGGGGGCGTACGGCATGGCGGATAATTTTGCCGAAGCGCCGCTGAATCGCAAGCGGCGACCGCGGCCCCTTTGCTCACTATGCAGTTTCGTGCGGTCGCGTCATTATTCGCGCCGTTCCGAGCAGGACCAGCCCGACGATAAACCACGCCTCCATCACCCCACCGCCACCGGCGGCTGACGAGGTCACGGCTGCCGCTGCGCTTACAGTCAGGGTGGCCTTGTTGCTCGTCACGCTGCCCAAGACATTGGAGACCGTGACGGTATAGTCGCCGGCGTCGGACGATAGGACGCCAGTCAATGTCAGCGTGCTGCCGGTCGCGCCACTGATCGCGGAACCATTGCGAAACCACTGAAGGGTTGGTTCGGGACTCCCGGAAGCCGTCACGGAAAACTGAACGTTGGCGCCAACGGATACCGCCTGGCTTTGCGGTTGGGT
>CAJAKX010000153.1 GCA_903940425.1 uncultured Opitutia bacterium | reverse complement strand
CTGCGTGCTTTCCCCGGCATCCGGTCTTCCGCCTGCGCCGAGGCTCCGACGGGCAGGCCGGTTTCCGAAATCTCCTCCGCCGCCACCTTTCTTCCCGCCACCGGCTTGAAGACCGGCCGTAGTTTCTCCCGCGTGTTGATCCAGAGCTGGCCGCGGTTGTTGACGTTCAGCCAGTAGAGATCGCCATCATGCTCGAGATACGCCGGCTCGTCCTTCGCGCCCGTTGGGATCGTGAAGCCGCACTCCTTCAGCGCCTCGATCAAATCCGCCTGGGTCTGTTCGAATTTTTTCGCAAGATACTCGATACCCACCGCCATGCCGGCACCCTTCTGGTTGCGGCGCATGTGCGGACGGATCGCCTCGAAAAAGGTTGGCAGGTCCTCGTCGTCCCCGAACGCCTCGAAATCGTCCGCGGCCTTCCCCTCCCCGGCGGCGGCGACGCCGTGCAGCGGCCGCAAGGACTCCTCGCGGGCGAGCAGCGATTCGCGGCGCTCCCCGGCTTCGGCGCGCAACTCCTCCACGCTCGGCGCGTCGCCGGGTTTCTCCGCCGGCGGCGCCGGAATGGCGCCGGAGTTCGAAGCAGGGAACCCCACCGGGGGGGCCGTTTCCACGACCCAGTCGCGCATGACCGGCCGGCGGGCGAGGCCATGGAAGGCGAGCGGATTGTCGGGGCGGGTTTGAAAATGGATGACCTCCCACTCTTCCTTGCCCAGCTGATTCAAGTGCTGTTCGAGCAGCTGCAGCGAGGCGAAGCCCAGCGCACCGCTGGTGATGACCTTGTATTCCCAATTTGGCATGGTTGGTGGAGGAGGAAAAGAGCCCCACCCATTCCAGAACACCGGAGCAATGCCGAGCTAAAAGTGGAGACGGCACACCCGGCGGCGCCGTCTGCGAACGCTGCCCGCATGCCTAGCGGCCGGCCGGCGCCGGGGCCCTGAAGAACCGGTGATTCACCGGCCGGCGCTGCTCCGCGGTGAGCGACGGCAGCTCCGGAGGCGCTCCGGCCTTGTTCGTGCCCAGCTGCGTCCGGCATAACGCGCGGAAATCATCCCAGCGGACGGCGAGTCCGGCCGCCCCGGGGGCCGGGGTGTTCGCCATGTCCCGCGCAGGGGCGTTGACCACCTGCCGCAGCAGGCTGCGCCACTCGGTGAGCAGGCGGTCGATGTCCCCGCGGCCGGCGAACTCACTCGCGGCGGCGAGTTCACCGCGGCGGGCTTTCTGCTCAACCAGCGCCTGGATCACTTCCGCCGCGCCACAGCCGTACTGCGGCGGCAGGCCGTGGTCGAGCCAGCCTTCGATCGTGAACCGGTGGTAGGTCTGCTCGCACACCCGCGCCAGGCGGCCCAGCGTGCGCGGATTGGTGCCGGCAAAGCGATCGCCCGCAAAGAGATTGGCACAGTCGAAAACGAGATCGTCCAGCGGATAGCGCATATCCTCGAGCGCGGCGGCGAGCGCGAGCCCTTCGGGTCCGAGGAAAAACGAAACGAGCTCGCCCCGCGGGGTGAGGCGAAGGGTGCGGTCGAGCAGGCCGAGTTTCTGCCATTGCCAGAGGAGCGTGGGCTGCGGATTCAGGGCGAGGCACTCCGCGCGCAGCGCGCAGGCGTGGCAGGCGGGCAGCGGATTTTTCCGCCGCCGCACGAGCCGGGCGCGGCCGGTGTCGGTGCGCTGGCCGCACGGCAGCTCGGCTTGATCGCGGTGGACGGTCGTCTCAACACCGAGGAGGAGCGGTTCCGCGGCAAAAAAACGGTCCGCGGCCGTGTGCGCGACCTCCACGGCCCCGCGGCCGGCGCGGAGCTGGCGCAGAATGAAGGCCCAAGGCAGCGGGGCGGCGCGTTTGAGCCGCAGCGGCTGGGCGCGCCGCAATCGCGGCGTGCTCCCGCTGCACAGCACAAAGCCCGTCTCATCCAGGCCGCGGCGGCCCGCGCGGCCGATCATCTGCAACAGCTCGTGCGGCTCGATGTCGTGCTCCAGCTGGTTGAACCGGTAGCTCGAGGCCGTGATGAGCACCGAGCGCAACGAAAAGTTGATGCCCGCGCTCAGGCCCAGCGTGGCGACCACGGCGCGTAGCTGGCCGGCCTTGGCGAGCGGCTCGATGACCCCCGCGCGTTGCGTGTACGTCAGACCACTGTGATGGTAGGCCACCCGCTGCCTCACCAGCTTCGTGAGCCCCGGCCCCAGCAGGTTTTCCTGCTCCGGCGTGAGCGGCAGTGGATCGGCCAGCGGCAGTTCGCGGGCAAACTGCCGGGCGAGTCGCTCGGCATCCTGCCGATGGGGCGCAAACACGAGCACCGGACCAAGGCCTTCCCGCAGCGCGCCGGCCACGCGCCGGCTCCAGAAGCCCTCGATACCGCGCGGCAAACCGTGGATCAGGTCGTCGACGTCCACCTCCTCCAACAGCACCGGACGCTCCCGATGTTGGATGATGTCGACCTCGCGTCCGAGCCGGCGCAACCACCCGGCGACTTCCTCGGGATTGGCGACGTTGCCGCTGAGCAGGAGCAGTTGCACCGCCGGCGACAATGAGAGGATCACGCCTTCATAGTGGTTGCCCCGGTCCGGATCGGCCAGCCACTGGTATTCGTCCACGACCAGCAGTTGGAAGGGGGAACCTGTCCTTGGAAAATTCCCGGCGGGTGGTGGTGTCTCGAAGACACTCCGGGGTCGCATCCCTTCTTCTTGGAAGCAGCCCTGTACCGCCTCCAAGGTTGCCACGACCACCGGCGCGTCAGGCGCGAAGGTGATATCACCGGTCATGATGCCCACCTGCCAGCCACGGGTGCGCCATTCGGCAAACTTGTCATTCGCAAGAGCCCGGGTTGGCACGGTGAAAAGGGATCGACGACTGAAGTTCGTCTGCTCCAGCCACCGTTCAAAAACGTAGGTTTTCCCTGCTCCTGTCGGGGCATCGATGACCACGTCGCGCCCGGCTTTCAGCGTCTGAATAGCCTCGGCCTGCCAGCGATCCGGTAACATCAATTTCTGCAGTCCCTCAAGTGCTTCAATGCGCACAACAAAGACCGTAAGATACGCACGTTAGCCGTCAATCGTTCCGGATGCAGCAGGTTGGATTAATTCTTGACACGTTTGTTTTAAACGATTGTTTGAATCGCTCATTCACACCGTGTCAGTCGCATCACAAGCCACCCGTGAGCATATATTGGAAGCCGCTGAACGTTTGTTCGGTCAGCATGGCTTTTCCTGCGCATCCCTTCGGCAGATTACCGACGACGCTGGAGTGAATTTGGCGGCGGTTAACTATTATTTCGGATCAAAGGAGGATCTGTACAAACAGATGTTGTTCCGGCGTGTCCGCCCCGTGAATGAGGAACGGCTCAACCTCCTGACCCAGGCGGAGCAGCTGGCCGGTGACCAACCCGTGCCACTTCGCTCTGTTCTCGACACCTTCATCCGCCCGCTTCTCCGTCGCGCCGCCGACAGCGCGCTGGGTGGAATGTCCTTTCTACGTCTGATCAGCCGTGACCTGACGGACCCGCAACCGTTCATGCTCGATGAAATGGCCCACGAGTTTGATCCGCTGGTGACCCGATACACCCACGTCCTGACCCAAGCCCTGCCCGGCACGCCGCTGCCCGAGCTCTTCTGGCGGATGCAGTTTACCATCGGCGCTATGCTCTATGCGGCGGCGCACCAGCATGACTTTGAACGCATTTCGCACGGTCTCTGCCGCGGCGATGACTTCGATGGATGCATCCGTCGCCTGGTCGATTTCTGCGCGGCCGGCCTAGGGGCGCCGCGGTCCACGCCATGAGCATCATCCCGTCTGCCATCACACCCATATGAACATCCGGCACAGCACCTTAATCATTCCGGCGCCTGCTGCCAGTTGGCAAAAACCGGGAACAAGCTTATCTTTCAATACTCTTACCGACCTGACCACACCAAGCAATGATCACAACCGTCCTAGTCCTTGCCCTGCTCACCGCCCTCGTGGCGACCGAGCCCGATCACGACCATGATTCGGAATAGGGTTCATTTCTCCCTTCCGCGACTGAGGAATCAAATCCCGGCCATTATTCAGAGCCTCGACCAAGGCCAGACTGGCTTCAGCTCCGCGCCCGGGCGTCCTGCCTGCCGTCCATCCTCCTGGTGACGGAATCATCGCGCCCTGCGTAAAATCTCAGGCGCACCCGAACCGGCGCAGGTATTTCAACGCCACCACGAACTCGTTGGGGAGCGGCGCGCGCAGCGTCAGGCTTTCGCGCGTCTCCGGATGCGTCACCGTCAGTTCACTGACATGCAGGGCGAGCCGGCTGATCAGTGGCCGTTCGTTCTCGCGCCCCTTGTAGCCGCGCTTGAGGCCGGACAGCAGCAGCCGTGTGTCATTGCCGTAGAAGGCGTCGTTGAGGATCGGCAGTCCGTGGGCCGCCAGGTGCACGCGGAGCTGGTGCGTGCGTCCCGTGAGCGGCCGGCATTCCAGCCAGCTGAAGCCTCTGAAGTGCTCCAGCACGCGGAAATGCGTGATGCTCGGCTTGCCGCCTTTCTTCACCGCACGCATCAAGCCGGGCCGGCCCTCGTCCGCGCGCAGCGCGAGTTCGACCGTGAACTCGTCCGGCGCCGCCGCGCCCACCACCAGCGCGTAGTAGACCTTCTCCGCGGTTTTCGCCTGAAACTGCCCGCTTAAAAAATCAAGCGCAGGCTTGGTCTTCGTGCACAGCAACACTCCGCTCGTGTCGGTGTCGAGCCGGTGCACGTTGGCGACGCCGGGTCCGAATTTCGCGTGCACCAGCGCCATGAGGTTCTCGCATTGTTTGTCCCACCGGTCGGGTGCAACCAGCAGGCCACTCGGCTTGTCGAAGCCGAGCAGCGCGTCGTCCTCATAAATGATCGGCGGCAGGGCCATCCCCCATCAGATGGGAAAATGCGCGATGAAAGTCACGGGAAAGTTTCGCCCGCGTTAAGTTTGGGTGACCAGGGCGCTTTCCTTTTGCACCGCTTCCCGCCGCGGGGGCTGGCCGGCGTGCCGCCGCTCATTCTCTATGCCGATAAGGAAAGCGCCGTGCTCGCCGAATGTTCCCCCACGCGTTGCGCACTCGAAAACACGCCGCGGACCTGGTTCCCGCAGAACGAGTGCCGG
>CAJAKX010000152.1 GCA_903940425.1 uncultured Opitutia bacterium | reverse complement strand
GTGACGACTTCTTGCATGGCGGCAAAGGGTTGGAGGGGTCAGAGCAAAGGGGCCCGCCGACGGGGCGCAACCCCAAAGTGAGGGACCGAAAATTTCTCCACCCTCATCCGCCGCGAAACCGCGCCCCTGCCCCGCCAGCCGGTGATCCCCCGCTTCCGGGAATGGAACGCACAACCTCGTGGTCCAACGAAGCTTCGCCGGATTTTGCAGTTATCTGACCGCGACAGTTTTTGACATTGCCTGCATGGCTGCGAAAGGCGCACCCCCCCTGGCAAATTACCAGCACCACCGGCCCAAACGCCGGCAGGGGAGCGGCTGGCTGTATGGCTGATCCTCGGCCTCTTTGCTACTGGCTGCCCCGCCTGGTGATGCCGGCCATCTGGGCTTTTGGCCTGCTGCTGTTCGACGCCCTTGACGAACTGTCCGGCGCAAAAAAAGTGATCCTCATTGGGATCGCCGCCGCCTGCGTCATCCAGACCTGGCTTTCTGTGCTCAGCACCTGGTATTGACCGCCCCGTCTATCCCTTTCCGGTGATTCAGCCGGCCGGCCCTCAGCTGCCGCTCATCCTCTTTTCCGTCAGTGGCAGCATGACCCCGCGACGGAAGAGCGTCACCTGGCCCGTGCTCGACGAGATGACGATGGAAATGCACTGCGTGGCCACCGAGATCGCCGCCGCCGCCGCGTGGCGCGAACCGAGCCCGCCCGGCAGTGCGTGATCGTAGTCCGCCGCCTGGATGAGGCTGCCCGCCGATTCCACCACGCCATCGCCCCGGATGATGAACGCACCGTCGATCGAGGAGAACTCCTTGATCGTCTCATCCATGAACGGGCTGAGAATGTTCCGGTCCTCCTCCTTGTAGCCGTAGAATGGATTGAGCACGAGTGGTTTGATGAACTTGTCCACCCGGTCCGTGTCGCCCACCACAAAGAGTCCGCCCACCGGCCGGCCTTCGCGGCCCTCCACCGCCAGGTCCGTGGCGACCGCGAGCACGCGCTCGAGCACCTCAGGTTTCACGTCGGCCGGCAGGAGGTCGGCCGGTCCCGTGAGCAGCGTCTGGAACTCGCGCTCCACGTCGACCACGACCACGGTGTCAAACTGGTTGCTGCCCGCGATGCCGCCCACGCAGCAGAGTCGGTCGCTGAAATTGATGAGCCCGCGCGTCAGCGCCACCAGCACGGCGCTGCGCAGCTGCGCCAGGCGCTGGCTGGAGAACGAACGCACCTGGATGATCTCCGCGAAACCCTTCCGTTCCTCGCCGGATTCGCCGGGATTGCGGGTCACCAGGATGGTCTTGTTCGCGCCAAACCACTTGCCCGCCTCGATGCCGCCCACGAAGGTGTCGCCGAACACCATGATCGCCGAGCAGCCGCAGCCCTTGGCCACGCGCTCCGCCTCGCGAAACATGATGCGGTTGACGCGATTCTGCTGCAGCTGCGCCGGCCGCGCCGCGATGCCGCCGAGGCCGGTGAAGAGGCGGTCATGGAAAATGTCGAGGTCCGGGGCCTGGATCAGGCTGTGGACGAAGTCCGGCTCCTTGACCAGCCGGGCGAGCGAGGCGAGCACCTGCAGGTAGTCGCGCGCGGTCTCGTCCGCGATGAGCAGGATGATGAGGTGAATCCGCTCGTTGTCCTTGAGCCCGTCATAGCGGATGCCCGCCTGGCTGCGGCCGATGGCCAGCACATAGCGGCGGTGCATCTTGACGCGCACGTGCGGCAGGGCCACCCCGAGGCCGAGGTAGGTGGTCATCGTATTCTCGCGCTGCAGCAGGCCCCGCAGCAGCGCATCCCGGTTGAGGTCGGAGAAACGGCCGGTGGAAATCTCCAGCAGTTCCGCCAGCGCTCCCTTCAGGTCGCTGCTGATGAGGTCGACGATCCTCTGGCGCGTGATGAATTTTTCGATCCGCATGCGGAAATCCGGTCATGACGCCGGCCGGCGTCGGGGGCGGTCACCTCTCCCAGTCCAGCGCGCCCTTTCTTGCCTCGTAGACCAGGCCGAGCACCAGCAGTCCGAGGAAGCAGAGCATCGGCAGCAGGATCGGGATGTGATTCGCCAGAAACTCGCGGTAGACAAAGGTCAAGGGGATGAGAAAGATCACCTCGATGTCGAAGAGGATGAACAGCAGCGCGGTGACAAAGAATTTCACCGGGAACCGCGCGCGCTGGAGACCCCCGCCGGGCACGCCGCATTCGTAGGCCGTGTCCTGGATTTTGTTTTTCTTCGCCCGCTGGCCGAGGAGGTGGCTCGCGCCGATGACCGCGGCGGCAATGCCCGCCGCCAGGATGATCTGGTACAGGAAGGGTAGATAGGCGGCGGATGACATCATGACTAAATTGCCCGGAAGCAGCCGGATGACTCAAGTGGAAACTTGCGGGCCAGATGCGTCCATTCGCTTCCCTTCATTCCGGGCGGGGCGGCATCAGTCGGGAAAATGCCTCACGGGCGCGGCGGCGGGTCCGCCGGCAGCCGCACCCACTGCACCGAGCCGACCTTGTCCGAGCCCACGCCGAGCTGTTCGGCGAATTCCAGCATGCGCAGGCCGTCGGAATCGATTTCCTTGAAGCCGGCCTGCAGGCGGCCGCGGTTGATGCGTTCGAGCATGAGCGCGTCGAGCATCACCGGATCGGCGCTCAGCCAGAGGCGCGGCTCGGACAGCGTGTAGAGCGAGTTGAAGTAGGGTCCGCCGATGAACTGGTAGCGTTCGAGGCTCACGATCGAGAACACCCACGTCGCGCGCAGCTCGGGGATGGCGGCCATTTCGGCCACCGCGGCGGGGGCGTTGGCCGGGCTGCGGAAGAAGCGCAGGGTGTTCGAGGCGTTCCAGAGCGTGGCGTTTACCAGCGCGCCGTTGATGCCGAGCACCGCATGGTCGGTGTAGACGGGCAGGTTGATCCAGAAGTCGGAGTCGAGAAACAGCGGCGTATCGAGAAAGCTCTTGCGATCCTCGTCCACGGTGGTCTGCACCTTGCCGCCCGCGGCCTCCTCGGCCGCCTTTTCGTTGAGGATCGGATCGAAGCGCGTGGGCAGCGGGCTGTCGTAGAACCAGGTCGGATCGTAGAACTTGCCCGACTCGAGCACGTAGACCGGATGATTCTTGAACGGGGTCGCGCCCGTGGACAGCGACGGCAGATAGTTCGTGAACCGCATCCGGAGCTGGCTGAGGCCGACGAGGAAGATGTTCTGGGTCTTGAAGCCGCGCCGTTCCAGCGCCTCAATCACCGCCTCCACGAGTGGAATCGGCGTGGCCAGGCCGGGGCCGGAGTCGCTGTAGATCTTCAGGCCGACCTTGCCTTTTGCCCCCGGCACGAGGCGCCGGCCGCTGATCTGCTCGAAACGGGTGAACATCGTCTCCACCGCGCCGGCGTAATCCTTTTCGCCAAAGCCGCTCAGTTCGCATTCCAGCACGGGGCTGGGCACGGCTTTTTGCGGCAGCTCCGTCGTCTCCGCCGCCCGGGCCGGGCCGGCTCCCGTCAGGCCGAGCGCAATCACCGCCAGCACCACCCGCCAGGCGGGAGCGTCCGTCAACTCACTCCGTAAATGCATGCTCGATATGTCGTTCAATCCCGCGCAGGGTTCCACGCGGAAGGCGGGAAACTTGACACACCTCTCCATGAGTTGAAAGTGCATTCTTTGTTTTTCCCCGCCGCCCGCCGCGCCCGGCGTTCCGTCATGCCCGCCATCAAATCCACCAGCCTGCGCGATCTCAAGGCCCGCGTAAACCTCCTCGACGTGGTGTCCCGCGTGGTGACGGTGCGCAAGGTCGGCTCGCGCTTCCGCGGGCTCTGCCCGTTTCATCAGGAGAAGACGCCTTCTTTCTACGTCAATCCCGACAACGGCTTCTACAAGTGCTTCGGCTGCGGCAAGGCGGGCGACGTCATCACCTTTGTGCGCGAAACCGAGGGCCTCACTTTCACCGAGGCGGTTGAGACGATTGCCAAGCGCTTTGGCGTGACTCTGGAATACGAGGCGGGCGCGGGCCCGAGCCGCGAGGAGCGTTCGCTGCGGCAGGAGCTGTTCGAGCTGCATGAGCTCGCCGCCGAGCATTTTTATCAGGCCTTCAAGGGCCCGGGCGACGCCGGTGAATTCATGCGCGCCTACTGGACGGAGAAGCGGCGTTTCCCGGTCGAGCTGGCCGACGAGTTCAAGATCGGCGCGGCCGACGCCAACGGCGGCGAACTTGCGGCCATGTTGATGCGGAGGAAGTTCTCCGAGGAGGCGCTGCGCCAGTGCGGCCTGTTCTTTGCGCCCCGGGACGGCGGACCCATCGTGCTCGGCACGCTTAAGCACCGCTTCCGCGGCCGGTTTATGATCCCCATCCGCGACCACCAGGGGCGCGTCGTGGCGTTCACGGCACGGCAGACCGACCTCACGCCGGCCGACGATCCCGCGCGCGAGGCCAAGTATGTCAACTCCCCCGAGACGCCGATCTTCACCAAGGGCAACCTGCTCTTCAACCTCGACCGCGCCCGCTCGCACGTCGGCGACGGCCGGCCGTTCGTGCTCGTGGAGGGGCAGCTCGACGCGCTGCGCTGCTGGCAGGTCGGCCTGAAGACCGCGGTCGCCCCGCAGGGCACGGCCATCACCGAGACCCAGCTTGCGCTGCTGCGCCGGTATCATCTGGAAGTGGAGTGCTTCTTCGACAGTGACAGCGCCGGCCAGAAGGCCGCGCTGCGCTTCCTGCCACTGGCGCTCAAGGCCGGACTGGAGGTGCGTTTCCTCACCTTCGCCGGCGCGGAGAAGGTCGATCCCGACCTGCTTTTCCTCGAACGCGGTCTCGCCGCCTACGACGAGTTGCGCCACAGCGCCCTCAGCATGATGGGATTCATGCAGCGGTACATTCTGCCCGACCCCCGGTCGGCGACGTCCGAAGCCACCGCGCGGGCCGTCCAGCAGATTTACGAGGTCGTTGCCGCCACGGACTCGGAAGTCCTGCAGAAGCAGCTGCTGGCCGAAATCGCCCCGGTGATCGGGGCGCTCCGCATCATGCCGGATGCCTTCGAACGGGATTTCCTAAGGTTCGTCCGCCACCGGAGCCGTCAGAGCCCGCCCGCCGCCCCGGCGCCCGGGGCAAGCCCTTTTCCCGCCGCCACCACGGTCCGTCCGCCGGAGCACGACCTGCTGCTGCTCTGCCTGCACTATGAGCAGTTCGGCAAGCCGCTTGCGCACGAGCTGCTGCCCCGCGACTGGATTGAGGCGGCCCTTCCGGCCGGCGCCATCCTCCGGCGCTTTCTCACCGAGTTTGAACACGACACCTGGCCCGGCCGCGACCATCTCGACGAACTGCTGGAAACGCCGGAGGAAAAAACGCTGGTCGCCTCCCTGCTGTTCGAGGCGCCGGACATCGACGATCCCCGCAAGGTCGTCAACGAGGGGCTGCGCCGCCTGCAGTCCCGCACACTCGAGCCGCGCCTGCGCCAGATAGAACTTGAAATAGCCGCCAAACAGACGGATGTTGACGCTGACATACTACTCTTGCTGCTGAGGGACCGCTCCGAGCTACAACGCCAACTCCGCCAACCACCTGCGCTGGCGGACGGCGTTTGATTGTTTTCCAAAATCTTTCCATGCCGCGCAAAGCCAAGTCCGCCAACCACGCCTCCAAAGTGGAAACGCCCGCCGTGCCTGCCGCCGACGTCGCCCCCGCGTCCGCCGTGCCGGCGGTGGCCGGCACGCCCCCCGGCATCGAGATGCCCGCCGGCAGCGCCAGCATCAACGAGAAGATCCGCTACCTCATCCGGCTCTCGAAGGAACAGGGCTACCTGACGTTCGACGACATCAACGAGGCCCTGCCGGAGAGCGTCGACAACCCGGAAGACATCGAGAACGTCATCTCCATCCTCCAGAACCTCGAGATCGACATCCTCGATCCGGAGGAGGTCGACAGCTACAAGCAGCGCCAGGAGGAGGCCGAGGAGGAGGAGTCGCGCTCCTCGCAGCACGACATCCTCGACGACCCCGTGCGGATGTACCTCAAGCAGATGGGCCAGGTGCCGCTGCTAACCCGCGAGCAGGAGGTCGAGATCTCCAAGCGCATCGAGAACGCCGAGCTGCACGCGCAGGAGGCCCTGTTCCACGCCGGCATCGTCAGCCGCCACATCATCGCGCTCGGCCAGAAGCTGCTCAACCGCGAGGAGCGGTTCGACCGGATCGTCATCGACAAGAAAATCGACAGCCGCGAGGCCTACTTCAAGACGCTGCCCAAGCTGACCGAGGCCACGCAACGGGCCGAGGCCTCGGTGAACGAGGCCTGGCAGGAACATCTCAAGGCCCGCTCCGAGCCCGAGCGCAAACGGACGCTGGCGAAATTCCGGAAACGCGAGAACGTCCTGCGGGCGAACTTCCCGAAATTCTATTTCAAACTGAAGGTCTACGAGGATTATCTCGAGGGCCTCGGGCACCTGCTCAACGACATCCAGAAGATCCACGACTCGCTGGAGCGCGTGAAGCATCCGAAGACCAAGAAGGATGCCGCCATCGACACCCGCGCGCTGCACCAGCGGCTCCGGCAGGCCGAGCAGGAGATGCGCATCGCCCCGCCGGAACTGCTGGGGCTGGTCGCCAAAACCCGCACCCATGTCCGCGAGGCCCACCGGGCCAAGACCGAGATGGTCGAGGCCAACCTCCGCCTCGTCATCTCGATCGCCAAGAAGTACACCAACCGCGGCCTGTCCTTCCTCGACCTCATCCAGGAGGGCAACATGGGCCTGATGAAGGCCGTCGAGAAGTTCGAGTACCGGCGCGGCTACAAGTTCTCCACCTACGCCACCTGGTGGATCCGCCAGGCCATCACCCGCTCCATCGCCGACCAGGCCCGCACCATCCGCATCCCGGTGCACATGATCGAGACGCTGAACAAGGTCATGCAGGTCCAGAAGCAGCTCCTCCAGGAATACGGCCATGAGCCCACGCCCGAGGAGGTCGCCGAGGAGATGCAGATGCCCGTCGAGCGCGTGCAGCAGATCATGAAGATGGCCCAGCAGCCCATCTCGCTGCAGTCGCCCGTGGGCGACGGCGACGACACGAGCTTCGGCGACTTCATCGAGGACAAGAGTGCGGAGAATCCGTACGACATGACCGCGTTTTCTCTGCTGCGCGAAAAGATCATCGATGTGCTCGACACGCTCACCGAGCGCGAGCGCCGCGTCCTCTCGCTGCGCTTCGGCCTGGTCGACGGCTACAGCCGCACGCTCGAGGAAGTGGGCAAGCAGTTCAAGGTCACCCGTGAGCGTATCCGCCAGATCGAGGCCAAGGCCCTGCG
>CAJAKX010000151.1 GCA_903940425.1 uncultured Opitutia bacterium | reverse complement strand
GGCTGCGCCACGGCCCGAACCAAGAACGGACAGCAAGAGCCCGGCGGCGGAGCGAGGCAAGGGTTTTCTGATCAGATAGACAGCGACGGCGAATGATGTCCAGTGACCCATGGCGCGATGCTTTGAGCCGCGCGTTTCCGGGTGCGGCCCGGCAGCCCTGCCAACCACGTGTTGAAATTTAGCCCAAACCGTTGCCTAATCAGTGGGAATGACTTCCGCCGAGGCCCGGCAACGCATCGCCGACCTGCGCGCCCACGTGGCGCGCCACGACGAACTGTATTACCGGCAGGCGAAGCCGGAGGTCACGGATTTCGAATATGACCGGCTGAAGCGCGAGCTGGCCGACCTCGAGGCGCAGTTCCCCCAGTTCAAGGCGGCCGATTCCCCCACAGCCCGCGTCGGCGACGACCGGCTCGAGGGCTTCGCCACCTACCGGCACCGCCAGCCGCTGCAGAGCCTCGACAACACCTATTCCGAGGCCGACCTGCGTGCCTTCCACCAGCGGCTCGTCAAGCTTTTCAGCCGCGAAGACCTCGCCTACGTGGTCGAGCCGAAGATCGACGGCATCGCCGTGAGCCTCACCTACGAGAAGGGCGCGTTCGTGCGCGCCGTCACGCGCGGCAGCGGCTTCGAGGGCGACGACATCACGGCCAACGCGAAAACCATCCACACGCTCCCCCCAAAACTCAAGGCCGCCCGCGGCGCACGCCTGCCCGACGTCATTGAGATCCGCGGCGAAATCTACATGACGCTGGCCGAGTTCGAGCGCATCAACCGCGAGCGCGAGGAGGCCGGCGAGGCGCCGTTCGCCAACCCGCGCAACCTCACCGCGGGCACGATCAAGCAGCTCGACACGCGCGAGGTCGCCCGCCGCAAGCTCGAGATCGTCCTCTACGGAGTCGGCTTCTGCGAGCCGGCGGTGACGGAAACGCAGAGCGGGGTCCACGGGCTGGTGCGCGCGTGGGGCCTGCCGGCGGTGGAAAAGTTCTGGCCCACGCACGGCATCGACGAGACCTGGAAGGCGGTGCAGGAACTCGACCAGCTGCGGCACAGCTTCGCCTACGCCACCGACGGCGCCGTGGTGAAGCTCGACTCGCTGGCGCAGCAGCGCGAGGCCGGCAGCACCTCGAAGGCGCCGCGCTGGGCCATCGCCTACAAGTTTGCCGCCGAGCGCGCCGAGACGCGCCTCAACGCCATCACGGTGCAGGTGGGCCGCACGGGCGTGCTCACGCCCGTGGCCGAACTCGAGCCGGTGGTCCTGGCCGGCACGACGGTGTCGCGCGCCACGCTGCACAACCGGGATGAGATCGCGCGCAAGGACATCCGCGTGGGCGATTACGTTTTCGTCGAGAAGGCCGGCGAGGTCATTCCGGCGGTCGTCGGCGTGAACACCGCGCGGCGCACGCCGGAGTGCGTGGCCTACGTTTTCCCTGGCAAATGCCCGGTGTGCGGCACCCGCGTCGTGCAGTACGAGGGCGAGGTCGCCCTGCGCTGCCCCAATCCCGACTGCCCCGCGCAGGTGCGGCGCCGCGTGCAGCATTTCTCCTCGAAGGCGGGCGTCGACATCGAGGGGCTCGGCGAGGCCATGGTCGACACGCTGGTCGAGAAGGGCTGGGTCAAGACTGTCACCGACATCTACCGCCTGCGACTGCGACGCGACGACCTGCTGACGCTCGGCAAAAGCGTCGAGAAATCGACGGACAACCTGCTCGCGGCGATCGAAGCGAGCAAGCGCGTCGAATTGTGGCGCTTCATCAACGGACTCGGCATCACGCACGTCGGCGTGGCGGCGGCCAAGGACCTCGCGCGCAAGTTCGGCAGCCTCGAGGCGCTGGCCGAGGCGAAGCGCGACGACCTGCTCGCCATCGAGGGCATCGGCGAGACCATGGCCGACGCGATCATCACCTATTTCAACGAGCCGAAGAACCGCACGCTCGTCAGCCGGCTGTTCACGCTCGGCGTGGCGCCCAACGCGCCGGCGCGTCCGGCGGGCGGCTCGGCCCTGGCGGGAAAGACCTTCGTGCTCACCGGCACGCTGCCCCAGCTCACCCGCGAACAGGCCACGGAAATGATCGAAGCCGCCGGCGGAAAAGTCGGCGGCAGTGTCAGCCGCAAGACCAGCTACGTGCTCGCGGGCGAAGAAGCAGGCTCGAAACTCGAGAAAGCGAAATCACTCGGCGTGCCCGTCATCGACGAGGCGGAATTCCGACGGATGCTCAACGGGTGATTAAGGCGTGTCTTCAAACCGTCATTGCGACTCTGCTGGCCAGCAGAACGGGCCTCGCGATGACAGGCGGTTTGAAGACACGCCCTAACCCGCCTCGGAGTATCTGACAAAACCATGCTGGGCTGACACACCCCCCCTGACGGGCACCCCTCTCCAGAGGGGATTTATACCAACGTCCCTTATGATTTAGACTGTCGGGCGTGAGTTGACGGGTAGGGCGCGACCGCTGGGCGCGCCGTAAGGATATTCGCGGACGGCCCGGC
>CAJAKX010000150.1 GCA_903940425.1 uncultured Opitutia bacterium | reverse complement strand
TGGCCGCGCCCGTTCGCGAACGAGAAGGCGTAACAGTCGGGGAAACGCTGCCGCAGGCCGTTGAGAACTTTTAAGGGATGCAGGCGGGTCGCGGCGGTCAGCTCCTTGCAGCGGGCCAGGACAATCTTGTTGAACCGGCCGGCCGCGATCAGCTCCACCGCGCGGGCGACCGACCGGCGGAAGAAATTCTCATCCCCGGCCTCCTGCACCGCCACGGCGCCGGATGCCACCTCCACCGTCCGCTCCGCGAAGTCCGGGGCCGAGTAGTCAAACGCGTGGAACTTGCCGTGGGCGCGCCAGACCTTGGTCGTGATGGTGTCGAGATCGGCTGCCGGTTCGACGACGAGGTTGGCTACGGCGACGGTGCGCTCCGGCATGCGTGCCACCTGCCAGCGCGGCACAAACAGCCGCACCGGTGGAAACCGCTCGCCGGTCTCCACCTCGTCGAGGAACGTGAAGGCCCCCAGAAAATGCGGGCCGCTGAACGGCCGCCTCACTTCGCCCACCGCGATGGTGCGCCCGAGCACCTCGTCGATGAACTGCTGGCAGGCGGCAAACCGCTCCGGGCCGTGCGCCTCGAACGCGAGCACGGCCTCCGCGCCGGCCACCGCCCAGCCCTCCGCCGGGCGCTCGGCGTAGAAATGCGGTTCCGCCGGTTCGAAGATCGACTCGAGCACGGCCAGCGGATCGAGCGGCTCGACCTCGAGCGAGATGCTCACCAGCCGCGGACGTCCGTCGCCCGCCGCCGCGGCGCGGCATTGCGCCAGAAACGCGCGCAACGCCTCGGGCGTGGCATTGGCGGACGGGTCGAGGGGCAGGATGGTCATGGGGTGACGGACGGCCCGGTAGGGCGCTCTGCTGGCCAGCAGAGCTGGGCGCGCCGGCTTACTTCGCCGGCTTCTCCGGCCGCGGGAAAAGCACGAGACCGGCCTGAACCTTGGCGCCGGCCAGGCTCGCGCCCCACTGCAGTTCGTCGCTCCACTTCGGCGCGGGCGTGTGGCCGAGCGCGGCATAGACCTTGGCGGTGGTCGCGGGCATCACCGGCGCGAGCAGCGTCACCCCGAGCCGCAGCGCCTCGGCCATCGTGGCCAGCGAGGTGCGCAGCAGCGCCTCGTCCGCCGCCGCGGCGGACTTGCCCAGCTTCCACGGCGCGCGTTTTTCAATGTAGGCATTGATCGCCTTGATGAAGGTGAACGTGCGATCGAGCGCCAGGTGGAACTGGAAACCCTCGCAGAGCTGCACGGCCTCGTCGCGCGTGCGGTTCCAGAGCGCCTGCAGCTCGCGCTCGGGTTCCTCCACCACCCCGGCCGCGGGCACGACGCCGCCGGCGTATCGCCCCGTCATGTTGAGCGCGCGGTTGACGAGATTGCCGAGGTCGTTGGCCAGGTCGCTGGTGTAGCGGCTGAGGAACAGCTCGAACGAGTACTCGCTGTCCTGGCCGACGTTCATCTCGCGGATGAGGAAGTAGCGGAAGGCGTCCACGCCGAAACGGTCGATGAGGTCGAGCGGATTCACGACCTCGCCCGTGCTCTTCGACATCTTCTGGCCGCCCTTGAGGAGCCACCAGCCGTGCACCAGCAGCGCCTTGGGCAGCTCGATGCCGGCGGCGTGCAACATGATCGGCCAGTAGACGGCGTGGGGCGGGACGAGAATGTCCTTGCCGATCACGTGGAAATCCGCCGGCCAGAACTCAGTCCGCGGCGCGCCCTCGCCCCAGACCCCCGAGACATAGTTCACGAGCGCATCGAACCACACGTAGGTGACGAAGGCCCCGTCGAACGGCAGGGGGATGCC
>CAJAKX010000149.1 GCA_903940425.1 uncultured Opitutia bacterium | reverse complement strand
CTCGGCGATCCAGGCGACGGATTCCACCACGACGGGGTGGACGGCGAAGAGCAGCCCGCCCAGCCACGCCAGGCGCAGCCCCAGCTTCCGCAGCAGCCGCCAGACCAGCAGCGCGCCCAGCAGGTGCAGGCCCACGCTCGTGAGGTGGTATCCCGTGGTGGAACGGTCGCGCCACAGCTGCCACTGCACCCATTGCACCGTGGTCTTGAGCGGAAGATAGTCGTAACCAGCCGGATCGACCCAGATTTTCCAGATCCCCGATGGATTGCGCAGATCTGGATTCTGGAGAATCTCGGCCTGGTCGTCCCACAGCCAGTCGCCATGAATGGCGGGCGAGAATACCCACCAGCCCGCCAGCACGATCACGGACGCCTGCAGGAGCAAAAACCTCCGGCGCCACAGTGCCTGCACTGTCTGGCTCATACCGGCGGGTCCGTTCTTGGGGGGAGTTGGCATGCCATCCCAGGGATCTGATCCAACTCATCAGACGGAGTTGCCCCCGGCAAGCCATGCCTGCTCAGTGAAAGCGCCGGCGCTTGCGTGAAAGGGGAAAACTGGTAGCTCCAGTTGATGGGGCACAGCCCACGACCATTTTATGCCGGCATCGGGTGAAATATCGCGCGCAGGGACGATGCGCGTACCGCCATCTGTTTCAAGCTCCCGCCGGGCAGTCATGCTGGCAGGCGGCGTCATCGCCCTGGCGGGCCTGGCGGCGTATGCCAACACTTTCTCGGTCCCGTTCCATTTCGACGACACGCCGTCGATCCTCGATAATCCGCTGATCCGACATCTCTGGCCGATTTGGGACGTGCTTGCCCCGCGCGCGGACTACGGCATCACCGTCAGCGGCCGGCCGGTGCTTAACCTGTCCCTCGCCCTCTGCCACGCGGTGAGCGGCACGAACGTCTGGAGCTATCACGCGTTCAATCTGCTCATTCATGTTCTCGCAGGGCTGACCTTATTTGGCATCGTGCGCCGCACGCTGCTGCGGCCGGTCCTGCGCGAGGGCTTGGGCCGGGACTCCCTGCCGCTGGCACTGGTGATGGCGCTGCTGTGGACGCTGCACCCGCTGCAGACCGAGGCGGTGACCTACATCATCCAGCGGACCGAGTCCCTGATGGGGCTGTTTTTTCTGCTGACGCTTTATGGTTTCATCCGGGCGGTCGAGGCACCGCGGCCGATGCGCTGGCAGGTGCTCACGGTGCTGGCCTGCCTGCTGGGCGTGGGCACGAAGGAGGTGGCGGCCATGGCGCCGGTGCTGGTGCTGCTCTATGACCGGACGTTTGTGGCCGGGTCCTTCCGCGAGGCCTGGCGGCGCCGACGCTGGCTGCATCTCGGTCTTGCGGCCACGTGGATTCCGCTGGTCGCGCTGGTGTCCAGCACCGGGTGGAATCGCGGCGGCACCGCCGGTTTCAACGTCGGCATCTCGCCGTGGGCGTACTGGTTCACGCAATTCGAGGCGGTCGCGCGGTACCTGAAACAATCAATCTGGCCACATCCGCTGGTGTTTGAATATGGCACGTTCTGGATGGGCCCCAGGGACGCGGCGCCCTACGCCCTGATCGTCCTCCCCCTGGCGGCGGCGACCCTGGTGGCGCTGTGGCGCCGGCCGGTGGCGGGGTTCCTGGGCGCGTGGTTCTTCGCCATCCTCGCTCCGACCAGTCTCGTGCCTGGAACGATCCAAATGATCGTGGAGCACCGGATGTATCTGCCGCTGGCGGCGGTGATCGCGCTGGTGGTGGGCGCGGCGGTGGCCCGGCTCGGGCGGCCCGCGCTCGCCTCTTTCCTGGCGCTGGCGCTGGCCGCCGGAGTGCTGACCGGGCAGCGCAACACGGTTTACCGCAGCGACCTGACGTTGTGGCAGGACACCGTGGCGAACAGTCCCGGCAGTGCCATCGCCCAGAGCGGCCTCGGAACGGCGTTGTACCTGCGGGGTCACCTGCAGGAAGCGATGCATCACTACCAGGTTTCCCTCCGCCTCAATTCGAACCTCGCTCTCATCCATTACAACCTGGGGCTGACCTATGCCACCATGGGCCGTTCGCCTGAAGCCGCGACCCACTATGCGGAAGCGTTCCGCCTCAATCCGCGCTTCTATCCGGCGCATTACCAACTGGGACTCACCCTGCTCCAGACGGGCCGACCCCAAGAGGCGTTGACGCACTTCGCCCAGGCCGTGGAGATTATGCCGACGATGCCGGAAGCCCAGTATGAATGGGGCATCGCCCTCTTCCGGCTGGGCCGGGTGGCGGAAGCGATTCCCCACTACCGCGAGGCCTTGCGGCTCAAACCCGATTATGTCGAAGCCGAGTGCGATCTGGGCGTCGCGCTGTACAACCTGGACCAGGCGCCGGCAGCGGCGGAGTGTTTCGAGCGGGCGCTGCGGGCCAACCCCAAAATCGCGGACGCTCACTTTAATCTCGGGCTGGCTTTCGCCCGCATCGGCTGGACCGACAAGGCCACGGCGCAATACGCCGAGGCGGTGCGGCTCGACCCCAAGCATGCCGGCGCACAGCTCAACCTGGGCGTTGCGCTGACCCAGGCCGGCAAACTGCCCGACGCACTGGAGCACCTCGAACAGGCTGTGCACCTCGAACCCGGGTTTCCCAACGCGCATAGCAACCTCGGCATCGCCCTCGCCCAGCAGGGCCGGTTGGATGAAGCCGTCGACCAGTACCGGGAGGCGCTGCGGCTACGGCCCAATTACGCCGCCGCGCATTACAACCTGGGCAATGCGCTGCTCGCGCTGCGCCGCGTGCCGGAGGCTCGGACGCATTTCGAGGAGGCGGTGCGGATCGATCCCCGCTTCGAAGCCGCCCGCGAAATGCTGAACCGCCTGCAGGCGGCCGAGTCCGCAGGAGCCGCGCGATAGGTGGGAAGTCGCCCCCCGGTGGCCGGCGCCGGCATCTCCGGCCACCGCAGATAGCCTTCCCCCTGTCCTCCGGCATGCCGGTCTTTGCTGGTGCAGCGCCAAGATTGCGCATATCCATACGGCTTCGTAATAATGCCTGATCCCGTTCCCCTCCACCACCCTGGCCGCGTAACTTCACCTCCGACCACCGACTGACTTGAAGCGCTTCAGCAGCAACGCGCATGTCCTGCAATGGATCGACCGCCGCGTCGGCGTGCCCGTCTGTTTTCTGCTGACGATGGTGCGCCGGCTCGGCGGCCTGTTTGGGCGGCGCGGTCCCGCCGCCCCCTGCCGGAGCGTGCTTTTCATCAAACTCGCCGAGCAGGGTTCGACCGTGCTTGCCCATGAAGCCATTCGCACGGCGATGGCGCACGTCGGGCGGGAAAATGTCTTCTTCCTGGTCTTCGAGGAAAACCGTTTCATCGTCGACCTGCTCGGGTTGATCCCCCCGGAAAACATCCTGACGGTGCGGACGCAGTCCGCGTGGTCGATGGCGGTCAGTTGCTGGCGCCGGCTGATCGAGATCCGGCACAGGCGCCTCGACGCCTGCATCGATCTGGAGTTCTTCAGCCGGTCCTCGTCGGCGATCGCCTACCTTACCGGCGCCAGCCGACGGGTTGGATTTTATGCCTGTTTCGGCGAAGGTCCCTATCGGGGGGATCTGCTGACGCATCGGGTGCTCTACAATCCACACCTGCACACGAGCCGGACGTTCACCAACCTCGTGCTGGCGCTCGCGGCCGATCCGGAGAAACTCCCGACCCTGGCGATCGTGCCGCCGCCCAGTCCCGCCCTGCCCTTGTTCCGGCCCGCACCCGAAGAGCGCCTGGAAATGCGGCGGCTCATCGGCGGTCTGGGCGTCCCCGCAACCAGTCGTCTGATCCTGCTCAACGCGAATGCCGGCGACCTGCTCCCGCTGCGCAAGTGGGACGAAAAAAACTACGTGTCCCTGGCCGGCCGGCTCCTGCAGGAATTCGCCGGCCTGGCTGTGGCGTTCACCGGCTCTCCGGAGGAGGCGCCGCGGATCGAGGAACTGGTGCGCGCCGTGGGATCGCCACGCTGCATCTGTCTGGCCGGCCGGACCACCCTGCGGCAGCTCGTGGTGGTCTTCGGCCTTGCCGAGGTGCTGGTCACGAACGACAGCGGCCCCGCGCATTTTGCCGCGCTGACCGAAATCGACGTCGTGTCACTGTTCGGCCCGGAAACCCCGCTGCTGTTTGCCGCGCCCGGTCCGCGCAGCCACACCCTGTGGGCCGGCCTGGCGTGCAGCCCCTGCCTCAACGCCTTCAATAACCGCCAGACGGCCTGCCGGGACAACGTCTGCATGCAGCGGATCACCGTGGACCAGGTTTTCGAGACGGTCTGCCGGATCTACCGCCAGAGAACGGAAAACCCATCCGCTCCGGCCACGGCCTATACCCCAACCCCGTGAGGCGTTTCTTTTGTCCTGCCAGACACGCCCTGACAGCATGCGCTGGCCGAAGACCGGCCGACCGGTCGGTGCGCGCGAGTGGCCGCGATCCCGGTGCCGTGCTGCTGCCGGCCCGCTGAAAGACTTGAAGATCCGCGTCACGGCCTCATCCTGCCCCGGAACGTCTGCGAGACCGGTTGATTTCGATTGCGGCCACTCCCGCTTTCCGGCGCCGGTCGCAAAGCCCGCTGCTGCCAATCACCCATGAAAACATACTCCCGCCCCGCCTGCTCCACCCTCTGGAAATTGCTTTTAGGCCTGGTGATCCCAGCCGTTGGCTACGCCGCCGGCCAATACCAGAATTTCCAGACATCCGTCTACATCCCCGTCGGCATAGTCCGCCGGCTGGCCGATCCGGCGGTCCGGCAGCGTGAATGGGAGATCATCAGCCGGCAGGTGAAGATCGATAAGGTTTACATCGAATCCGAGCGCGACCGGTTGATGGCCGACGAGCAGACCCTCGAGGACCTGAAGAAGTTCTTCACGGATCACGGCGTGCACGCCGCCGGCGGCATCACCTACTCGGACAACACCAACGGCGGCCCGTACCGCTCGTTTTGTTACACGGACCCGCAGGACCGCGAATTCATCAAGCGGGTGGCCGAGCTCACCGCGCGGCACTTCGACGAGATCATTCTCGACGACTTTTTCTTCGTCACGACCAAGTACGCCTCCGACGTCGCGGCGAAAGGCGACCGCACTTGGACGCAGTTCCGCCTCGATTTGATGGATGAGGCCGCGGAGAACCTCGTTCTAAAGCCGGCCCGGGCGGTCAATCCGCGGGTCAAGATCATCATCAAGTTCCCCAACTGGTACGAGCACTTCCAGGGTCTCGGCTTCGATCTCGACCAGGAACCGCGCCTCTTCGACGGCATCTACACGGGCACGGAAACCCGCGATCCGGGCATCACCGACCAGTTCCTCCAGCAGTATGAGAGCTACCAGATCTTCCGCTATTTCGAGAACATCGCCCCGGGCAAGAACGGCGGCGGCTGGATCGACACGGGCAGTCTGACGTATCTGGACCGTTACGCCGAGCAGCTTTGGGACACGCTCCTGGCCAAGCCACGCGAAATCACGCTCTTCAACTGGGCCTCGCTGCTGCAGCCCATCCATCCGGGCGAGCGGCCCTGGCAGACCCTGCCCACCAGCTTCGACTACTTCAAGATCGCGCCGCCCTTTTGGTTCGGCGAAGCGACGGACGGGCCTCCGCACACCATGGCGCGCGTGGCGGGCGCCTCCCTCGAGCAGATCGACGCCTTTCTCGGCAAACTCGGCCAGCCGATCGGCATCAAGAGTTACAAGCCCCATCACTCCACGGGCGAGGATTTTCTCCACAATTACTTCGGCATGATCGGCCTGCCGATCGACCTGTACGCCACCTTCCCCGCCGATGCCGACCTCGTGCTGCTGACCGAGGCCGCCAAGTTCGACCCCGCCATCGTCGCGAAGATCAAGGCGCAGTTGAATGCGGGGAAATCCGTCGTCATCACCTCCGGGCTGCTCCGCGCGCTGCAAGGCAAGGGCATCGAGGACATCGTCGAAATCGAGTGCACGGAGCGCCGCATCATCGCCGATGGGTACACGGCCGGGTTTGGCTTTGGCGGCCGGAGCGGCGTAGGCGACGACGCGCGCGCCGCCCGCGTCCTCTTCCCGCAGGTCCGCTTTCAAACCAACCAGGCCTGGGCGCTCGTCAACGCCATGTCCGACAACGTCGGCTTCCCGCTACTGCTGATGGACCATTACGGCAAGGGCGTCCTCTATATCTGGACCATCCCCGACAACTTCCACCATCTGTACCGTCTGCCGCCGGCCGTCACGACCGCGATCAAGGACGTGGTCATGAGGGGATTCTTCGTCCGCCTCGACGGCCCGAGCCAGGTCGCGCTGTTCGCCTATGACAACCACACCTTTGTCGTCGAATCGTTCCTTGATCAGGAGACCGACGTGAAGGTTTCCCTCGCCGGAGGCTTCACCAAGCTGCGCAATCTCGTCACCGGCGAGGTGCTGTCCGGCGCGGAACCCCCGCCGCCCCGTCCCTGGCGGTTCGGGCCCGAGGAGGAGGCGCGCACCTCGTTCCACGTGCACGTGCTGCCGCACAGCTATCTGGCCTTCGCCGCCGAAAAATAACCGCGGCCCCGCCTAACTGTCCGTCGGTAAAATCTGCCAGCCGCGCAGCGTCCAGCGGGCGATCCGCTCGGTGAGCACCCATTGCAGGGTCAGCAGCGCCGCCCCGCCGACCACGATCAGGCTGACGAGGTGCGCCGGCGTGACCACAAACCCGAGATGCAGCATGTGCTGGAGCTCGGACGCCGTGCTCCGGCTGAGCAGGGCGATGGTGGCCGAGGCCGCGCAGATCACGGCCAGCATCGCAGTGGTGCAGAGGCACGCCCGCCGGACAATGCGCCGGTCGCGATCGGCGTCGCGCGCCAGCAAGGCCAGCTTGCCCCCCACGACGAGTCCCGCCGGCAGCGCGAGCGCCACGTTGAACACCGGCACGCCCATGAAGAATCCGAACATGCCCACCGAGTAGAAAAGGAAGATGCCCAGCCAGGCCACCCACGACAGCGCCTGCCGGCGGCGGACCCATTTTTTCAGGAAGATCACGTCGACCACCAAGCCGGCGCCGAGCCCCGCGAGCGCGCTGCGGGCAATCCACGTCTCCGACGACAGCCACACCAGCGAACCCCACCAACCGGCGAGCAATCCCGCGATCGGCGGAACCGCGCCGAACACGAGGGTGAGCACCGGCGCCTCCAGTTTCCGCAGCATGAGCGCGGGCCAGCGCCAGCCGTGATGGTCGGGAATTTCCGGCATGAATATGCCTCCTGCTATGACGACGCCGCTCCCGCGTCAACCGTGGCCGGCCGGAATCCGGCCACGCGCAGGTAGAGGAGAAAGGCGGCAAAGCCCACGGCCAGCATCACCGCCTGGCCCGCGGCGAGGGTGAGCGTCGAGACCCAGACCAGCGGCGCCACCACCGCCGTGGCGACGGCGTTGCCGGTCGTCTGCACAAAACTCTGGCAGGAGGCGGCGAGCCCGCGTTGTTCCGGGAACAGGTCGAGCGCCATCAGCGTCAGGCTGGGCATCGCCAGCGCCGAGCCGGCGAAATAGACGAAAATGGGCAGCACGCTCCACGGCAGCCCCGGCGGCACGAGCAGGTTGAGGAGCACATTGCCCACCGCCGCCACGATCATGATCCCGTAGGCCCACCCCACCGTTTGCCGCCGCGGGAGACGTCCGGCCGCCCGGCCGGACAGCCAGGCGCCGGTAACGATGCCGAGCGTGGAGGGTCCGAACAACCAAAGGAAGCCGGTCTCACTCACATGCAGGAGCCGGATCAGGAAGACCGGCGCCGACACGATGTAAATAAACACCGCGGCAAAATTAAACGTGACCGCGAAGGACAGCGCGACAAAGGGTGCCGACTGCAACACCCGCCAGTAGGAACGGAACAGAAAACCCGGGTTCATCGGCTGGCGCCGTTCCTGTGGCAACGTCTCCGGCAGCGACCGCCAGCAGACCAGCCACACGCCCCCCGTAAACAGGACGAGAAAGGCAAACACCGCCCGCCAGCCGAACCACACGTGCAGCCAGCCACCCAGCACCGGTGCCACCGCCGGCGCCACCGCGAAGACCAGCGTGATCTGGGACATCAGCCGCTGGGCTTCGGCGCCATCCAGCACGTCACGCACAATGGCGCGGCCCACAACCATGCCGGCCCCGGCCGTCATGCCCTGCATCGCTCGGAAAAACAGCAGACTCTCGATGTTCCAGGCCAGGGCGCAGCCCACCGAGGCCAGGAAGAACAGGGCGAGCGCTGCGAGCGTCACCCGCCGCCGCCCCAGCGTATCCGAGAAGGCGCCGTGCCAGAGCGCCATGAGCGCGAAAGGCGCCATGTACGCCGTCAGCGTTTGCTGCACCAGCAGCGGCGAGGCGTGGAAAACCCGGCCGATCTCCGGCATCGACGGCAGATAGGCGTCGATGGAAAACGGGCCGACCGCCGACAGCGCAGCCAGTATCGCGGCGAGGCCGCGATGGCGACGGGTAACGGACTTGGCAGTGTCGGACATCAGAATCGGTCACCATGAATGAATCCGTGCCCTCCGACAAATCCCTTCCGGCAGGGCTTCGAAGCCGGAGGACTCCCGGTTACGGCCTATCCCCGACCCGATGTCGGCCGTGGGCGGTGCGACCCTACTCGACCCTGACCACGGCGTAGCTCACCGGAGGCAGATTCACCGTCCAACCTTGCGCTTCGCGGCGAAACGCCGCGGTCTCGCCCGCCAGCGCGCGGAGTGACGCGGCGTTGACCTCTGCGGGCAGTCGCGCCTCGCACGGCTGGGCGGACGGGTTGAGCGCGACGAGGATCCGCTCGCCACTTTTGCTGCGCTCATAGACGAACGGCAGCTTGCCCGCCTCCGCGAGCAGGGCGATGAAATCGCCGCTCGCGCCCAGCGCGGGATGGGCGTGGCGCAGCGCAATCAAGGCGCGCACGGTATTCAGCGCTGAGTCCGGGACGTCCCGCTGCGCTGCGACGCTCGGCCGGTCCGCAGCCGCCGGGACGGGGAGGTAGAGCCGGTCAGCCGGGGCGGTCGAGAACCCGGCGTTGCGCGAATCGTCCCACTGCATCGGGGTGCGGGCGCCGGTCCGCCCGAATCCGCCCTCCTTCGACGGCAGTCCCTCGGTCGAGCGCATGCCGATTTCATCGCCATAATAGATGAACGGCACGCCCGGCATCGTGAGCAGGAAGGCATAGGCCACGGTGAGGTCGCGGCCGTTGCGGCCATCACCGATCCGCGGAACGGTGTCGTGGTTGCCGGTGGGGATGGCGATGAACCCCTGGCGCTTCGTCGCGGCATAGAGCGGCTCGAATTCGTCCAGAAACTTCCGGATGTCCCCGCGCCCGCTCCGGTCGAAAAACGGGGTCGCGTCCGGCGCGGTCTTCCGGAAGAGCGAGGCATAGCCGGGCTTGTTGAACGGCAGGAGAAAATCCATGTGGAAACCGTTGGGGATCGCGACCTGCGGCGACGACCATTCGGAAACCAGCGCGCGGTCGGGATACTCGCGATCCATCCACGCCCGGAACTCATGCCAAAGCGCAGCGGTGGCTCGGCCGTCCGGATCGTTCTTGACCAGCGAACCGGCCATGTCGACGCGGAAGCCGCTCGCACCGAGGTCGAACCAGAAACGCATGATGTTTTTCAATTCCCCCCGGACCGCCTGCGGCCCCGGGGCGCCGACGGGCTGCTGCCATGGTGCCTTCGGATCGGGCTGCGCGTAGCCATAATTCAACGCCGGCTGAAAATAGAAGAAATTCGGGATGTAGTTGGCATCGCGCTCCGCGGCTCCGACCACCACCTGCTGATTCGGCGCGGACCAGGTCCAGACGCTGTTCGTCCAGATGTACCAATCGGTGTAGCGATTGCGCTCGTGGCGCTGGGATTCCCGGAACCAGGGATGCTGATCGGACGTGTGGCCGGCGACGAGGTCCAGCATCACGTGCATGCCGAGCTTGCGGGCCTCGGCAAACAGGTTCCGCAAGTCGTCGTTGGTGCCGTAGCGCGGCGCGACCTTGTAGAAATCCGAGACGTCATACCCGGCATCCCGAAACGGCGACTCAAAGCATGGGTTCAGCCACAGTCCGGTGACGCCGAGGTCGTGCAGGTATGGCAATTTTTCGATGACGCCGCGCAGGTCGCCGATCCCGTCGCCATTCGAGTCGTGGTATGACTGGGGATAAATCTCGTAGAAAACTGCCGACTCGAGCCAGGAGGAGGCCGTGGCGGGCGCCTCAGCGCTCGCTGCCAGCGTGAGGAGTACTAGGGCCGTGGCCATGGCAGTATAGGCAGACAGACGGAAAAGATGCATGGAAGGGGTAAAAGAGAATCCACACGGGAACGCAAGGCGCAGGCCTGGTCGCGATGGGCAGCGGACATGGCAGTGTCGGTCATCAGAGCCGGTCACCATGAATGCTTCGGTGCACCGCGACAAATCCCTTCGTGCCCCCGTAAAAAGAGAGCGGCTGGTGCGGGGGAATTCGCCGGGCGCGTTTTCACCCGCCTCTGAGGCCCTCGGAGGGACCACCGCGCCTTTCAGCCTCGCCGCCGCGTGAAATGCCATGCAAAACTCCACCCCATGATGCATTGGCGTTTCCCCCTGGTTTTGATTGCGTTCGGCGTGGCCGCGCTCCACGCCGGTGAACCGTCGCCGGCCGCGACGCCGATGGGCGCCAACGGTCCGACCCCTGCTCCTGCCTTATCCGCTCAAATCACCGGCGGGTTGTCGGTGGATCCGGCTTTGCTCCACACCTATGCCGCCCGCGTCGAAGCCGAATTGAAGAACGACATCCTGCCGTTCTGGCTGCAGCATACGCGGGACCGCAAGCGCGGGGGCTTTTACGGGGAAATCAGCAACGATCTGGCCGTGAATGAAGACGCTCCGCGCGGCGCACTGCTCACCTCGCGGATCCTCTGGACTTTCTCCGCCGCCTACCGGCACTACCAGGATCCGGCGTGCCTCGAGATGGCGCGCTGGGCCTATGACGACCTGCTGGCGAGATTCTGGGACAACGAACAGGGTGGGCTGTTCTGGTCCATCACGGCCGACGGCAAGCCGCTCGACACCAAGAAAAGAATCTACGGCCAGGCCTTCGGCATCTACGCGCTGGCTGAATATCACCGCGCCACGGGCGACCGCGCGCCGCTGGATCGCGCGATTGCGCTGTATCGCGCGGTCGAGTCCCACAGCCACGACCGGGCGCACCGCGGCTATTTCGAGGAGTTCACCCGGGACTGGAAGCGGTCCGACCCGCAATGGGGCCGCCTCAGCGCGCCGGG
>CAJAKX010000148.1:12500-14763 GCA_903940425.1 uncultured Opitutia bacterium | reverse complement strand
TGCATGGCTGTCGTCAGTTCGTGCCGTGAGGTGTTGGGTTAAGTCCCGCAACGAACGCAACCCTTGTGTTTAGTTGCCACCATCGGTGATGAATCGGTGAGCACTCTAAACAGACTGCCCATATCAAGTGGGAGGAAGGTGGGGATGACGTCAAGTCAGTATGGCCTTTATGTCCTGGGCTGCACACGTGCTACAATGGCCGGTACAATGGGATGCAAGACCGCGAGGTGGAGCAAATCCTCAAAACCGAGCTCAGTTCAGATTGAAGTCTGCAACTCGACTTCATGAAGCTGGAATCGCTAGTAATGGCGCATCAGCTACGGCGCCGTGAATACGTTCCCGGGCCTTGTACACACCGCCCGTCACGTCATGAAAGCCGGTTTCGCCCGAAGTGCGTTTGCCAACCAGCAATGGAAGCGACGCCCTAAGGTGAGGCTGGTGATTGGGACGAAGTCGTAACAAGGTAACCGTAGGGGAACCTGCGGTTGGATCACCTCCTTTCTAAGGAGAAGGCAAGGCAGCTTTCGCTGCCGCGCCTATGGTCGAAGGACGAAGGGATTTCAGATCTCAAAATCTGGAGTTCCGGAGTCTGGGTTCCAGTTGATCGCACAAAGTAGATTTTGAGAACCTCCGTTCTTTTTTAGTAACTGCACCCAATCCTGGGGTCGTAGCTCAGTTGGCAGAGCACCTGCTTTGCAAGCAGGGGGTCGCCGGTTCAAATCCGGCCGGCTCCACCAACGAGCGTCGTGCAGCCCCATTGGACGTTTCGCCACCTTCTCCAACCTTGGGCTCATAGCTCAGTTGGTTAGAGCACGCGCTTGATAAGCGCGGGGTCGATGGTTCAAGTCCATCTGGGCCCACCATGCAGACGCTCGGCGTCTGGTTTTGGAAAGGTTGGGCGTCAGCGGACGGCGAAGCGGCGGTTATCTCAAGGTCGTCGGCTTTTGTTCTTTGAAAGTTCAGGTCTGTAAGTGGGTAAAATAAACGCCTAGAATATAGAGCGTCTGTATAAACCAGTTACAGCCGTTGATGGATGCCTTGGCGTCATCAGGCGACGAAGGACGCAGCAAGCTGCGAAAAGCTTCGGGGAGCGGCACGCACGCTTTGATCCGGAGATATCCGAATGGGGAAACCCGGCACCGGTAATTCGGTGTCACTCCGGTCTGAATTCATAGGACCGGTAGAGCGAAACGCGGAGAAGTGAAACATCTCAGTATCCGCAGGAACAGAAAGAGAATCGATTCCGTCAGTAGTGGCGAGCGAACGCGGAACAGCCTAAACCAGCGGGATTCATCCTGCTGGGGTCGTAGGACCACGATGTGGAAGGCCGTAGTTAGAAGAACCGTCTGGAAAGTCGGGCCAAAGAGGGTGATAGCCCCGTAATTGAAAACGAAAGCCAACCTAGTGGTATCCTGAGTAGCACGGGACACGTGAAACCCCGTGTGAATCCACGCCGACCACGGCGTAAGGCTAAATACTCGATGACGACCGACAGCGAACTAGTACCGCGAGGGAAAGGTGAAAAGCACCCCTGTTAGGGGAGTGAAACAGTAACTGAAATCAACGGCTAACAAGTCAGTCGGAGCCCCCTTGTGGGGTGACGGCCTGCCTTTTGTATAATGAGTCTGCGAGTTATTGTCGGTAGCAAGCCTAAGCCGCCCAGCGGCGCAGGCGCAGCGAAAGCGAGTCCCAATAGGGCGCCTAGTTGCCGGCAATAGACCCGAAGGGGAGGTGATCTAACCATGGCCAGGATGAAACCCGGGTAACACCGGGTGAAGGTCCGAACCGGTCACTCTTGAGAAAGTGTCGGATGAGCTGTGGTTAGGAGCGAAAGACTAATCAAACCCCCTGATAGCTGGTTCTTTCCGAAATATATTTGGGTATAGCGTCGGATGCTGACCCGTGGAGGTAGAGCACTAAATAAGCTAGGGCCCCTACCGGGGTACTGAACTTAATTAAACTCCGAATACCACGGGGCGAAGTCCGGCAGTCAGACTGTGGGGGATAAGCTTCATAGTCGAAAGGAGAATAGTCCAAACCATCGGTTAAGGTCCCAAAATACGGCTCAGTGAAAAAGGATGTGATTCTGCTCAGACAATGGGGATGTTGGCTTAGAGGCAGCCATCATTTAAACAGTGCGTAACAGCTGACCCATCGAGCGGAATTGCGCCGAAAATGATCGGGACTCAAGCCGTATACCGAAGCTGTGGACTGCAGCAATGCAGTGGTAGGAAAGCGTTCTGAGTGCAGCGAAGTGGAAGGG
>CAJAKX010000148.1:0-10000 GCA_903940425.1 uncultured Opitutia bacterium | reverse complement strand
ACGACCTTTGACGCGGGCAAGATGGGCAGCAACACGAGTTTTGCTGCTCCGGAGATTGCTGAGATTCCCACCGTGCGCCGGGACGTGCAGGACCTCGCCAACCTCGATTCCCGCATCTCGCTTACGGAAAATACCGGGCAGGTTGAGTTCTCTGTCTCGGCCCAGGGCCAGAACAGCCGCTTCAACTCGTTCCTGATCGACGGCGTGCAGTCCAACGACCCCTTCGGCCTCAACGCCAACGGCTTCGCCTCCCTGCGCAGCCCCGTTCCGTTGAACTTCCTGGCATCGTTGAGCATCGACCTCAGCCCCTACGACGTGACGCGCACGGGTTTCACGGGCGCCCTGATCAACGCCGTGATCAAGAGCGGCACCAACGATTTCCATGGGTCGATCTACGGCTACTACACGGGCAAGAACGCGATGCTGCGGGGCAAGAATCCCGTCCTCGGGACGTATGATCAGTTGCAGGAGCGCACCCAAGGGGCCTCGTTCAGCGGCCCCATCATCAGGAACAAGCTCTTCTTCTTCCTCGGTTGGGAGTATTTCAAACGGGTGCAGGCCGCGCCCGGTCAGGTTTTCTCCCCGGATCCGGCCGTGGTCGCCCAGATTATTGCGGCGGCCAAGAATTACGGCTATGATCCCGGCACCGCGGGGGCGAGTTCCGCCGTCTCCAAGCAGAAGACCTACATCGCCAAGCTCGACTGGAACATCAACCAGAATGAACGGGCCACGTTCAGCTACCGGCGGACCGATAGCGGCACGCCCAATTTTTCTGATTTCAACGGATCAACCTACACTTCATTAAGCAATCACTGGTATCAAGCGAAGCGCATTAACGACGTTTACAACCTGCAGCTCAACAGCCAGTGGAGTCCGGACTTCCGCACCGAAGCCGTTGTTCAATTCAGCAAATACAACGGCACGGCTTCCCCGTATGGCGCGCCCTTTCCCCATATCTTCATCAACGGCGTGCCAGGCACGAACCTGCAAACGGGTGCAACCATCAGCAGCAGCAGCGGTGCGGTTGATATCGGCACCAACTATTCCTACCAGGACAACGTTCTCTTCACGAAGAATTATCACGGCCAGCTTTACGGGGAGTACTCGTGGGGCAGCCATACGTTCAAGTTTGGTGGCGACAGCGACAAGAACCAGTACGACGACAGGTACGTCCAATACTATTTCGGCGCCTATGCCTTCGCGAGCCCGGCCGCGTTTGCGGCGGGAACCCCGAATTACCTGCAGTATCAGCAGGCCGCCCCGGGCTACACGGTCCCGCAGAGTTACGCGTACTATTCGATGACCGACTTTGGGGCGCTGGTGCAGGATACGTGGAAGCCGAACCAGAACCTCACGGTTAGCGCCGGTTTGCGTTTCGATTATCCCTGGTTCCCCGGTAAGCCGCCGTATAACGCCACTTTCCAAAACACCTTCGGTTTCAGCAACACCACGACCGCGACCGGCAACTACACGATCGCGCCGCGGTTGGGCATCAATTACACCTTCCCGAAGTCCTGGTTGCCCAAGGTGCTGGGCGAGCGCAAGACGCAGGTTCGCGGCGGCATCGGCCTTTTCCAGGGAACGAATCCCGCCGTCTGGGTGGCCAATTCCTACCAGACCGCGGGTGTGCTGAACTACGTTACGTACGGCAGCAGCACCTCGAGCACGACCGCTGCCCCGATCACCCAGCTTACTGAGCCGGCCTTCAATCCGAATCCCACCTACGTGCAGACGCTGCCGCCTCCCGCCGCGCCGGCCGCGACCATCAATATCACCGATCCGAATTTCAAGACTCCGACCTCATGGAAGGGCAACCTCGGCATCGATCACACTCTCCCGTGGTGGGACCTCGTGGCCACCGCGGAAGCCAACTTCATCGTGGTGGAGAAGGGCATCGATTATAGGCATCTCAACCTGCGGTCGGTCGGTACGCTCCCGGATGGACGGATTCTTTATTCGGCTTATTACGACGCCGCCACCAACGCCGTCCGGATCGATCCAGCGACGGGAAAGACCGCAACGCGATACATTTACTCCAATTTTGGCCCCGTTCTGGATTTGGTGAACACGACCAAGGGCGGATCGCAGGCTTACACCGTAGGCATGCGCCGCCCGATGAAGAACCACTGGGCGTTCTCAGTCTTCTACACGCATACCCATGCCACCGAGGTGCAGGCTTTGACCTCCTCGGTCGCCACGTCGAATTTCAACAACCGCGCGACCGTCAACCCCAATGAGGGTGCGGCCGTGCACTCCAACTATAACATCCCCAACAAGCTGGTCGTGTCGGCCACCCGGGAGTTCAACTTCTTTAACCGGACGGATGCGATGACCAGGCTCACCGCGGTCTTCCGGCTGCAGACCGGGCATGCTTATAGCTGGGTCTTCTACGGCGACGCCAACGGCGACGCCCAGTCGGGCAATGATGCCTTCTATGTGCCGCTTTCTCCGGATGACGGTAGGATTATTTGGTCCAGCACCGCAAATCGCGACGCCTTCTTCGCTTGGATGGCCGGCACGGATCTGAAGAAATACATGGGGCAGATTGTTCCGCCGAACAGCTCCAACAATCCGGAGCAGCAGACCGTCGATCTGCACATCGAGCAGCAGCTCCCCATGCCTTACTATAACAAGGTCAGGCTGAGCCTCTATCTCGACTGCCTGAACTTCGCCAATCTCCTCAATAGTCGGTGGGGCGCGATCACCGGCCTCGATTTCGGCACCGGTTACTCCGGCTACAGTCGTGTCTCTGGCGTAACGTCCAATTATAATGCCGCCACCAACCAGTACAAATATACCTGGAGTGCCTCGAACGTCAGCGCGCAGCCGCCCTTCACCGACCTCTCGCGCTGGCAGGTGCAACTCGGCGCTCGCTTGGAGTTCTGAGCAGACCATCTGACGGCGATTTTTCCCCCCTCAAGGCGGCTGCGATCGCGCAGCCGCCTTTTTCTTTCCAACGCCGGCTGTGTTGGGGCCAGTTGAAATGTTTCGTCAGGCCTTGTGCAAAGAGACTGGGGGACGAACCGCGGAAAAGCGTCGAAGGGGACGCCTCTCTGGCCCGCCCCGTAAGCGAGCGAAATCGTGCCGCGGATCTCTAGAGCCGGCCCCGGCAATCTTGAAATCGATCCCAGCAGCCACCCAGTCCCCGGCGGAAGGCGTGGCAACGATCGTCTATGCCAGCCTTCGGCCCGCCCGGCTATTTCGAAACGGACACCGATTCCCGGTATTTGATCGCCTCGGCCCGTTTCTCATTGAGCCAGTTGATCAAGACGTCGACCTGCTCCGGCGGGATCGCCACAAAGCAATCCTCGCTCATGTCGACATGGGCAATGCAGACATTGCCGTCCTCTCCAACGTAAACTTCGATGGATTCCTGGAGGGTGCTCATGTGATGCTTAATGTTGGTTGCGCCGGCAATCCTCGGTCGGAGATCGAGCGTTGTCTGTAATCGCCAAAATCAACGGGGGCCCGAAGAGGGAAATGCCTTTGCGTGCGGGGGACTTCTCTGGGGTTGGGGGATTACGCTGACGACGGGATCTGCCGAGACTGGGGGCTTGGAAAATCCGGTGGCTGGGTGGGGAAGCGCTATCAAACCAACCAATTCGACACTGTCATCCCAAAATTAATCGATCAGACTATGGCAGTCCGGCTTGATGTTTGAATTGCGATGGGATTGGAGCACTCCAGGTCCCGGATTTCAACCCCCATCAAGCATAAGGGATCCTTCATCGGTGCAGTAATCGATAACCTGCCGCACGCCACGGCGGACTGTCCGCCGCCGCCCCTTCCCTCAATGTCTCCGCCTAGCGTCCCAGACTTTTTTGCATCGCTTCGGGATAACGCGTGCCGGTCGCGGCGCCGGGAGGGAAGAAGCCATTGATTTTCTTCACCTCGGCGGGCGTCAGCGCGAGGTCGAGCGCGCCAAGGTTTTCGTCGAAATACGCGCGGCGTTTGGTGCCGGGGATGGGCACGATGTCCTCGCCCTGCGCGAGCACCCAGGCGAGCGCGAGCTGGGCGGGCCGGCAGCCCTTCTGCGCGGCCAGTAGTTCGATGCGGCGGACGAGGTCCAGATTCCGCTGGAAGTTCTCCCCCTGAAACCGCGGCGTGTGCGGACGATAATCGTCCGGCGCAAAATCCTCGATGCGCTTGATCCGGCCGGTCAGGAAGCCGCGGCCAAGCGGACTGTAGGCCACGAAGCCGATGCCGAGTTCGCGACAGACCGCCAGCACGCCCTCCTCGGGATCACGCGTCCACAGCGAATACTCCGATTGCAGCGCCGTGAGGGGATGCACGGCGTGGGCGCGCCGCAACGTCGCGGCGCCCGCCTCGGACAATCCGATGCAGCGAACCTTGCCGGCGCGGACGAGGTCGGCCATCGCGCCGACCGTTTCCTCGATGGGGGTGGCCGGATCCACACGGTGCTGGTAATAGAGGTCGATCACGTCCACGCCGAGCCGGCGCAGGCTCGCCTCGCAGGCGGCGCGCACATATTCGGGGCGGCCGTTGATGCCGCGGACATTGGGATCGTTCTCCGCGCGCATGATGCCGAACTTGGTCGCCAGAAAAACCTCGTGGCGGCGGCCGCGGATGGCCCGGCCGACGAGCTCCTCATTGCGGCCGTAGCCATACATGTCGGCGGTGTCGAGGAAGGTGACGCCCCGGTCAAGGGCATGGTGGATCGTGGCGACGGCCTCCGCCTCGTCGCGATGGCCGTAAAAATCGGACATGCCCATGCAGCCGAGCCCGATCATCGACACTACCGGTCCGCCGGCCCCGAGTTTGCGCTGTTTCATGCAGACGAGGATAGCGAGTCGGCGGCGAAAGTAAACCGGGGGAGACGATTCGGCATGCGCATGCGTTGTTTCGAAAAAAGATGGCCTCCGCCGGCGTGTTCGCCTAGCCATGGGGCCTTTATGGACAAGGAACGCGTCGATCTGCCCCTCAACGAAATCCCGGCGTCTTGGTACAATGTCCTCGCCGACCTGCCCAAGCCGCTCCCGCCTCCGCTGCATCCCGGCACCGGCCAGCCGCTCGTGGCGGCTGATCTCGCCCCGATTTTCCCGATGGCCCTCATCGAGCAGGAAATGAGCCCCGAGCGCTGGATCCCCATTCCCGAGGAAGTCCGCGCGCTCTACAAGATCTGGCGCCCCACGCCGCTGATCCGCGCCGTGCGCCTCGAGAAGGCGCTGAAGACTTCCTGCCGGATTTATTTCAAGAACGAAAGTGTGAGCCCCGCCGGCAGCCACAAGCTCAACACCGCTCTCGCCCAGGCTTATTACAACAAGCTCGCCGGGGTGCGCCGCCTTTGCACCGAGACCGGCGCCGGCCAGTGGGGCTCCGCCCTCGCCTTTGCCACCCAGGTCTTCGGCCTCGAGTGCACCATCTACATGGTGAAGTCGAGCTATCGCCAGAAGCCCTACCGCCGCTCGCTCATGCACATCTGGGGCGGCAAGGTCTACGCCTCGCCCTCCCGGCACACCAAGGCCGGCCGCGCCGTCCTGGCCGCCGATCCCAAGTCGCCCGGCAGCCTCGGCATCGCCATTTCCGAGGCCGTGGAGGACGCCGCCACACACGACGACGCCAAGTACTCCCTCGGCAGCGTGCTCAACCACGTCATCCTGCACCAGAGCGTCATCGGCCTGGAGACGAAGCGGCAGCTCGAGCTCATCGGCGAAAGGCCCGACGTGCTCATTGGCTGCGTGGGCGGCGGCAGCAATTTCGGCGGGTTCAGCCTGCCGTTCCTGCCCGACAAGCTGAGCCGTTCCGATCTGCGTCTCATCGCCGTCGAACCCTCCGCCTGTCCGTCACTGACCAAGGGGGTCTACGCGTACGATTACGGCGACACCGCCAAGCTCGCGCCGATCGTCAAGATGTACACCCTCGGGCATACCTTCGTCCCGGAGGGCATTCACGCCGGCGGCCTGCGCTACCACGGCACCGCCCCGATCATCGCCCACCTTGCCAATCTCAAGATCATCGAGGCGAAGGCCTACACGCAGAACGCCGTGTTCGAAGGTGCGCTGCAGTTTGCGCGCACCGAGGGCTTCATCCCGGCGCCCGAGACGGCGCACGCGATCCGGGCCGCGATCGACGAGGCGCGCAAGGACGACGGCAAGTGCATCGTCTTTAGTTACAGCGGCCACGGCCACTTCGACATGTCGGCGTATGACGACCATCTCGCCGGCAAGCTCGAGGACTACGAGCATCCCGAGGAGAAGATCGCCGAGGCCCTGCAGCACCTGCCCAAGGTCGGCTGAGCCCGGTTCGTAGTCGAGGAGAGCCCTATGCGGTGGAGCGCGTGGCGGAGTGTCGGCCTCCCAGGTGCGGGGCCTCGGTAGTCCCTAACGCGCTCGAACCGCTTGAGAACAAGCGGTTCCACCCTCTGAAAGCGTCGGCTGATTTGAAGATGCGCCCGGTCTGTGTTCCTTGTGAGATCATCATCCCGCTCCATGAAAACCTCCCTTGTGCTCTTCCTCCTCACTGCCACGGTCGCCTTCGGCCAGCCGGCGGTGAAGTCGCGTCTGGAAAACTCCCCCCGCCATCTTGAGTGGGTGAAGGTGAAATCCGGCAGCCGTGAGATCGCCTGCTTCATCGCCTATCCCGAGGTGAAGGACAAGGCGCCGGCCGTCGTGGTGATCCACGAGATCTTCGGCTTGAGCGACTGGGCGCGCAGCGTGACCGACCAGCTGGCCGAGCATGGTTACATCGCCATCGCCCCCGACCTGCTCTCCGGCATGGCGCCGGGCGGCGGCGGCACCAGCGAATTTGGCGGTCGCGACGCCGTGACCAAGGCCGTCATGTCGCTGTCTCCCGACCAGGTGACTGCGGACCTGAATGCGGTGGCCGGCTACGTGCCCGGACTGTCCGCCTGCAACGGCAGGGTCTCGGTGGGCGGCTTTTGCTGGGGCGGCAGCCAGGCGTTCCGTTATGCGACCAATAATCCGCACCTGCGGGCCGCGTTTGTATTTTACGGCACCGGTCCGGAGCGGCCGGAGGACATCGCCCGCATCAACTGCCCGATCTATGGTTTTTACGGCGGCAACGACGCGCGGGTCAGTGCCACCGTCCCGGGGACCACGCAGCTCATGCAGGCGGCCGGCAAAACCTACGAGCCGGTCAGCTACGAAGGTGCGGGCCACGGCTTCATGCGCGCCGGCGAAGAGAACAATGCTTTGCCAGCCAACCAACAGGCCATGGCCGAGGGCTGGAAACGCTGGCTCGAGTTGCTGGCCAGGGCCAACGGAGGTTGACCCTCACTCCGCGCCTTCGGCGCTCCGGCGTGAACCGCCTTCTGCTTCGCGCAGGGGTGCGAGGTCGGGATCGACGGCCGCGGCCTTCTTGAAAGACTTGTCGAACGCGATGGCTTGGTTGACCCGGCGGCGCGCCTCGACGAGGTCGCCGCGCTGACAGGCGTAGCAGCCAAGATTGAACTGGATGGCGGCCTCCTGCGGATGTGTGCGTTCCGCCTCGAGGAGAATCGCCTCTGCCGCCTTGAGCGACCGGCTCCGCCGGGTGGCGTAGGCCCAGGTGATCCACCAGCCGCTTTCCGCGGGCTGGCGCAGCACCAGTTTGCGGGCGACATCCACCAGCGGCGGCCATTTCGCCTGCTCTTGCAGCACGAGGGCGCGCAGCGCCAGCACCTCGGTTTGCTGCGCCGCCTCGGCGGGCACGCGGTCGAGTTCGACCCCGGCCTCCTCGACCATGCCGAGGCCAAGATAGCCGCGGGCCTGCGAAAGCCGCCATTTGAGCTCCATGCTGCCAGACAGGATAGGGCGCGGCCGGTGGCGTTCAAGTCATGTCGCTGCCGTTCCCGCAACCGAGCAAACCTTCCGCGCGCCGCGGAGGCGTGGTTCCCCGGAAGAGGCGCCTATGGACAACGGGTGCGCTATTCCGGCGGCGGTTTGCCGAAGTGGGCGGCGTGGGCGGCGTAGGCGGCGGTGTCGGTGAGCATGGCCTCGATCGCCGCAGCCAGCGGCTCGGCGCGGACGAGACCGGAGAACACCGCCTTGTCGCCGATCGCATCCGTCAGCACGAACGCGGGGCGCTGCGTGATCTGGTGGGCGTGAAACTCGGCCGTGGAGGCGTCGACGCGGGCCTTCACTTCGGGAGACTC
Organism: uncultured Opitutia bacterium; assembly: GCA_903940425.1. Lineage (GTDB taxonomy): Bacteria > Verrucomicrobiota > Verrucomicrobiia > Opitutales > Opitutaceae > Fen-1467. The sequence continues at coordinate 1,887 of CAJAKX010000148.1, read as the reverse complement.
GGCGCGGGCGCGGAGTTTCGCCGGATCGAGGCCGGTGGCCGCGGCCGCCACCGCGACCGCCTCGGTCATGCCGCCGATTTTGCGGCCTTCGCGCGTGCCGGCGTGCGTCAGTGCGAGACGCAGGCGGTCGTCCGTGAAACCGAAGTCCCGACCGGCCTCGGCCACGAGATTGGGCGCGAGGTAGCGGCCCTTGCGCCTGGGCTCGAGCCAGCCCGAGTTGAGCATGTAGGGCGAGCGCATGATCGTGCCGCTGCGGCGGTAGAACCAGTCGCACTGCGCGCGCGACAGCGGAAAGTCTCCGGGATTCATGAGCGCGATCCTCCACTCGAACTGCACGCGGCCGGCATAGCGCGCCTTGAGCTCGGTCCACGCCGGTTCGGACCAATGGCACCAGGAGGAAAGGATTTCGAGATAGTAGGTGAGGGTGACGTCAGCCATGCGGCTAAACTCGGCGAAGGAGGCGACCACGTCAACCGGCGGGTGGGTCATCGCCGGCATCGTGACCGGTCCTGCCGGGCGGGACCTTCCACCCGGCCGTCATTTCGCGGCAAGCGCGCTGTTTTTCAGAACCCACGCGTCGTACTCCTTGCGCGGCATGAAGCGCAGCGAGGCGGAGTTGATGCAGTAGCGCAGACCGGTGGGGGCCGGGCCATCGTTAAACACATGACCGAGATGGGCGCCGTCGACCATGCAATGCACCTCCGTGCGGACCATCCCATAACTGGAATCCGTGTCCTCGGTGATGAATTTCGGCTCGATCGGTTTGGTGAAGCTCGGCCAGCCCGTGCCGCTGTCGAACTTGTCCCGGCTGTCGAACAGCGGCGTGTCGCTGCATATGGAAAAATAGACGCCGTCCTCGTGGTTGTCCCAATAGGCATTGTGGAAGGCCGGCTCGGTGCCTTGCTGGCGGGCGACATGGTATTGCCCGGGGGTGAGCCGCGCGCGCCACTCGGCATCGGTGTGCTTCACCTTGGCCTGGCTCATGTCGATGACAACGTTGGAGGGCAGGCCGCACGCGGATTTTTCGCCGGTGACCGCGCAGGCGGCGCCCGCTGGAGAATCGGAAGGTTTCATGGTGGAATCGGCGGCGCCGGCGCGCGTGGACATCCCGGCCGCAAGGGCAGCCAGGACGGCGAGGGCGGAATAAAAGACGGTGGAACGGCGCATGATCAAAGGGAAACCGGGCAGGAAGGAATGACAAACGGCGGGAGCATTTTGCTCCGCGCACGAAGATGGGAGCGCCGGCCGGCGGGGTGCGGTATTCCCGACCGGCGCGGGTTCATTTCGTAGGAAGGTCGCTTGCGACCGATTCGTCGCCCGCTCTGCTGGCCAGCAGAGGGCTTCCTACGCCGGCGAGAGATGCTTCTTATGCAACACCAGATGGTTGCCATCGGAATCCTCGAAGCGCGCGAACTTGCACACGCCGGAGTCGATCGGCTCCAGCGGGAACTTCACCCCCTGCGCCTTGAGGTGGGCGACGGTTTCGTCGGATTGCGCCGTCTCCAAGGCGACGGCGCCGGGTTGCGCGCCCTGCATGATGCTGGAAAGCGCGAGGGTGGAACCGCCGACATCATACTCGACCCATTTATCCTCCCACAAATGGCCCTCGGTGAGACCCAGGACGCCGCCATAGAACGCCCGGGCCCGGGCCATGTCACGGACCGGATAGACGAAAAACGGGATGCCGGTGAACGTCGGTTGCATGCGGCCAGATTGCAGCAACGGTATCCTGGCGTCAGCACCGGATTTTGCCTGCTGGGCGGACCGGATTGCGCTTGTCACCGCCTGCCGCCCGCCCTCTGTTTTTCACCACACCGACCCCATGGCCAATCACAACTACACCGAAGCCAGCATCAAGACTCTGTCCTCGACGGAGCACATCCGGCT
>CAJAKX010000147.1 GCA_903940425.1 uncultured Opitutia bacterium | reverse complement strand
TGATGAGCACCTTGTTGTCGATGGCGATGCCCGTGGCGGCCGCGGCGAGGCCGGCGTAGGAGTTGAGCAGCGAGATGACCACCGGCATGTCGGCGCCGCCGATCGGCATGACGAGGAGCACGCCGACGACGAAGCCGAGCGACATCATCGTATAGAACACCCACACGGCATTGGGCTCGTACAGCAGGTAGAGGAAGAGGACGATGGTGGCGAAGAACAGCGCGACGTTGAAGATGTTCTGGCCCCGGTGGGTGATGGGGGCGCCCCGGATCAGCCCCTGCAGCTTGCCGAAGGCCATCAGCGAGCCGGTGACGGTCAGCGCGCCGAACAGCACCTCGAAGCCGAGGGCCGTCATGCGCAGCCGGCCAAGGCCCTCGCCGCCGTACTCGAGGTACTTGAAACAGCCGACGAGCACGGCCGCCAGCGCGCCGAACGAGTGCGAGAGCGCGATGCGTTGTGGCATCGCGGTCATCGGCATGAAGACCGCCATGAGCGTGCCGATCGCCGAGCCCACGACCGCGCCGACGAGGATGTAGGTCCACGTGAGGATCTGCGTGTAGAGCAGCGTGCCGACGACGGCCAGCGCCATGCCGATCTCGGCCATGAACATGCCCCGGCGCGCGGTGGCGGGCGAGCTGAGCGCCCGCAGGCCGAGCACGAACAGGACCGCGGCCGCAAGATAGGTCCACTCGGAAATGACGATGTTGATGTCGGTGCTCATTTCCGCCCCCCCCGGTCCTTTTTCTTGAACATCTTCAGCATGCGGTCGGTGATCAGGAAGCCGCCGACCACGTTGATGCTCGCGGCGCAGACCGCGATCATGCCGAGGATGGAGCTGGTCAGGCTGTACTGGCCGCTGGCGGCCACCAGCGAGCCGACCAGTGAAATGCCCGAGATGGCATTCGTGGCCGACATCAGCGGCGTGTGCAGCGTGGGCGACACGCGGCCGATGACTTCAAAGCCGAGAAAGCCGGCCAGTACCAGGATGAACAGGTAGAACATCAGTCTGCTGAAATCCATCGGGGCCAGCGTGTGGGTGACGTGCTGGGCCGCGTCGGCGGTGGCGAAGAGCAGAGGCGTCATGGGCGTCCTTGGGCGTTGCTGAGAAACTTGCGCACGGTTTCGTTGACCACCTCGCCCCCGCGGGTCAGGCACGCGCCCTGGACGATCTCGTCCGCGGGATCGGGCTGGACCTCGGGCTTGGGATAGAGGTGGTGGAAGAGGTTGAAGCAGTTGCGGGCGTAGAGCGCGCTGGCGTCGGCGGGCACGGTGGCGGGCAGGTTGACGGCGCCGATGATGGCGACGCCGTGGTACATGACGGTTTCACCCGCCCGGGTGAGCTCGCAGTTGCCGCCCTGCTCGGCGGCGAGGTCCACGAACACGGTGGCGGGCCGCATGCGGCCGACCATGTCCGTGGTGACGAGCAGCGGCGCCTTCTTGCCGAAGACCTGGGCGGTGGAGATGACGATGTCGACCTTCGGCAGGCGCGCGCCGATGGCCTCCATCTCCTTCTGGATGAACTCGGGCGAAAGCTCCTTCGCGTAGCCGCCGGCCGTCTCAGCGTCCTTCGGCAGCTCCATTTCCACGAACATGGCGCCGAGGCTCTTCACCTGCTCGCGCACCGCCGGCCGCGGATCGAACGCCTCGACCTTGGCGCCGAG
>CAJAKX010000146.1 GCA_903940425.1 uncultured Opitutia bacterium | reverse complement strand
GGCGCTCTCGCTTTCGCGGGCCGTGTGCTCCCCGACGCCACTCCTCGCGGCATGCGAAGGTTTCAGTCTCATGGCGGGACCGTCCCGGCCGTTGCCAGCCGGAATCTATCGAGTGAGGCCTCTACGCCCGGTTCGGCCACCGCTTGCCAGCGGCAGTCACGCCAGACGGGGTGCAGACACGCCTGCAACTTACGTCGCTCGCGTCGGCACCGTTACCATGGGGTCGGCCCCGGCTTCTGGCCGGGCGTTAGCCCCATGCTACGGGTCTGACCTCTTAACTCTCAGGTTGCATTTCGCTTTGCAGTTGGGTGACGTGGTTTTTCGCGCCGCCCCACGGAAGGAAGTTTTCCGAGCTTTGCCAGGCCCGGTTCTTCCCCGTAACTTCGTGCCCTTTGCGCGCCCCGTCCCTTTCGGGTCAGGGCCTTTTTGGCGAGGTGGTCTCGCCAGAACACGCTGTTTCGTGCTGGTCTGCGCAGTAGCAACCATATCCCTCTGGGGAAACTGCGTGGACGGACGGATCGAAACTCCCCGTCCGCCTGACTCGGCTCGGGCGCGGTTTCTAATCGCGCCTTGCCGCACAGCTCCTAGTTCGTATCACTGAGCGGTTACGACACCGCCCAGAGGAGCTGGTGACATATGCCTGCCGGACTGCGATTGCTCGCAGTCGAAGGGGAAGACTGAACCAGCTTCAGGCTTCCTTTCCCCGGTCGCCCGGGATTATCCCAGTCGCGCTCTCCGCGGTTTTTTCATGCCCGCGGCACTGCGACTGTTCCATCAAAGAACAGGCGCAACGTGTGGCGGCATCGCCGCATTGTCACGAATTTGTTTTGAACAAGTTATTAACAAGCGGCGCCGTGGATAACTTGGCAGTAATCTTGCGCACCGGTTGTTCCCGCGCGGTTAAGAAACGGATTTGACACGACTTGCGAAAACCGGCGTGGTGCCCGTTTCTGCGACCAGCGGCCGTTGCCTTCCTCCTTTCGCATGTCTCCTTGTGATCTGCCGATTTACGAACTTGAAGCCGCCATCGTCGCCGGTGTGCGGACGCGGGGCCGGCTCATTGTCCAGGCCCCGACCGGCTCAGGCAAGTCGACGCAAGTGCCGCAAATGCTTCTCCGCCACGGACTGCTGGGCGAAGGGCAGGTGATCGTCCTGCAGCCGCGACGGCTCGCGGCCCGGCTGCTGGCGAAACGCGTGGCCGAGGAGGTCGGCGCGCCGCTGGGGCAGACGGTCGGGTACCAGATCCGGCTCGAATCGCGCGTGTCGGACGCCACGCGCATCCGCTTTGTCACCGAGGGCATCCTGCTGCGGCAGATGTCGTTCGATCACCTGCTGCGCGGCGTGAGTGCGCTTGTCTTCGACGAGTTTCATGAGCGCCATCTCTACGGCGATATCAGTCTCGCGCGGGCGCTGCAGATCCAGCAGACCACGCGGCCCGACCTGAAGCTGCTCGTCATGTCGGCCACGCTCGATGCCGGTGGGCTCCGGGATTACCTCGCGCCCTGCGAGGTGCTCGCCTCGCAGGGGCGCATGTTCCCGGTCAGCGTCGAGTACCTGTCCAGGGCCGTCGACTTCGACCGCGAGCCGGTGTGGGAGGTGGCGGCGCGCGAGTGTGCGCGGGTGGCGGCGCAGACGCCGGGCGATCTGCTGGTCTTCATGCCCGGCGCCTACGAGATCAGCCGCACGGTGCAGGCGGTGCAGAACGAGAAGGCATTGCGCGATTTTCTCGCGCTGCCGCTGCACGGCGAGCTGCCGCCTGACGCGCAGGACCGCGCCGTGGCGCGCTACGACACGCGCAAGATCATCGTCTCGACCAATGTCGCGGAAACATCGCTCACCATCGACGGCGTGACGGCCGTCGTCGACAGCGGCCTCGCCCGCATGGCGCGCTACGATCCGCACCGCGGCATCAACACGCTTTTGATCGAGAAGATCAGCGCGGCCTCCGCCGATCAGCGCGCCGGACGCGCCGGGCGTACCGCGCCCGGCGTGTGTGTGCGCCTATGGACCGAGCGGGAGCACGCCCGGCGGCCGGCGCAGGAATTGCCGGAAGTGAAGCGGCTCGATCTCGCCGAGGTGGTGCTCACGCTCAAGGCGGCGGGCATCGACGACATTTTCGGCTTTCCCTGGCTGGAGAAACCGGACCCAAAGTCGCTCGAGCGCGCGGAAAAGCTCCTGGAGGATCTCGGCGCTGTGGATCATGGGGATGCGACGCTCTCGTCGCGTCGGCCCGGCGACGAGGGCGTCGCCGCTCCAAGCCATGCGCGGATCACCGAACTGGGACGCAAGATGCTGCGCTTCCCGATGCATCCGCGTTATGCGCGCATGTTTCTCGCGGCCCAAGACCTCGGCTGCGTCCGGCCGGTGGCGCTCATGGCCGCGCTGACGCAGGGGCGCGGCTTTCTGCTGCGCGGCGCCGGCCGCGAGGTGGAGGCGCGGCGCGAGGAAATTCTCGGCGAGGAGCACGAGTCGGATTTCTTCCTGCTCATGCGCGCCTGGCGCTACGCGGACCGCGCCAGTTACTCCCTCGACGACTGCCGCCGCCTCGGGATCCATGCGCAGGCTGCCCGGCAGGTCGGACCGCTGTTTCAGCAGTTCCTCGAAATCGCCGCCGGCGAGGGGCTCGACATGAGCGAGCGCCGCGTCGACGCGACAGCCGTCCGCAAATGCGTGCTGGTGGGTTTTTCCGACCACGTGGCGCGGCGGCTCGATGCCGGCACGCTGCGCTGCGAGATGGTTAACGGCCGGCGCGGACAGCTCGCCCGCGAGAGCGGCATCCAGAACGCGCCGCTGTTCGTGGCCGTGGAGATCAACGAGATCGAGGCGCGCGGCGAAGTGACGGTGCTGCTGAGCCTGGCCACCGCGATCGAGGAGGCGTGGCTGCCGGAACTTTTTCCCGACGACTACCGCGATGCGACCGGGGTGGTGTACGATGAATCGATGCGACGGGTCGTGGTCCGCAAGGAGCGGCACTTCCGCGATCTCGTGCTGGAGATCAAGCCCACGGCGGACACGCCGCCAGAAGGCGAGGCCGCGGCCTTGCTCGCCAGGGAGGTGCAGGCCGGCCGCATCGTGCTCACCGGGTGGACCGAGGCGGTGGAGCAGTGGATCACACGCGTCAACTGCCTCGCAAAATGGTTTCCCGAGCTGGAGGTGGCGTCGATCACCGATGCCGATCGCCTGACCTTGATCGAGCAGATCTGCCACGGCGCCTGTGGGGCACGCGAATTGAAGGACAAGCCGGTGCTGCCGGTATTGCGCGACTGGCTTACCCAGGAACAACTGGCGGTGTTCGACGATTATGTGCCGGAGCGCCTGGTGATGGCCAACGGCCGGCGGTCGCGGGTGACTTATTCCAAGGACGGTCCGCCGGTGCTCTCGGCGCGCATCCAGGAGCTGTATGGCGTGGAAGGGAAATTTACGCTCGGCCGGGGGCGCGTGCCGGTGAAGATCGAGGTGCTCGCGCCCAACCACCGGCCCGTCCAGGTGACGGACGACCTCACCGCCTTCTGGCGCGACATGTATCCCAAGGTTAAAGCCGAGCTCGCGCGCAAGTATCCGCGCCACGAGTGGCGCTGAAGCGCGCAGCGCTTCAGCGATTCAAGATCGAAGAGGCAAGACTTGAGAGCTGACTTAAATCTTCCCTTTTCAATCTTGAATCGAAAAAGCCTCACCGGCGCTTCGTCCGGGCGGCCTTCGGCTCGATGTTGAGGTAGGTCTTGGCGAGCATCTGCGACTCGTAGAACTCGAGCCAGCGCACGCCTTCGCGGGGCTTGACCATGTCCTTGCGCGTGGCGGCGTCGATCTGCTGCTTCATGCGGCGGCAGAGTTCCTCCTGCTGGTACTGCACGCCCTCGATGACGTCGGCCACGCGGCTGCCGGCGAGGGCCTCCTCGATGTAGAAGCCGTTGGGCTCGTCCTCCTCGAGGAAGACGTGGATCTCGTTCACCCGGCCGAAGAGGTTGTGCAGGTCGCCCATGATGTCCTGGTAGGCGCCGGTGAAGAAGATGCCGAGGTAGTAGGGCTGGCTGTTGAGCGGGTGGAGGGTGATGTACTCCTTGACGTCCTGCAGGTCGATGAAGCTGCCGATCTTGCCGTCGGAGTCGCACGTGATGTCGACGAGGATGGCGTTGACGGAGGGCTTTTCCTTGAGGCGGTGCAGCGGGGCGATGGGGAAGAGCTGCTTGAGCGCCCAGTGGTCGAGCAGCGACTGGAACACGGAGAAATTGCAGACGTACTGGTCGGCGAGGTGCTTCTTCAGGTCGTGCAGTTCCTCGGTCTGGTAACCCTTCTGGGGGCCCTCCTTGTCGATCTGCTCGCAGATCTGCCAGAAGATCGCCTCGGCCGCGGCGCGGTTCTCGATGTCGAGGTAGCCGAGGTTGAAGAGTGAGATGGCCTCCTCCTTCTTCTGGATCGCGTCGTGGTAGCGCTCGAGGCGGCCGAGCCGGGCCTTGTTCTTCAGGAGAATCTCCAGGTCGGTGACGACCTTGTGCTTGACCTTCGGCTGGTGCTGCTGGCCGAGCGACTCGCGCTTGTTGATGCGCTCGAACACCTCGACGACGAGCATCGAGTGCTGGGCGACGACGGCGCGGCCGCTCTCGCTGATGATGTCGGGCTCAGGCACGCCGGCCCCGCGGCAGATCTCGCGGATGTTGAAGACCACGTCGCGCGCATACTCCTCGAGCGAGTAGTTCATCGACGACTCGAAGTTGGTGCGCGAGCCGTCGTAGTCGATGCCGAGGCCGCCGCCGACGTCGAGGTAGCCCATGGGGAAGCCCATCTTGGCGAGCTGGCAGTAGAAGCGGGTGGCCTCGATGACGGCGCTCTTGATGGTGATGATGTTCGGCACCTGCGAGCCGATGTGGAAGTGCACCAGGCGGAGGCACTGGGTGAGCTTGGCCTGCCGGAGCTTCTCGATGGCAAAGAGGATTTCCGCGGTGTTGAGGCCGAACTTGGCGTTGTCGCCCGTGGAGAGCGCCCACTTGCCCTCGCCGCGGGTCAGGAGTTTCGCGCGGAGGCCGATCATGGGTTTCACCCCCGTCTCGGCCGAGATGCGGATGATCTCGTCGAGCTCGGACAGCTGCTCGACCACGATGACGACCCGCTTGCCGAGCTTGCGGCCGAGGAGGGCGAGGCGGATGTAGTCGTCGTCCTTGTAACCGTTGCAGATGATGATGCGCTGGTTGTTCTCGTGCATGGCCAGCGCGATCATCAGCTCGGGCTTGGAGCCGGCCTCGAGGCCGTGGTTGTAATCCTTGCCGGCGCCGAGGATCTCCTCGATGACTTCGCGGAGCTGGTTGACCTTGATGGGGAACACGCCGCGGTAGGTGCCCTTGTAGCCCTCCTCCTTGATGGCGCGGCTGAAAACCTCGTTGAGCTGGATGACGCGGTAGCGCAGCAGATCCTGGAAACGGATGACCATCGGCGCCTTCAGCCCCATGCCCAGCGCCTCGTGGACGACGTCCATGATGCGGATGCTGCGGCCTTCGGCGAGCGGCTGCACCTGCACGTAGCCGTCGCTGTCGACGGTAAAGTGGCCGGCACCCCACCGCTTGAACCCGAAATGCTCCTCGGACTGCGCGGCTGACCAGGCGGATGACGATTTGCTTTTCAACGCGATAGAGGGAGGCGGAAACTATCCAGCTCTTGGCTTGCTTTTTGGAGGGGGGCTGGAGTTAATCCGCGTTTCTTTTCCGAAAAACCCGCACAAGCAATGATTAAAATGCTCACGCCCGCCGTTCTCCTGCCTTTCGCCCAGCAGACCGCCCCCGCCCAGGGTGGCATGATGATGATTCTCTTTTGGGGCCTGTTCCTCGCGGCCATGTGGTTTCTGCTGATCGCGCCGCAGCGCAAGAAGCAGAAGGAGCAGCAGAAGATGATCGGTGCGCTGTCCGCCGGCGACGAGGTGCTGCTGGCCGGCGGCATCTACGGCGAAATCACGAGCGTGCGCCCCGACCGGCTCATCGTGCGCATCGGCGACACCACCAAGGTCGAGGTCGAGAAATCATTCATTCATACGGTCGTGCGGAAATCCGGCGCCGCGGCGGCCGAGAAGAAATAACCCCCGGCCCGCCCCGGCGGTGTCGCGCGCAGGTGCGGGGTGAGGCGGCATCGCGCACCCGCCTGAACCGAATTTAACCAAATCACCCAATGTTTAGACAAAACCTCTGGAAACTGCTGCTCACCTTCGCAGTGATCATCTGGGCGGTGGCGGAGCTGATGCCCTTCAAAGACCGCCCGTTTGACCAGTATTTCAAATCCGAGGCGAAGGCGTATCCGGCCGATTTCGCCGCCTTGATGAAGCAGGCTGACGGGCGCGTCGCCTCAAAGCAGGCTCCGTCCGTCTTCATGGCGCTCAAGCAGATCGGCCGGGAGCAGAAACTGGATCTCTCCCGTTTCTTTCCGCATATCCAGCTCGAGGCTTCGCTCAAGAACGTCGAGCGGCGCAACAACATCCTGCTCGACGAGCTGCTGAAGCGCTCCAAGGGCCGCCTCCAGCTCGGCCTCGACCTCAAGGGCGGCGTGGCCTTCACCCTTGAGGTGGCCGAGCGATCCGCCGCCAGCACCTCGCCCCGGGACAGCGAACAGAAGCTCAGCAAGGCGATCGAAATCATCTCCACGCGCATCAACAGCCTGGGCGTGGCGGAGCCGATCGTCCGGCCCGTCGGCAACAACCGCATCGAGGTGCAGCTCCCCGGCGTCTCCACCAAGGACAACCCCGAGATTGTCTCCAGCCTCAAGAAACCCGCCCGCCTCGATTTCCGGCTCGTCCATCCGACCCTGACTCCCGAAACGACTTCGCCCAACGACGCACCCCCGGGCTATGAGCCGATGCTCTTGGAGCAGGAGGGGCGCAACGGCGAGATCCGCACCAACGAGCTCTATGTAAAGCGCATACCCGAAATGACCGGCGAGGCCCTGAGCGACGCCTATGCGACCATGGATGAGTTCGGACGGTTCAAGATTCTGCTGCGTTTCACCAAAGCCGGCGCGAAGCAGTTTGCGGACGTCACCCGCACCATTGCCGACGAAGGCAAGCGCACCGGCCGCCTGGGTCAGCTGGCCATCATTCTCGACGGCAAGCTCTACTCGGCTCCTTCCGTCCACGAGGAGATCCCCAGCGGCAGCGCGGAGATCACCGGCTCGTTCACGCAACGCGAGGCCATCGAACTCGCCAACGTCCTGAACAACCCCCTCGACCTGCCGCTGGACATCAAGGAACAGTACGAAGTCGGCCCGTCGCTGGCGCAGGACGCCATCGACAGCGGCGTCAAGGCCGCGATCATCGGCGCGGCGCTGGTGGCCGGTTTCATGATCATGTACTACACGGCGGGCGGAGTGATCGCCATGATCAGCGTCTGCGTCAACGTGCTCGGGATTCTCGGCGTGCTGGCGAGCCTGGGCGCGACCATGTCCATGCCCGGCATCGCCGGCATCGTGCTGACCATCGGCATGGCGGTCGACGCCCACATCCTGATCTTCGAGCGCATGCGCGAGGAGCTGGCCCTGGGCAAGACGCTCACGGCGGCGTTTCACGCCGGCCACGAGAAGGCCTTCACGACCATCGTCGATGCGAACCTGACCACGGTCATCACCTCCGGATTGATGATCGTGTTCGGCACGGGCCCGGTGAAGGGCTTCGGCATCACGCTCACGATCGGCATCTTCTCCACCATGTTCACGGCCCTGGTCGTGAGCCGGATGCTGCTCGAGATGGCCATTGGATCCGGACTGATGAAACGGTTTGTGATGATGAGCTTCCTCAAGCCGCCGAAGATGGATTTCGTTGCGTGGGGCAAGCGTGCCTTCATTGCATCGTGGCTGATCGTGCTGGTCGGCGTCGTCGGCGTCGGCATCAAGGGGCACGCGATCTACGGCATCGATTTTGCCGGTGGCGACGACATGACGTTGACGTTCAAACAACGGGTCGAGCCAGGCCAGCTCCGCGCCGCGCTGGAGCAGGCCAAGGTGGGCGAAGCCAACCCGCTCTACCAGAGCGACCTCTCGGGTGGGCACGAGGTGCTCAAGATCCAGACCGCGACCGGCCGGGGTGAAGCCGCCGTCGCCGCGCTTACCAAGGCTTTCCCGCAGGCGCAATTCACCGTCGCGGGAGCCAGCACCATCGGGCCGGCCATCGGCAAGGAGATCCAATGGAATGCGTTCATGGCGATCGGCCTCTCGATCATCGGCATCATGCTCTACGTGGCCTTCCGCTTCGAGATGGGCTACGGCATCGGCGCGGTGGTCTCGACCATTCACGACGTGCTGATGACGATTGGCATCTTCGTGCTGTCCGGACGGCAATTCAACGCGTCGATGGTGGGGGCGATTCTGCTGATCGTGGGCTACTCGATCAACGACACGATCGTGGTGTTCGACCGGATTCGCGAGGAATTGAGGACCAATCCCACCGCCAACCTGCGGGATATTATCAATCTGGCCACCAACAAGGTCTTCAACCGGTCGATCCTCACCAGCTTGACGACCTTTCTCGCGGCGCTGGCGCTTTATCTTTTCGGTGGCGGCGTGATCAACGACCTCGCCTTCACCTTCCTCGTCGGCATCATCACCGGCACGTTCTCTTCGATCTACATCGCCAGCCCGATCTTCTACTGGTGGCACAAGGGCGACCGGAAGCATGTCGAGGCCCACCACGACATCGCGCCGAAGTACGAATGGACGGGCTCCAGCAAGGCCTCGCAATAAGCCCGTTGGGTTGATCGGCGTGCGCCCGGCGCGCGCCCCGAAACGCCGCCCGTCGGCCGCCGATCCCCCCGAGCCGCCATGCGCTGGATCTACACGCCATTGGCCACCGCCGAGGTGGAGGAGTTCAGCCGCCGGCTGGGCGTGAGCCCCGTGATCGCCGAGCTGCTGCTCCGCAACGGCCTCCGCGAGACCGACGCCGCCAACCGTTTCTTGCATCCGGCGCTGGCCGAACTGCAGGACCCGTTCCTGCTGACCAACCTGGGCGCCGCTGTCACGCGGCTCAAACAGGCGATCGAGCGCCGCGAGAAGCTGGTGGTGCTGGGCGACTACGACGTCGACGGCGTGGGCAGCACGGCGTTTCTCGTGAGCGTGCTGCGGCGCTTCGGCCTCGACCCGCGCTTCGTGGTGCCGCGGCGCCTCGAGGAGGGCTACGGGCTGAGCCGCGGGGCCATTGACCGCGCGCTGGAGGCCGGCCGGCCGGATCTCTTCATCGCGCTGGACTGCGGCACCAATTCGCATGACGAGCTCGCCTATCTGCAGGCGCAGGGGGTGGACGCGATTGTCATCGACCACCATCGTTCGAAGGAAAAACCGCTCGGCGGCGGCATTCTGATCAATCCGCACGTGCACGGCGGCGCGGAGGACACCCCCTGGCGCAACCTCTGCACGGTCGGTCTGGTGTTCAAGCTCGTCCACGGCCTGCTCAAGCAGCTGCGCGCCGAGAACCATCCGGTGGCGTTCCGCATCAAGCTGAAGGAGTATCTCGACCTGGTGGCGATGGGCACGGTGGCCGATCTCGTGCCGCTGGTCGGCGAAAACCGCATCCTCGCCCACCACGGCCTGCGCATCCTCCAGCAGACGCAGCGCCGCGGTCTGCGCGCCCTCATGGACGTGGCGGGCCTCAAGCTCGGGCAGGAGATCCAGCCGGATGATATTTCCTTCCGCCTCGGACCGCGCATCAACGCCAGCGGCCGCCTGGCCGACGCCGCGCTGTCCGTCGAGCTCATGCTGAGCGACGATGCGGTGTTTTGCGTCGACGCCGCCCGCCAGCTCGACGGCTTCAACCGCGAGCGCCAGGAGATCGAGCGGCAGATCACCGAGGCCGCCGAACGCATGGTCGAGGAGCTTTATGGCGAGGCGCACGGACTCGTGCTGTTCAGCGAGGAATGGCATCCGGGCGTGGTCGGCATCGTGGCCAGCCGCGTGACGCGCAAATACCACCGGCCGTGCATCGTGCTCGGCCACGAGAACGGCCTCGCCAAGGGCTCCGGCCGCAGCATCTACGGCCTCAACCTCGTGGAGATGCTGGGCACGTGCGCCGACCTCCTTTCCAGTTGGGGCGGCCATCCGATGGCGGTCGGTGTCTCGCTGCCCCGGGCGAATCTCGAGGTCTTTCGCGAGCGTTTTGCCGCGGCGGTGAGCACCTGGCAGCGCGGCCAGATGGCCGAGCCGGGCCTGGAAATCTCCTGCTGGCTCGCGCTCGAACAGGTGCGCGACACGCTCATGGAGGAACTCGACACCCTGCATCCGTTCGGCCAGGGCAATCCCGAACCGGTCTTTGGCATTCGTGGCGCGCGGTTTCTCCAGCGGCCGGAGGTGTTCAAGGAGCAGCATTTTCGCTTCCAGCTCGGGGATGAGCGCGGCCGGCGCGTCTACGGCGTGGCCTGGAAACTCGCGCACCGGCTGCCTCCGGTCGGCGTCCCGGTCGACCTCGCCGTGCAACTGGCCTGGAACTTTTACAACGACCGCAAGCTGCTGCAGCTCGAGCTGCTCGACTGGCGTCCGGGCGGGGCGGAGGTGCAGGATGCATCGCAGGGGTTGCCGGAAGCCGGCTGATGTCTCACCGCAGCCCTGGCGAAGGCGGATGAAAGCATGGAATTCCCGCGGCGGCGCCAACGACTGCCAGCCTTGGCTGCGAGCGGCGGCCGGGGGCAACTTCGCGCTTGCAGTTCGCAGTGAAAGCTTGCTTCTCTCCCCCTCTTTTCGCGCCCATAGCTCAACTGGATAGAGCACCAGACTACGAATCTGGGGGTTGCAGGTTCGACTCCTGCTGGGCGCGCCATTTTCTTTCCCGCCGCCGGCTCCACTCGCCCCGCGAAGGGCCAAATGTGCGGCCTGACCCTTTTTCGGCCCTCCCTTTTTCAGCCCTCCCGACCATGGGAAGAAGCCGAAGCCTTTAAGGACAAGAGAACTGCCCGACGGTCGCAAGAGCTTGCATTCCGGAACGACTTGGTCCTGATTCTGCGTGGGTTCGGGGGCAGACGTCCCCGGAGGCAATCGAAACGGTCGGGCCGCCGTTTCCCAAACGCCCTTCAACGGGGGCGATGACTTGGTTGGCAGTCTCGGCCCAGATTCTCGCGATGGGGTTCAGACTGCGGATGAGGCCATCCTGCCCGCAGAAGGGAGACATCCATGACCGATGATTGCCTCCCAAACTCCAAGTTCTGACCGCTCCTCCAACCTGTCGAATACCTATTCTCTGCGCTGGGAGGGGCACATGTGCGACGGCGTCGGAACGACTGCTGGCCCTGAGCCGGGCGCCGTGCTGTGCGCAAATGCCGACGAGATTTGGCTCAAAGGTCGTCGCGGGGATTTCCACCTTCCCCGGAACGCCGTGGTGAGGATCGGAAGGGGGCGGATGTACCCGTGGTTTTTCCGGGGCATTCGGATTCGACACAACGTCGCCGGATATCCTGCGGAGCTTCAATTCGGGCCGTTTGTCGGCACAACCCGCGACATTCTCGCGCAACTCAAATCGCTTGGGTTTCCCACGGGCTAGCCCATCCCGTCCGATGGCATCGTTCCCGCGCCCAAACCGCCGCAGCCGAGTGCGGCGTCACAGTGATGCTGCACGGGATCGTGGCCCACGGTTGCGCGCCGAACGGGGTTATGTTTTCGTCTTCCTCCGAGCAAACGTGTTGCCTTGGTTCACTCGGATAATTTTGTGATGCGATGCGTGCAAGGATTCGATTGAGCTCGCCCTTTCTCGCGAGGTCTCTCGCGGTTCTTGCCGGGCTGACGGTCGCTGCCGCCCCGGCCCTCTGCGCATCCCATCCGTTTCCCCGCCCCGTTTCGGATTACGCGACGAATGCGGGCATGAGCCTCTGGCAAGTGTTGGCTCAACGCGTCGCCGAAGAGCCCTTCAACCTCGTTGCCAGCCTAATTTTCCTCTGCGCGATCATTCACACCTTCCTGGCTCCGAAGTTCCGCCATTGGGCGCATGAAGTGGAAGCGGCCCACGCTGCACGCATCCAGGAACGTCCTGCGACTGCCGAAGGAGAAGAAGACTCCTCCGTAGAGGTGAGCTTCAAGGGGCAGATCCTCCATTTTTTCGGAGAAGTGGAAGCGGTTTTCGGGATATGGGCGCTCGTCCTGATGCTCGTTCTTGGCGCGATGAAGGGCTGGCATACGCCGATCGATTACGTGGGGCATCGGGTGAATTTCACCGAACCGATGTTCGTCGTGGTGATCATGGCGCTCGCGTCAACCCGACCGGTTCTGAATTTCGCAGAGCGGTGTTTGCGGGGCGTCGCGGCGCTCGGCCGAGAATCGGCTTCCGCGTGGTGGTTGACCGTGCTCATCCTCGCACCGCTGCTCGGCTCCCTCATCACGGAACCGGCCGCGATGACCATTGCTGCGCTACTGCTGGCGCGCCAGTTTTACGTGCTGTGCCCCTCGCCCAAGCTGGCCTACGCCACGCTGGGGTTGCTGTTCGTAAACATCTCCGTGGGTGGCACGCTGACTCATTTCGCGGCTCCGCCCGTCCTCATGGTCGCTGGTCCCTGGCAATGGGACATGGCCTTCATGTTCACCCATTTTGGCTGGCGCGCGATGGTGGGTATTGTGACGGCGACGCTGCTCTATTACGTTCTCTTCCGCCGGGAACTCGCCGCACTCAACGTGAAGCGTTCATCGGAAACGGGGCCTATGAGTCCAGTCAGAGCCGATCCGCGGCCGATCCCCTTTTGGATCACTCTCGTGCAACTTGGGTTCATGTTCTGGACGGTGTTGATGGCCCACTATCCAGCTCTGTTCATCGCCGGATTTTTGTTCTTTCTGGCGTTCGCCCAAGCGACCGGACACCACCAAAGCCGTCTCGACCTACGCCCTCCCTTGTTGGTGGGGTTCTTCTTGGCGGGCTTGGTCGTGCATGGAGGCCTGCAAGGGTGGTGGATCGAGCCGCTGCTTACACGATTGAAGGAGTGGCCGCTGTTTTTCGGAGCGACGATCCTCACGGCATTCAATGACAATGCGGCGATCACCTACCTCGCGACGTTGGTCGATGGCTTCGGTGACAATCTCAAATATGCCGTGGTCGCGGGCGCGGTGACCGGAGGCGGCCTCACCGTGATTGCGAACGCGCCCAATCCGGCGGGCCAATCTCTGTTACAGCGGTTTTTCCCTGATGGCGTGTCTCCTCTGGGATTGTTGCTCGGAGCCGCCATTCCGACCCTCATCATGGGGGCATGCTTCATGGTCTTGTAGTTTACCGCACACGGAAGATCAGTGGAGACTTCGGCACAAACCAAAGGCACTGCGGACGGTCCCGCGACTTGCACACGGCCGGTGCGCGACCTGCGTTTCGACACGCTTCGCGCACCCATAGCTCAACTGGATAGAGCACCAGACTACGAATCTGGGGGTTGCAGGTTCGACTCCTGCTGGGCGCGCCATTTTCATGGCAGAACGTGTCGATCTTCTTCAGGTCGCCATGCTGGTCGAAGGTCACCTTCCTCGATTAGGCGGTTGCGGCGCGCCGCAGGATTTGTTCGTGTTTTCCAGTGGTGAAAGCATCCCCCTCCGGGACGGCAAGCCCCCAGTCCATCATCTTCAGGACCATCGTGCCTGGGGTGCTGATTTTCTGCGCGACGGTCTTCGCCTACCTGCCGGCGCTCTCGGGCGACTTCATCTGGAACGACAGCGACTATGTGACTGCACCGGCGTTGCGCTCGCTTGCCGGCCTGGTCCGCATCTG
>CAJAKX010000145.1 GCA_903940425.1 uncultured Opitutia bacterium | reverse complement strand
CGTGTGCTCTTCCGATCTGGCCGTGGCGATGACCGCCTTTGGCGTGAGCTTCTACCGCTGGTACCAGGCCTCGAATAAACCCGCACGCTGAGATTTCCCGCGGAAAGCTGTCTTTAATCGAGGACGCGCTTTATCAGACTTGCTGGCTTACGTCGCATTCGATCCCGCAAAACCCCGAGGAGAATGTCAACTATTAGTTGACATGTTTTTTTGTGTTTTTATCGGCCGCTTTGCAGGCAGGGTTGCGGGGCAAAAGGCCTTCACTGCCTGCAGTGTCGCATCACCTCGCGTGCTGTGGACATGAAAAAGGGCGGACTGGCGTCCGCCCTTGAAGGGGGCCTGTGCGGCGCGGGCCGCGGGATTACTTCTTGATGAGGTCGTCGATCGAGTCGCTCTCCGTGTTGACGTCCGCGAACAGCCAGGTCGACAGGTAGCGCTCGCTGCTGGAGGGGATGATGACGACGATCTGTTTGCCCTTGTTCTCCGGGCGCTTGGCGAGCTGGAGCGCGGCCCACACGGCCGCCCCTGACGAGATGCCGATCGGGATGCCGTCCTGCTGGTTGACCTGTTTCGAGATCGGGCCCGAGTCGGCCTCCTTCACGCGGATGACCTCGTCGTAGATCTTGGTGTTGAGCACCTGCGGGATGAAGCCGGCGCCGAGGCCCTGCAACTTGTGCGGGCCGGGCTGGCCGCCCGAGAGGATCGGCGAGGCGTCGGGCTCCACCGCCACGATCTTCAGGCCGGGCTTGCGCGGCTTGAGCACCTCGCCCACCCCGGTGATGGTGCCGCCCGTGCCGACGCCCGACACGATGATGTCGACCTTGCCGTCGGTGTCGCGCCAGATCTCCTCGGCCGTGGTCTTGCGGTGGATCTCCGGGTTGGAGGGGTTGGTGAACTGCTGGAGGATGACGCTGTTGGGAATCTGCTTCTGCAGCTCCTCGGCCTTGGCGATGGCGCCCTTCATGCCTTTGGGACCCTCGGTGAGCACGAGGCGCGCCCCGAGGATCTTGAGCAGCTTGCGGCGCTCCATGCTCATGGTCTCGGGCATGGTCAGGATGATCCGCAGGCCGCGCGCCGCGGCGACGAACGCCAGCGCGATGCCGGTGTTGCCGCTGGTGGGTTCGATGAGGACCGTGTCCTTGTTGATTTTGCCCGATTTGAGCGCGTCGTCGATCATGGCGGCGCCGATGCGGTCCTTCACGCTGCTGAGCGGGTTGAAGAACTCGAGCTTCAGCAGCACGTCGGCGAGGGCGCCATGGGCTTTGGCGGTGCGGTGAAGACGGACGAGCGGCGTGTTGCCGATCGTGTCAACGATGGTGTCGTATATCTTGGCCATAGGGTTCGGGATTGAGGTTGGGTTGGGTTAAAAAGGGGGAAAGGAAGACTGGGTCGGGGATCATTTGGAGGTGCCCCAGCGCCGGTGCAGGAAGTTCTCCCACGGGGAAAAGAGCACCTTGTCCGCGAGCAGTCCGATCAGCACGATGACCACCATGATGCCGATCACCTGGTCCATGGCGTTGAGCTCGCGGCCATAGTGCAGCATCTGGCCGAGGCCGAAGCCGGTGAGGATGGAGACGAAGATCTCGGCGGCCATGAGGGAGCGCCAGGCGAAGGCCCAACCCTGCTTCATGCCGCTGACGATGAATGGCAGCGAGGCCGGCATGATCACCTTCAGCCAGATGTGCAGCCAGCGCGAGCCCATGGTGCGTGCCGCCCGGACATAGATGGGATTGACGTTACGCACGCCCGCCTCGGTTGCAAGGACCACGGACCACAAAGTCCCCATCACGACGACGAACAGCATCGCGCCCTCGGTCTGGCCGAACCACAGCAGCGCGAGCGGCACCCAGCACACGCTCGGCAGCCCCTGCAGGCCCAGCGCCAGCACGCCCAGCGTGTCGCGCACCGGCCGGAAGCGCGCGGTGAGCAGCCCCAGCGGGAGGCCCACGGCCAGGCCGATCGCATACCCCGCCAGCAGCCGCTTCAACGTGATGCCGATGGCGAAAAACAGCTGCCACTGATTCGGGTTCGGCTTCGCACCGCCCTCCGAGTCGAAGATCCACGGGTTGAAGGTGTTGTCCCAGAGATAAAGCGCCACTGCTTTTGGCGACGGCACCAGCACCGGCGACCAGATGCGGGCATTGAAAGCGAACTGCCACGCCGCGATCAGCACGGCGAAAAACACCAGAGCGATGACGATGCGTTTCATTCCTGGACCTCCGTGGCGCGCAGATGCCCCTTGAGGGCGCGCATGATTTCCGTGGCGTGCTCCGCGAGATCGACGCTGTTAATGTCGCGCGGCCGGGGCAGCGGGATCTTGAATTCCTCGCGGATGCGGCCGGGGTGCGGCGAGAACAGGGCCACCCGGTTGCCGAGGCAGGCCGCCTCGCGGACGTTGTGGGTGACAAAAACGATGGTCTTCCGGCGCTCCTCCCAGATCCGCTGCAGGTCGCCGTAAAGCTGCTCGCGGGTCAGGGCGTCGAGCGACGCGAACGGCTCGTCCATGAGGAGCACCCGGGGATTGGGGGCCATCGCCCGGGCCAGCGTCACGCGCTGTTTCATGCCGCCGGACAGTTCGTGGATGTTGGCCTGCGCGAACCTCTCGAGACCGACGAGCTTCAGGTAGTAGTGCGCCACCTCCTCGCGCTCGGCTTTCGTCAGGCCCGGCTTGAGCCGCAACCCGAACATCACGTTGTCGAACACGTCGAGCCAGGGGAAGAGCGCCGCCTCCTGGAACATGACCATGCGGTCGCGCCCCGGGCCGCGGATCCGCTCGCCGTCCGTCAGGACCTCGCCCTCGTCGGGCGTCTCGAGCCCCGCGATGATGTTGAGCAGGGTCGACTTGCCGCAGCCGCTCGGACCCACCAGACAGACAAACTCGCTGTCGCTGACATTCAGCGTGACGCGGTCCAGCGCGTGCACGCTGCCGCGGTCGGTGCGGAAGGTCTTCGAGACGTTCCTGACGGCCAGCTTGGCGCTGGGCGTGACGGCGAGTTCCTGCTGCAGGGTCATGGTTTTCCGGAGAAAAGGCGGTCCAGCGGGATGGCGTCAGGGAGGAAGCCGGCCCCCTGGGCATCGGCGACCAGTCCCTCGATTTGCGCCGGCGCGAGGTCGGCGGTGAAATGCAGCCGCGGCCAGGCGCCCGCGACGAGCCCGGCGGAAATCTCGCGCCGGGTCTCCGCGCTCAAACCGGCCCGGACGAGTTCGCGCGCCTCGTCTGCGTGGGTGTTGATCCACCCGGTGAGCTCGACGTGCGCCGCGCGAAATTTCTGCGCGAGTTCCGGATGCTCCTTCAGCAGCCGGACGCTGGCGACGAGCAGCGTGGTGACGACGTCGCGCTGCTCCAGGAACACGCGGCCACCGCCCTCCTGCTCGAGCCGCGTCACCCACGGCTCGACCGTCCAGACGGCGTCGATCTTGCCGGTGCTCAACAGCGCGAGCTGGTCGGGGTTGGCCGTGGGCAGGATGAACACGTCGCCGCCGGTCTGCGTGATTTTGAAGCCCTGTTTCCGCAGCCAGGCGCGCGCCGCCACGTCCTGCGTGTTGCCAAACTGGGGCGTGGCGAGCCGTTTGCCGCGAAAGTCCTCCGGCGCCTTGATGCGGCCGTCGCCCGCCACGACGAGCGCCGCGCCGCCCTCGGCCGCGCCGGCCAGCACGCGGATCTCGTCGCCGCGCGACCGGATGTAGGCGTTGAGCGCCGGGTTCGGCCCGACGTAGGTCAGATCGATGGAGCCGGCGAATATCGCCTCCATCGCGCTCGGGCCGGCGTTGAAGGCGAACCACTGGACCGTCACGTCGGGTCCGAGCCGCTGCTCGAACCAGCCGTGGCCCGTGCGGGTCGTCTGGCTGCCGATCACGCCCTGGGCGTGGGTGATGTTGGGAAAGTAGCCGACCCGCAGCACGATTTTTTCGGCGTGCCCCGCGGCGGCGGAGAGCAGCAACAGGAGGAAAGCGCGGAGTTTCATGGGCGGGGAATTCCGGTTGGCCGGGTCAGAAGGACAATTGGAAACGCGTGATGAGCGCCTGCTCATCCTGCCGAAGGATCTGGGTGGACGACACCGGGACGGGGTTGCTGAAGCGGGTATGGAAATAATCCAGCGAGGTGCGGACCGTCTTGCTGAGAAACCAGTTCAACCCGATGCCGGCGGACGTGGCCTCGCCGGCGTTGGTGGCCGGGGAGGCGAAGAGCGGAAAGACGTTGTTGTCGAGCTTGAGGTTCGCGTAACGCGCGACGATCTGCCACGCACCCCATGTGCCGTCGTCCCAGCTGAACGGCTGCCGGGGCGTGACGCTGGTGAAGGAGGCGTCCTCGCCGGTGAGCACAAAACCAGCGGCCAGCTGCCAGGCCCGGTTCTGCAACGTGGTCTTCGCGCCGGTCGCAACCGGCCGCGCGTTGACGGTGGAAACGACGTATTCGCCGAGCGCGCCAAAGGGACCGCGGTAATAGTAGGCCTGGGGGGAAACCCGCCAAACGCGTCCGTCGGCAACCACCGTGCTGTTGTACTTGAAGAACGTCTGCTGCCCGTCGGTCTTGTAGCCGGCCGTGACGGCGGCGGCGCCTTTCTCGCGGCCGAGGCTGGCGGCGACACCGAGGCTGAGGCCCTGCCACGTCGAGTCCTTCGCATTTTTGAATGGCTGGGCGAACACCCGCGCGACGACGTCCTTGTCATTGTCGAAGTCGATGTTGGTCGTGCTGGCGCCGTCGGCCACGCCGTTGAAAACCCCGGCGGCGTAGGTGAAGGCGCCGTCCGCGAAGCTGCCGCCGACCTGCACGCCGAGATCGCGGTTCGGCACGAGGTTCGTGACGAGGGAACGCTCGGCGAAGAAGGTCGCCGAATCGGACTGGATCAATTCGAGGCCGACGGGCGCCTTGAATTTGCCGATCTTGAACTGCACCGCCTTGCTTGGCGCGACGCCCAGGTTCGCATCGAGGACGCTGGGCGCATTGGTGCCGCCGAACTCGGAAACGAGCTGGAATGAGTAGATCCTGCCGATCGTGCCCTCGGAGATGAGACGCGCGCGGCGCAGCACAAAGGAATTATTGTAGACCCCGCCGCCGTCGCCGAAGAACAGGCGGGAATCGAGCTGCACGAGGCCGCCGATACGGACGGAGTTGGCCCCGTCGCCCGAGGCGAACGTGAAGCCCTTGTCGGAGATGGCAATTTTAGGCGCAGCCTTGGCCGCGGCAGCAGCCTCCTGCTCCTTGAGCTGCTGCTTCTGCTCAAGTTGATGCAGCCGCTGGTCGAGCAGCCGGATCTGCTCGCGGAGAGCCTTGATTTCCGCATCGCTGTCATCGGCGGCGCGCAAAACGACCAGACCGGCGGGCAGCAGCGCGAGCGCCAGCGCGGTCCGGATGACTGGGAATGGGATCGTGCTCATATGGCGTAGTCCCCAAGGAGATTGTTGATGAGGCCTTCGACGGGCTGCAGGCGGGCGGAGGTGCCCACCAACCGGCCAGGTTTCCGGCGTTCACCCGCCGGACGCGGATTGCGGAGAGACTGGGTGAAAGGCAGCGCCACGCCGTCGCGGCGCATCTTGCGGAGCGTCACCTCGACCACGTCGGCCAGCGAGTAACGGTCGAGGATGCTCGTGATGGCGTTGCGCACGTCGAGCATGAGCATGCGCAGGCCACAGTGCGTCTCGTCGGGGCACGAACATTTCTCGTAGGCGGTCTGGCTGACACATCCGATGGGAGCGAGCGGGCCGTCGATGAAGCGCACGACCTGGCCGACGGCGATCTTTCCGGCCGGCCGGGCAAGACGATAGCCGCCATACTTGCCGCGCTCGCTCTCGACCAGCCCCGCCTCCTTGAGCAACTGCATGATCTGCTCGAGAAACTTGACGGGCAGCCGCTCACTGGCGGCGAGCTCCGTGACCTGCACGAGCGACCGGCCGACCTCGGCGGCAATGCCCAGATCAATCAGCGCCCGGAGGGCGTATTCGCCTTTTTTGGAGAGCTTCATAATGTCTATCGATTTAATCTAGATTTACTCAGTAGACTTTAGGCAAGCGTTTTTTTGGGCGAAAATCCTCACCGGTTCCCTGGTGATCCCATCGATGGAATATCAGGCTGTGCTGGCCCGGGGACGCCTCACTTGCGAAGAGGGCATTGGCCCCGCCTCTGTCTTCCGCCCGAGCCTCTTGTCGACCAGTCTTGCCTGCGTCGCCCTGCCCGGTTGGGAATATCCGTTTCCAGCCTGGTCGGCCGGACAGCCGCATGAATGACGCTCCACAGACTCAGAACTCTTCTCCCGCCGCCGCGGATGCGCCGGACCAGGGCAGGCAGGAGCGCGGGTTTGCGTTGTCGCGCACGTTTGCGGCCCTGCAGCATCGCAACTACCGGCTGTTTTTCTTCGGCCAGCTGGTATCGCTGATCGGCACCTGGATGCAGAACGTCGCCCAGGCGTGGCTGGTCTATGAACTCACCAACTCGCCCTTCAAGCTGGGCGTGGTCTCATTTTGCTTCGGCGTGCCGGTGCTGGCCTTTTCCCTCTGGGCCGGGGTCGTGGCCGATCGCATGCCCAAGCGCCGGCTGCTGATGATGACCCAGACGGTCATGATGACCCTCGCCTTCATTCTGGCGGCGGACATGTTTCTCGGCACCATCCAGTGGTGGCATGTCGCGATCCTGGCGTTCATGCTGGGTACCGCGAACGCCTTCGATGCGCCGACGCGGCAGGCGTTCGTGGTGGAGATGGTGGGCCGGAAGGAACTGATGAACGCCATCGCGCTGAATTCGGCGATGTTCAATTTGGCCCGGATCATCGGCCCCGCCCTGGCCGGCGTGACCCTGGCCGCGGTCGGCACGGCGTGGTGCTTCGTGCTGAACGGCGTCAGTTTTCTGGCCGTGATTGCCGGGCTGTTCCTGATGAATGTTAAGCCGTACGTCGGGGCGCCTTCGACCGAGTCTCCGTTCCGGCAGATGCGGGAGGGCGTGAGCTATATCTGGCATCACCCGGCCGTGCGGCCGCTGATCACGCTCGTGGCGGTGTCGAACATGTTTGCACTGGGCTTCACCGCGCTGCTGCCGGCGCTCGCCCAGGATGTCCTCCACGCGGGAACGGTCGGGTACGGCTTCATGAGCACGGCCATCGGGGTGGGCGCGCTCTCGGGCGCCCTCGTGATCGCCTCGCTCGGCGACTATCAGCACAAGGGCCTGGTGCTGACCGTGGGCAACCTGCTCTTCCCGGCGATGGTGATCGCCGTATCGCTGTCGCGGTCATTTCACCTGACCATGGGCTTCCTGGTCGTGGCGGGTCTGGGCTTCATGACCCAGAACGCGACGGCCAACACGCTGGTGCAGACCACCGTCCCCGACGGTCTGCGGGGACGGGTGATGAGCGTGTACATGATGGTGTTTCAGGGATTTTTCCCGATCGGCTCGCTCATCGCCGGAGCGGTGGCGGAAAACTTTGGCGTTCCCGCCGGAGCCGCGTTCGGAGGGACCATCGCGCTGGCCTATGGCCTGATCCTGCTCTGGCGGGCACCGCATATCCGCCGGCTGCGGTAGGCCCAAACCAGCACTACTCTGTTGAGAACCGGACCATACACCTCGTCATGCTGAGCGAAGCGAAGAATCTATGTAGGAAGCCCGCTGGCGGGCGATTCACGTTCTTCCATCGCGCGCAAGCGCGCTTCCTACCTGTTGGCAACTGCATGGCTCCGCCTTACCGCACACAAGCAGTCACATCTTGTCGTCCTTCTCGGGCCGCCGGAATTCCTTGTGGTCGGCCTTCTGGATCTTGCCGAGTTCGGCCACCAGCCCTGCCGCCTCCTCGTTGTTGCCGGCCTTCAAGGCATCATCGAGTCTGCCTGCGGTGACGAGAAATTCATCCAGCTTTTCCCGGAAGTTCTCCACGAATGCCGCGCGATCCGCCTCGGGCAGATCGGCCGCCTTGAGCGGCGGATACTTCCGCGCCTCCGTGGCGTCCGCCTTGATCGCGACGACGAGTTCAAGCGAGGCGGCGTTCTGCGCGGGATCGGTGACCTGCCGGCGGAGTTTGCGATAGGTGCCGGCCATCTTTTCCATCGCCTTCTCGATGTCGGTATCGGGGCGATCCTTCTTCGGCTCCGCGAAGACGATGGCGGGGGCGATCAACATGACGGTGAGAAGGAGGTGCAGCTTCTTCATGGTAAAGTGCGGGATGAGACGTCCATGCGTCGGAACCGGTGCCGCCGGTCAGCGCGGCGGGAGCGTCAACCTCAACCCATCGTAGGCCAGACGGATGCCGGGCGGCAGCGTGGCCTCAAAGGGTCCGTGGTCGATCGCATGCGTGAGGTGCGTGAGGTAGGTCACCGGTGTACCGAGGACGCGGGCAACCGCGATGGCCTCGGCGATGTTCAGGTGGGTGGGATGCGGTTCGGGGCGCAGCCCGTCGAGCACGATGGCGTGGGCGCCCTTCGCGAGTTCCCGCGCTTCGGCGGGCACGCGCTTGCAATCCGTGTAATAGACGAACTTGGCGCCGCTGCAGCGCTCCTCAAACACCAGTCCGAGCACGTTGACCCCGCCGTGCGGCAGCAGCGTCGAACGGATCGTCCCCTGCTCCAGTTCGAGCACCGGCGGCATTTCCAGGAGTTTGAACGCCGGGTAGCCGCGCACCACCGGCCGCTCCATGATCGCGTAGGGATACATCGCGATCACGCGGCTCATGCCCTCGTCGGTCGAATAGATGGTCAGCGCGCTGCCGCCGAGCAGGTCGCAGAAGCGCCGCAGGTCGTCCATGCCCGCGACGTGATCGGCGTGGCCGTGGGTGAGGATGAAGAGATCCAGCCGCTCAACGTCGTTGCGCAGACACTGCTCGCGGAACTCCTGCGCCGCGTCGACCTGGATATGCAGTCCGTCCATCACGACGTGAATGCTGCAGCGCGTGCGCCGGTTGCGCGGGTCGGCCGAGGTGCAGACGGGGCAGCGGCAGGCGATCATCGGCACGCCCTGCGAGGTGCCCGAGCCGAGGATGATGACTTCCATCCTGTCAGGTGAACCGCGGAATCCACCGTCGCCAAGCCTTATTCGGACGCGAACGCGCCGCTCCGCCGGAATTTCGCCGCCTGCCTGGTTGCCGCGGAAAATCTGGCGGCGCTATTCGTTTTGCCATCTCCCCTTGAAGCGTAGAACGTGACGGAAATTCCCATGCACGCCGTCCTCGATTATCTCAAAGCCAACCAGCCCCGCTTCATTCGCGAGCTGTGCGAACTCCTCCGCTTTCCCAGCATTTCGGCGCAGCCGCAATACAAGCGGGACCTCCGCGCCTGCGCCGCCTGGCTCACGCAGCATTGCCGGCAGATCGGACTCAAGGCCGAATTGTGCCCGACGCCAGGCCATCCGGTCGTGCTCGCCCGCACGCCCCGCCGGGCGGGGCGGCGTCCGCATTTCCTGGTTTACGGCCACTACGACGTGCAACCGCCGGAGCCGTTCGAACTCTGGGAGTCGCCGCCCTTCGAACCGACCATCCGCGGGCGCACGCTGATCGCCCGCGGTTCCTCCGACAACAAGGGCCAGCATTTCGCCCATCTCAAGGCGGTCGAAGCCTATTTCAAGACCGGCACCGCCCTGCCCTGCGATCTGACGTTCGTGCTCGAGGGCGAGGAGGAGGTTGGCAGCCGCAACCTGCCGCCGTTCCTGCGGGCCCACCGCCGGGAACTTCGCTGCGATGCCGTGGTGGTGTCCGACACCGGCATGCCCGCCAAAAACCTGCCGGCGCTCACCTACGCGCTGCGGGGCATCATCGCGCTAGAAATCACCTTGCGCGGACCGGCCCGCGACCTGCATTCGGGCCTCTTCGGCGGCTCGGTCGAGAATCCGGCGATGGCGCTCTGCCAGCTGCTCGCGAAGCTGCGCGACGCCCGGGGGCGCGTCACGGTGCCGGGTTTTTATGACGACGTGGAACCGCTCACGACGCTCGAACGGAGGCAATTCAAGCGGCTGCCCGGCACGGAGGAAAGTTACCGCCGGTTTCTCGGCGTGCCGGAGCTTTTCGGCGAGGCGGGTTTCAGCTCCCATGAACGCACCATGGCCCGGCCCACGTTCGAAATCAACGGGCTGACCAGCGGTTATCAGGGCGAAGGCGGCAAGACCATCGTGCCGGCCTGGGCGCGGGCGAAGATCACGATGCGCCTCGTGCCCGGCCAGCGGCCGGAAAAAATCATTCCGGCGACGGTCGCCTGGCTGAAGCGACTCTGCCCGCCCGCCGTGCGCATGGAGATCGGCGACTGCCACGGCTCCCTGCCCTACCTCGTCGAACCCACTGGCGCCCATGCCCGGGCGGCGCTGCGCGCCCTGCGGGCGGCGTTTCACCACGAGCCGGTGCTGCTGCGCGAAGGCGGCTCCATTCCCATCGTCAACGATTTCAAGAAAATCTTCGGCGTCGACACCCTGCTGCTGGGGCTGGCCCTGCCGGATGCAAACGCGCATTCACCGAACGAGAAGTTCGATCTCGACTGTTTTGCCGCCGGCCAGCGGATGAGCGCGTTGCTGTGGCCGGAACTGGTCAAGACAACTTAGGGCGCGCCCGCCGCCCGGATTTTTCCCGCGGCTTTCAACCGCGGCTCACACCATCTCCCGATATACGTCCGGGTGCGGGCGGGAGATCACCACGGCGTTCACCAGCATGCCGGCATCGGCGATGATCTTCCGGCCCGCGGCCACCGCGGCCTGCACGGAGGCGACGTCACCGGTCATGGTGACAAACGCCTTGCCCCCGAGCGCCATGGCGAGGCGGATCTCGAGGAGCTGCACCGTGGCGCGCTTGGCCGCGGCGTCGGCGGCCTGCAGCAGGGTGGCCACGTTGAAGGATTCGATGATGCCGAGCGCGCCGTCGGGCGGCACCACCGAGGTGCGGCCGAGGGCGGTGAGCACGTCGGGATGGATGCTGGCGACGACGAAGCTGTCGATCAGGCAGCCGTTGGCGGCCTCGGTGCCAGCCGCGACCGCGCTTTCGACGGCGGACGCATCGCCCGCGATCAGCACCATGTATTTGCCGGAGCAGATGGAACGCGAAAGATACAGCCGGACATTGCCGGCCTTGAGCATGGCGTCGGCCACCTGGAAGCCAGCCGCGACACTGGAAAGTTCGATCATACCGACGGATTTTTCACTCATGGGATGCTTCTCAGAGACGGGTTAGAACAATGTGGTTTTCGGTGACCTCGGCCACGCTGGCCGCGAACGGGGCGTGAATGACGGCGCCCAGCACCTTCTCGGGCAGCCTGCCCAGCGGCTGGCCCGCGTCCACGCGGTCGCCGGGTTTTACCAGCGCCTGGTTGGGCGAGCCGGCGCCCTGCTTCAGCGGCAGCACCACCCGGCGGGGCGCCAGCGCGCCCTCCTGCAGCGGTGCGGCGTGATCGTACTGCAGGATGTGCAGCTTCTTCATCAGAGTCTTGATCGGGACGCGCCGGCCGTCGCGCATGGGATGCGGCTTGACCGTCATGGCGCCGGTCCATTTCACGTCGGCCTTGCGCATCTCGGCCCGGGACTGGTCGCACGCCTCCTTCGGGTAGAGTTCCTCGGGACAGGCGTAGAGCGTGCACAGGCCGCAGGAACAGCAGAGCGCGGCCCACTGGTTCCAATGCTCCTGGCCGGTGGCCGTGAAGGCGAGGCTGCGCATGACCTGGTGCGGCTCAACCGCGTAGCCAAGCAGGAAACGCGGGCAGTACTCCGTGCAATAGCGGCACTGGTCGCAGGCGGACTTGCCGATGGCGTTCTGGATCGGCGGGGGCTTGAGCTTGCGCTCGATGATGTGATGGTCGCGCGGCAGCACGACGGCCCCGGTCGTCGTCTTGACGACGGACCGGTCCAGATTGTCCGTGGTCTCGCCCATCATCAGGCCGCCGATGCACAGCACGGGATCGGACGTGGTGGCGCCGCCGGCGGCCGCGATGCATTCGCGAAAACTCGTGCCAATCGGGACCGTGAGCGTCCGGGGCTCGCGGACGGCGCCCGCGATGGTGAGCGTCTTGTGCGTGACCGGCCGGCCCTCGGCGGCGGCGGCAATATTGACGAACGTCTCGACATTGCACACGACCGCGCCGATCTGGAGGGGGATGCCGCCCGGCGGGATGAGCCGGCCCGTGGTCTCGTGCACGAGGTCATACTCATCGCCGGCGGGGTAATAGTCGCCGAGCAGATGCACCCGCACGGCGGTGCCCCGGCAGGCGGCCTCGACGATGGCGACCGCGTGCTGGTTCTTCGCCTTGATGCCCACGATGCCGGCGCGCGCGCCGACGGCCTCCATGGCGAGCAGCATGCCCCGCACGATCTGCGCGGCCTGATGCTCCATCACGACGGCGTCCTTGTGCAGGAGCGGCTCGCACTCGGCGCCGTTGGCAATGACCGTGTCCGCCTTGGCCGCCAGCTTGACATGCGTGGGGAATCCGCCGCCGCCCGCGCCCACCACCCCGGCCCGTCTGACTTGCTCAACAAGGTTCATGAAAAATCGTTCCCCGACTTATGCCGACCCCGGCCTGGGGATGCCAAACCAAAATGCACCTGATCATGATGGAGAGGAATCGCGCAACTGGTGAGGGAGCCTCCGGTGCAAATGAAGATACCACACCCCAGCCTCATCTCAAACTTGCTAGCGTCTGTTTCCTGCCCCATCTTCAGCCCATGAAGCGGATTACGCTAGCTGCCTTGGTCTTGTCGCTCTGCTCGTGCCAGACCACCTCCTTTTCGCCCCCGGTGAAGGATTATGCCGCCCTCGCCGCGGCGGAGGTCCCCAAATACACCATCACGGACAACAACGTCTACGGCCTTGAACCGGAAGGCCGGCTGGACCCGGGCCTGCCCATCCAGGGAAGCCGCCAGGACGGCAACTGGACCGTGCACACAGTTCCGGACAGAAAAGACGGATTTGACCGGGCGGAGGTGACGGTTGATGCCTCCGGCACCATTGTCCGGATCCAGTTTTTCAAGGCAGCGCACACCGCCATCGGCTGGCGGGAGCTCTTCGACAGCACCTACGAGAGTTTGAAATCAAAATACAAGGTGGTGCAGCGCCTCGGGGACCTGGATACCGCCGACCTGACGGTCTATGTCGCGGGCGATGAGGCCGAGTGGAAACAGCATTACATCCAGTATCTCCAATTGATGGATGAACCCAACAACCTGGGTGCGCAGTCCTGCTGGATCCTGCATCCGCACCTCAGCCTGATCAAGGCGGTGATCAAAAAACAGGGTGCCGGCGCCTTGCTGGTGATCGACTATCAGACAAAAAAATACGCCGCGGCCCAGCAGGCCACGGCAGGCTCCGCGAAATAGGATTCTGGAGAGCGTCAAGCTGCAAGGAATCCGGGAAACTGTTCCGCCTACTGGTGCTTGAGGAAGCGGCGCACGTCGTCGTGGCTGCCGATGCGCGCCATGAAAAGCGTGCGGCCCTGCAGCTTGAAAGCGCTGCGCAGGTCGCGACCCATCCGGCATTCAAAGTAATCGCGTTTCAATCGGCGAATGCCCAATCCACTGTGCAAATGAGGTTGTCCGAAGGTCTCCGACAGGCGTCGCAGTGCGTCGTCGAGTTCGCGCCTCCGGTCGGGCGGCAAGGCGCGTGCCTCCGCGGCAAAACGGTCGAAAAACTCAATCGCGCAGGGTGGCATTCAGATTGCCCTTGTAGCGGCGCAGGCGCCCGGCTTTACGGTCGCGCTCCAGCTCGGCATCCATCCGCTTCACGAACGCATCAAGCTCGATGTCGGTGACGCCGTACTCGTGTTTGGCGTAGTCGGAATCCGCGGAGAACACCTGCACCGGCCGCAGGGCGATGACTTTGTCGCCGCAGAGGATGCCGACGTCCTCGCCGGCGGCAGCGCGCTTGAGCCAGTGGGTGAGGTTGGCCCGGGCCTTGGTGGGAGAGAGCGTCGTCATATCGTCGCAATAAAGCCGATATGCCGTACGAGTCAATCCTGTGGGAGTCTGCCCGGAGGGCATTCCCCATCGTCCGGGAGAACCGCTCCCGCGGCACCGCGAGCAGTTGATGCACCTGCGATTCAAAGACCGTCGGAAAATCCGCGATGGGATGACCGCCGTTCAGGTAAGCGAACAGCGTCTGCACGGGGACGCGGGTCCCGGCAAAGTTTAGACGCGACCCGTTTGGGTCACCCGCCTACCTCAGAAAACTTGTAACGTATTACGTTACAAATTCCCGGCTGTCCCGCTCGTCAATCCTACCGGTCCCCAGCGGGCTTTGTCATCTATTAGATGACATCCTTGGCGAAGTGCGCACGGCGCCCCGCTCATGATCCCGGGGTCGACTCTGATCGTGCTGAATTTCAGGCCGACGGACTACCTGCCCCACCCCACGCAAGGCCCGTTTCGCGCCACGTGCGATCCCATTCGCCATGCCGGTTCAACGCCTGCTAAATTAATCTGATCGAGCCGTTTCTTGACCGTTCTAACGTGCCACGGCATTAGATGCATACCGAGTGTTGGCTGCCCGTACAGTTCCGTAGGGTTTCGGCCTCTTGTTGACAAAAAAAGGCGCTCCGTTTCCGGAGCGCCTTGAAGTTGATGCGGTGCGGACTCAGTAGTCCATGCCGCCCATGCCGCCGCCGCCAGGAGGCATCGCCGGAGCGTCCTTCTTCTCCGGAATCTCGGTGATCATGGCCTCGGTGGTGAGCAGCAGACCGGCGATCGACGCCGCGTTCTGCAGCGCGGTGCGGGTGACCTTGGTCGGGTCGACCACCCCGGCCTTGACGAGGTCCTCGTATTCGCCCGTGGCGACGTTGTAGCCGAAGTTGCCCTTGTTCTCGACCACCTTCTGGGTCACCACGCCGGGTTCGACGCCGGCATTGGCGCAGAGCATGCGGATGGGATACTCGATGGCGCGACGGACGATCTGCGAACCAATCTTCTCGTCACCTTCAAGCTGGAGGCTGTCGATGACCTTGGTGCAGCGGAGCAGTGCGACGCCGCCGCCGGCGACGATGCCTTCCTCGACCGCGGCGCGCGTGGCATGGAGGGCGTCCTCGACGCGGGCCTTCTTCTCCTTCATCTCGGTCTCGGTCGAAGCGCCGACATTGATGACGGCGACACCGCCGGCGAGCTTGGCCAGGCGCTCCTGCAGCTTCTCGCGGTCATAGTCGGAGGTGGTCTCGTCGATCTGACGGCGGATCTGCTTGACGCGACCCTGGATGTCGGACGACTTGCCGCCGCCCTCGACGATGGTGGTGTTCTCCTTGTCGATGGTGATGCGCTTGGCCTTGCCCAGGTCACTGATCGTGACGTTCTCAAGCTTGATGCCGAGGTCCTCGGTGAGACAGCGGCCGCCCGTGAGGATCGCGATGTCCTCGAGCATGGACTTGCGCCGGTCGCCAAAGCCGGGGGCCTTGACGGCGCAGACGTTGAGCACGCCGCGGATCTTATTGACGACGAGCGCGGCGAGCGCCTCGCCCTCGACTTCCTCGGCGATGACCAGGAGGGGTTTGCCGCTCTTGGCGACCGTCTGGAGCAGCGGGAGCAGGTCCTGCAAACTCGTGATCTTCTTCTCGTGGATCAGCACATAGGCGTCCTCGAGCACGGCCTCCATCGCCTCGACGTTGGTGGTGAAATAGGGCGAGAGGTAACCCTTGTCGAACTGCATGCCCTCGACGACCTCGAGCGTGGTCTCGATGGACTTGGCTTCTTCGACCGTAATGGTGCCGTCCTTGCCCACCTTGTCCATGGCGTCGGCGATGATGTTGCCGATGGTCTCGTCCCAGTTGGCCGAGACGGTGGCAACCTGGCGGATCTCCTCGCGGTCATTGACCTTCTTGGAGATCCGGGCGAGCTCGGCAACGACGGTCTCGACGGCGCGGTCGATGCCGCGCTTGAGGTAGATCGGGTTGGAGCCAGCGGTGACGTTCTTCAGGCCTTCGCGGTAGATGCTCTCGGCGAGCAGGGTGGCGGTGGTGGTGCCGTCGCCCGCGGCGTCAGAGGTCTTGGTGGCGACCTCCTTCACCATCTGGGCGCCCATGTTTTCATAGGGATCAGGGAGCTCGATCTCCTTGGCGACGGTCACGCCGTCCTTGGTGACGGTGGGGGAGCCGTATTTCTTGTCGATGACGACGTTGCGGCCCTTGGGACCGAGCGTGGCGACGACCGCCTTGGAGAGCTTCTGGACGCCGCGCAGGATCGCCTGGCGCGCCGCCTCATCAAACAGTAATTGTTTTGCTGCCATATTTTTTGGTT
>CAJAKX010000144.1 GCA_903940425.1 uncultured Opitutia bacterium | reverse complement strand
CGCCGCGCCAAACTGCCCCCGGGCAAACGGCTTCCCCCACCGGACCACGAGGGTCCGCTTGCCGGCCCTGGCATCGGTGTCCGCGTCGCGATAATTGTTTACGAGGAGGATGTTGGTCGCCAGCGCGCCAATGGCCACGGCGGCCAGCACGACGTTGGCGCTTACCCATCGCGCCTGCACGAAGAACGTGACGCCGACCGCGACGAGGCCGAAGAAAACAAAGACAAACACGTCGCCCAGCCCATGGTACCCGAGCGGATACGGGCCGCCGGGAGCGCCACGGACGTGATTCCCCTGCTGGGCCAGTGCGGGGCCTATCTGGCGGTCTATGCCCTGAGTCTCGCCGCGGTCCTGGCGCTGGGAAAATAAAACCCGCCGGGTGGTCCGGTGGGTCGGCGGGAAAGGGCGTCGGAACGCAGTTCAGAGCTTGGCGGAGATCTTCGTCTTGAGCGCGGCCTTGTCCATCATGCCCACGATCTGTTCGGCGAGCTGGCCGTCCTTGAAGAGCAGCAGCGTCGGGATGGCGCGGATGCCGTACTGGGCGGCGATGTCGCCGTTGTCGTCGACGTTCACCTTGTAGATGGTGAGCTTGCCGGCCAGCTCGGTGGCCAGCTCTTCCAGGATGGGGGCGATCATTTTGCAGGGGCCGCACCAGGGCGCCCAGAAATCCACGAGCGCGGGCGTGGGGGCGGCGCCGATCGTTTCCTTGAAATTGGCGGAGGTCAGATGAGTGATGTTTGCAGACATGGCAGGTACGGTTGGCGGAACGGTTGCAGTGTCAAGGGAGGGGCGATCATTCAGCGCGGCGTCGAACGATGGATGATTTCCGAAAGCTCCTTCGTCTCAATCTCCTCGAGCGGTTTGCCGCGCTGCCTCAGTTCTTCGAAGGTCTTCACCACGGTCTCCGTGATGCGCTCGTGCGTTTCCTCCGATCCACCGAGGATGAGGAATTTCTCACCGGTCGTGATGCGCTTGTGGCCGTCATCGTTGTCCAGGCCGACGCCGAGCAGCGCCGCGTGGGCTTTCTTCCTTCGTTTTCGCACCGGTTTCACACCGTCACAGTGCTCGGCGTATCCGGTGTTTCAAGTGCGTTCTCGTTTGCCGCCTCGCAGAGAATGTCGGCAAACGCCTCGTCCTGCCGGATGCGCAGACGCTTGAGGCGGGTGAGTTCCAGCACCGCCAGAAAGGTGGCGATGAGCGTGCGCAGGCTGACGGTCGTGGGGAAGAGTTGCGAGAACACGAACCGCGGCTGGGTCTGGAGGCGGGCGAGGAGCATCTCCATCTGGTCGGCGACGGTCATCTGTTCATCATGAATTTCACCGACGATGACTTTTTCGGCCAGCCGGCGCAGCACGACGTTGAAGGCATTCCAGAGCTCGATGCGGTCGGTGTTCTTGAGGGGCCGGTCGCTGCGGGCGGAAAGGGCCGAGACGTAACGGGCGATCATGTCCTGCTGCTCGACAGCCAGCGCGCCGAGCCTGGTGGCGGCCTCCTTGAATTTCCGGTACTGGATGAGCTGGTGCACGAGCTCCCAGCGCGGATCCATCTCCTCCTCGTCCGTGGCGTTGGGATCCACGGCCTGCAGG
>CAJAKX010000143.1 GCA_903940425.1 uncultured Opitutia bacterium | reverse complement strand
TCCTCGCCCGGGAGGCCGGCACCAATGTGCCCGCCGGCACGCCGATGCTTTTTGCCGAGACCAATCTCGAGCATCCGTTTGTGATGGAGGAGCAGATGATGCCCATGCTGCCCGTGGTGTGGGTGAAGAGCGTCGGGCAGGGCATCGACTACGCCCTCCGCTCCGAGCACGGCTACAAGCATTCCGCCATTATCCACTCGCTCAACGTGGACCACATGACGCAGATGGCCCGCGCACTCGACACCACGCTGTTCGTCAAGAACGGCCCGAGCTTGGCCGGCCTCGGCCTCGGCGGCGAGGGCTACCTGAGCTACTCGATCGCCACCACCACGGGCGAGGGGATCACCAACCCGCGCACCTTCACCCGCACGCGCCGCTGCGTGATGGTCGACAACCTCCGCATCTACTGACCGCCATGATCCTTGCCCGCGTCGATGGAGTCATCGTTTCCACGGTCTGCCACCCGAGCCTGCACGGCTGCCGCACGATCGTCTGCCAGCCGCTCGACGCGCAAGGACACGACGAAGGCACCCCCATCCTGGCCGTCGATCCGCACGGGGCGGGCCTGCACCAGCGCGTCATCCTCTCGACCGACGGCTCCGCCACCCGCGACTACGTGAAGGATCCAAAATCGCCGCTGCGCAACCTGATCATCGGCATCGCCGACGAGGGGCAACCCGCCCCGGCCACGTAACCCCCCAGCCCGGAACCCGCCCCCATGCGCCTCGGTTACGTCATCGGCAGAGTCACGCTTTCGAAACAGGATCCCGCCTACAAGGGCGGCCGCTTCCTGCTCGTACAGCCCCTGTCGAAGGAACAGTTCAAGGGCGCGGCGATGGCCCCCCTCGCCAAGGGCAACAGCTTGGTCATTTACGACAACCTGGGCGCGGGCGTGGGACACATCGTGGGTTTCACCGAGGGTTCCGAGGCGGCGGTGCCGTTCGAACAGTCTACGCCGGTCGACGCCTACAACGCCACCATCGTCGACCGGATTTTCTACACTCCACCCGTCTGATTCATTTTCACCATGCGCAAAGTCATCACGGCCCGGGAAGCCGAGGAACTCCTTCGCAAGGGCGAGTCCGCACCCGCCGACGCCATTCTCACGCCCTCCGCGCGCGACCTACTGCACGGCCGCGTCAAACTCGGCGGCCAGCCCGGCACCCGGACCGCTCCCGCCCCGGCCATGAAGAAGGAGCCCCTCGTGCCCGATTATGAGTTCAAATGGACGCCCGGCAGCGATCCGAAGACATCCGCCGAGATCGAACGATTCTTCAATTCACCCGCCATTCAAGCACTCAAGCAGCGGATCTGTGACATCGGCCGCCGCATCTGGGCCAAGAACTACGTCGACGGCAACGGTGGCAACGTCACCGTCCGCGTCGGTGACAACCTCGTCCTGTGCACCCCGACACTCATCTCCAAGGGTTTCATGACGCCCGAGGAGATGTGCCTCATCGATCTGGACGGCAATCAACTCGCCGGCACCCGCAAGCGCACCAGCGAGGCCAGGACGCACCTCGCCATCATGAAGGCCCAGCCCAAGGCCAAGGCCTGCGTGCACGCCCATCCGCCGCACGCCACCGCCTTCGCCGTGGCCGGCGTTGTCCCGCCCACGTGCATGATCCCGGAGGCGGAGGTTTTTCTGGGCGAGATCGGCTACGCCAAATACGAGACCCCCGGCACGCCGGCGGTCGCCGAGGAGGTCGCCCGGGTCGCCGTCGACCATTATTCCGTCATCATGGAGAACCACGGTGTCATCGTCTGGGGCAAGGATGTCGAGGACGCCTACTGGAAGATGGAGAACACCGACTCCTACTGCCAGGTGATCTGGGTCGCTTCGCAGCTCAACGGCGGCAGCCTTCGCTCCATCGGCGGCGAGAAACTGAAGGACCTCATCACCCTGCGCAAAAGCCTCGGCATGCAGGACCGGCGCGAAGGGCTGAAGGAGTGCGAGCTGTGCGACAACGGCGAGTTCCGTCCCGGGGTTGTCTGCCAGGTCTCGCCGCGTGCCGAAGGCGAAGGCGCGGGCGGCGCACCGCCGGATCCGCAGATCGAGGCGCTCGTGCAGCGGCTCACCGAGCAGATTCTCAAGCAGCTCGCGGCGAAATAGGCCGCCGGTCCGGAAGGGATTTGTCCCGTGGCTGGCACGGATGGTCGCGGATTTGGTTTTCCTCCTCCGGGTACATCTATGTAATCCGCGGTTGATGTTTTCCAGAATCGCCATTGTCGGCGCCGGT
Organism: uncultured Opitutia bacterium; assembly: GCA_903940425.1. GTDB lineage: Bacteria > Verrucomicrobiota > Verrucomicrobiia > Opitutales > Opitutaceae > Fen-1467. Next base: position 940 of record CAJAKX010000143.1, on the reverse strand, counting down.
ACGATCGGCACGTTCTATGGGGCGCGCCTGGCGCTGGCCGGCGCCGACGTGCATTTCTACGTGCGCAGCGGTCTGGCGGAAATGCGCGCGCGCGGCATTGTGCTGCGGGACGCCGGCGGGGTGCAGACGCTGCCGCCGGCACGCACGGCGGTTTACGGCTCCACCGTCGAGATCGGCCCGGTCGACGTGGCCATCATCACGCTCAAGACTACGGCCAACGATCTGCTCGCCACGCTGCTGCCGCCGCTGCTTGGGCCGCAGACCCTCATTCTTACGCTGCAGAATGGACTCGGCTCGGATGAACTCCTTGCCCGGCTGTTCGGCGCGGAGCGCGTGGTCGGCGGACTGGCGTTCATCGCCGCCGTGCGGGAGGCGCCGGGCGAGATCCGCATCTACACCGCGGGCTATGTGACCATGGGCGAATTCGGACGGCCGGTGAGTGAACGCGTGCGACGGCTCGTGGCGCTTTTCCGGCGCGCGGGCGTGCAGTGCGAGGCAGTGGATGATCTGGCCGAGGCCCGCTGGCGGAAACTGGTTTGGAACATTCCCTTCAACGGCCTGACCATCGCCGCCGGCGGCGTGACGACCGACCGGATTCTGGCGACGCCCCGGTGGGAGCAGGAGGCGAGGGCGCTGATCAACGAGGTCATCGCGGCCGCGGCCAGGTTCGGGCATGTGATCCCGGCGGATTTTATCGAACAGCAATTCGAGCACACGCGGCGCATGGGGGCCTACCAGCCCTCGAGCCTCATCGACCACCTCGCCGGCCGCGAAGTCGAAGTCGAGGCGATCTGGGGCGAGCCGCTGCGGCGCGCGCAGGCCGCCGGCGCCGCCCTGCCGCACTTGGAAGAGCTTTACACCACCCTCAAGCGGCTCACCGCCACGCGGGCGAACATGTCAACTAATAGTTGACATGTTGTAGGTGAGAAACTCGCGTGGC
>CAJAKX010000142.1 GCA_903940425.1 uncultured Opitutia bacterium | reverse complement strand
CTCCACTACACGGTGCATCCCACGCCGTTCACCAAGGAGCGCGTGCGCCGTTCGCTCGGCACGCCCCGGCTCGACGTGGCCCGGGAGCGTCGCGACGCCTGCTTCGCGCACCTGCAGGTGCAGGCGTCCGCCGGCCCGATCCGGAGGGAGGCCGCCGCCTGAAACGAAGAGGATCTTACAGAAGATCGCAGAGAACGCGGAGAATAACGCGCCCTTCCTCCGCTACCTCTGCGCCCTCCTGTGAAAACAGACTGACCCGGCCTGCGGCTACACCCCGATCGCCTCGCAGCACTTGCGGAAGTGATGGCCGTAGATGGAAAGCGTGACCGCCATTGGCATCAGCGCGGGCCGGTGGAAGAACGTCCAGATCAACAGCCGCCAGTACTGGAAACGCTCGCGGCCGAGGACGCCCAGCCGTACGCTGGAAAGCGCGAACGCCATCATCCGCCGCCAGTCCAGCGAAACGGAGAACTTGGGGCGCTTGTACTCGCGCAGAAAGGTGCGGACGCGCTGATAGTACGGCCCCGGCGCATAGATGTGCTTCAGAATGCTCCGATATCCCTCGCGCAGCGCCTCCATCTTCATGCACGGGGCAAAGTTCGTCGTGCCGTCCGCGTTGTCCCCCGTGCCCTGGCCCAGCAGCCGGCCCTGCTGTTGCAGTCGCTCATGCAGCTTCGTGCCGGGCACGGCCTGCAACAACCCGACCATCGCGGTGACGATCCCGCTCTTCTGGATGAATTCCACCTGCCGGCGGAAAATCGTCGGCGTGTCGCTGTCGAACCCGACGATGAATCCGCCCTGCACCTGCAGGCCCGCGCGCTGCATGCGTTTGACGTCGGCGACCAGGTCCCGCCCCTGGTTCTGACGCTTGTTGCACTCGGCGAGGCCGGCCTCGTCGGGCGTCTCAATGCCGATGAACACCATGTCGAAGCCCGCCTCGGCCATCTGCTTCATCAGCTCCTCGTCATCGGCGAGGTTGATGGAGGCCTCGGTGTAGAGCGGAACGCCCCGCCGTTGCTTCTGCCACTCGATCAACGCCGGCAGCAGCTCGGTCTTCAGCGCGCGCTTGTTGCCGATCAGGTTGTCATCCACGAAAAACACCGGGCCGCGCCAGCCAAGCCGGTGGAGGCCGTCCAGCTCGGCGATGATCTGGGCAGGTGTCTTTACGCGCGGCCGATGCCCGAACATCGCCGTGACGCTGCAAAACTCGCAGTCAAACGGACAGCCGCGCGAGTACTGGACGCACATCGAGGCATAGCGGCGCAGGTCCGCCAGCTCCCACAATGGCGCCGGTGTCTGGCGGATGTCGGGAAGCTCCGCCGAGGCGTACACGGGGCGCGCACACCCCTGCTCGAGGTCGCGCAGGAATCCCGGCAGGGTCACCTCCGCTTCGTTCAGCACGAAGTGGTCGACGCCGGAAAACTGCTCATGCTCGGTGGTGAACAACGGTCCGCCAGCCACGATCGTCTTGCCCGCCGCGCGGCAGCGCGCGATCAGCGCCTTCGCCGATTCCCGCTGCACGATCATCGCACTGATGAACACGAGGTCGGCCCATTGCAGGTCCCGGTCCTTGAGCTTGCGCACGTTCAGGTCCACCAGCCGCTTCTCCCACGGGCGCGGCAGCATCGCGGCCACGGTGAGCAGTCCCAGCGGCGGCAGAGAGGACCGTTTGAGGATGAATTTCAGCGCATGCTTGAAACTCCAGAAAGTGTCCGGGAACTCCGGATAGAGCATTAAAACGTTCACGTTGCAGGTGAAACTATCCCGTTTGCGAAGAAATGAAAGCAACATCGTGACCTTGGACGAGCCGCGCGATTGCAGGCGTAGGCGCGAAATCAGTTTTCTGTTTTGCGCCGCGCCGACGATCATGTGATGGTGGGGACGCATGAATCACTCCATCGACGCCGAAGACCTGCTCGAACGCCTCTGCCGCTACGTCCGCCTCGACACCCGCAGCGACCCGCACTCGTCCACCTGCCCGAGCACCCCGGGGCAGTGGGATCTGCTTCGCCTGCTGGAAAAAGAGTTGAAGGAAATCGGCGCCGCCGACGTCCGGCTGACCACCGATGGATATGTGCTGGCCACGATCCCGGCCACCTCCCCCAAGGCCGGCGTGCCCCGCCTCGCCTGGTTTGCCCATGTTGACACGGCCACCGAACTGCCCGGGGGGGCCAAGCCGATCGTCCACCGCCAGTACCACGGCCAGCCGATCGTGCTGCCGGACGATCCCACGCAGCAGCTTTCCGTCGACACGATCCCGCATCTCCGTGAAAAGATCGGGCACGACCTCGTCACTGCGAGCGGCACCACCCTGCTCGGCGCCGATGACAAGGCCGGCGTCGCCATCGTCATGAGCGCCGGGCGCCACCTCCTGCAGCATCCGGAAATCCCGCACGGCGTCATCCGCGTCTGCTTCAATCCGGACGAGGAGATTGCCCGCGGCATGACCAGGCTCGACCTGAAGGAACTCGCCGCCGACTACGGCTACACGCTCGACGGCGAGGATCTCGGCGAGATTGATTCCGAAACGTTTTCCGCCGACGCCGCCGTGCTGGAAATCCG
>CAJAKX010000141.1 GCA_903940425.1 uncultured Opitutia bacterium | reverse complement strand
CCAAGGCGGCCGCGAAGGCCATCGCACAGCTCGGCTTCAAGAAAACCGAGTTTCAGGTGCGGCTGGCGACGCTGCCCGAACTGGGACCGTCCGGCGACTGCGCGTGCGAATTCCTGTTCTCACCCAACGTCGGCGAGGCGCCGCTGCCGCTCAGTCGCATCGCCTCCAGCGGCGAACTCGCGCGCGTGATGCTCGCGCTCAAGACCATTCTCGCCGACCTCGACGACATCCCTGTGCTGGTGTTCGACGAGGTCGATTCCAACGTGGGCGGCGAGATCGGCAGCATCGTGGGCGGGAAGCTGGCCGGCATCGCCCAAAAACACCAGGTGCTGTGCGTCACGCACCTGCCGCAGGTCGCGGCGCACGCGGCGAACCACCTCGTTGTCACGAAGGACCAGACGAAGGACCGCGCTGTCGTGGCGATCGAACCGATCCACGGCAACCGGAAGGCGCGCCTCAGCGAGCTGGCCCGCATGCTCGGCGACCGTAACGCGAAGTCCGCCCTCGCCCACGCGGAGGAATTGCTAGCTGGAGGGTAGGGACGGACCGCCGGGCCGTCCCAGGGTGTCGGCGCGAAGCGCCACCGGAAACCGCGGGCCGGCTTCAGGCGGACTGCGTCTGGAAACTCCGCCACCGGTCTCGCGGCAGCGCGGCGAGGCCGATGATGAGCACCTGGCTGGCGACAAACGCGATCAGCCAGTAGAAGGCGGCCTGCATGAAGCCATAGGAGTGCAGGCCCACGCCGAGCATGTTGACGCCGAACCAGCTCCAGCTCGTGACGATGTTGCCGAACACCGCGAGCATCATGAGGCCGCGCTGCTTCACAAGGCCGCCCCAGCGGCAGTGCAGGATGATCGCGTTCCAGAGCACAATGATGAGCGCGCCGTTTTCCTTCGGGTCCCAGCCCCAGAAGCGGCCCCACGACTGGTCGGCCCAGATGCCGCCCAGCACCGTGCCGACCAGGCTGAACAGCGTGGCGAAGCACACGATGCCATAGACCATGCGGGTGAGCGCGTCGGCGGTTTCCTTCGTCAACGACTTCGTCAGTGTGCCGCGGGAAATGTAGATGATCGCGAGGAAGCCGGCGAGGAACGTGGAGCCGTAGCCCATCGTGATGACGACCACGTGCGTCGCCAGCCAGAAGTTGGAGTCGAGCACGGCGCGCATCATCTCCATCGTGTCGCCGCTCAGCGAGAGGTGATGCGCGATGAGCAGCGTGCCGAAGCCGATCATGCCGCCGGCAACGGTGCCGATGGCATTCTTATAGAGGCGATCGAGGACGAGGCACAGCGCCACCGCCACCCAGCCGACGAAGACCGCCGACGAGTAGAGGTTGGTCACCGGCGGCCGGCCCTCCAGCCACATGCGCGTGATGATGCCGGCGGTGGCGCCTACAAACGCCAGCCCCAGCAGCCAGAAGGCCGAGCGCTGCAGCACCTCCGGCCACTTAAGCCACGAGATCACCGCCAGCAGGAAGGCGAGCACGTAGAGCACCATGCTGGAGTAGAACGGCTGCGCCTGGTTGAAGATGGCTTCAGCGTTGCATTTGTGGAGTTGCGGCGTGAACTGCCTGGCGAGCTGCGTGCCGTAGGCTTTCACTCCGTCGTTGAAATCACGCGGCTGCTTCAGCCGCCAGGCACGGCCGAACGCGGCGTAGACCAGGACATCGAGGTCAACCTCGCCGCGCCGGAAAGAGTCCATGAGCGCGTCGCCGGGCTTCCGCCAGGCGTTGATGTCGGCGTTGCCCCCTAGGGGCGGGATGAGGAGCAGGTAACCCGACTCGCTCATGAACTGGAAGCGGGAGGCGAAATCCATGACCGCCTTGTAGTCCTGCTCGTTGTAGGGCTGGCCCGCCTTCTTGGCCCGGACGGCGGCAATCCCCGCCGGCAGCTGGTTCTGAAAGCGCTGCAGGTCGGCGAAGAAATCAGGACTGTCCGCGAGATTCACGCTCGCCTGGAGGCGCTGGTAGAGCACGACGCGCTGGTAAAGCTTCGCGACCTCCCGCTGGAACGGGGTGCGCACCGACTCGTCGACCGGATCGGCCAACCGCATCTGGCGCTCGAGCTCGGACAGCCCGCCACGGAGTTCGTTGAACGAAAAACGCTTCTGGTTGCCCTGTTCCCGGCTGAAAAGCGCGAGCACCTCGGGATTCTCGATGAGAAAATGCTGGTAGTCGTCGGCGACGGCGGGATTGAAGAACACGTCGAGCAGCCACTCGACGGGCTGGAGGCTCGCGCCGTTGGGCGCGACGAACCGCTGTCGGCCCTGCAGCACGAGGAGGGAGGTTCGGGCCACGGTGTCGAGCGGCTTGATGCGACCGTCGACCAGCACGGGCAGCCGCGCGAAGCCGCCCAGGTCGAACTCGGTCTTGTTGGCGGGCGGGGCCAGCGTCGAGACGAGGTAGACGACGCCGAGCAGAAGAATCAGGAAAGGGAGTGATTTTTTCATCAGGCTGTCGCGACCGTGGCGGCGGTGCGCTTGCGGATGAAGCCGGTCAGATGGATGCCGAACTGGATCACAAGGCCGAGGCCCATCAGCACGCACGAGACATAGGGCAGCAACCAGCTCGGGTTGCGCACGACCTGGAGGATGGAGGTCTGGTCGTTTTTCTCGAAACCGGCCTGGTAAAACGTAAGGCCGCCATAGCGCAGCGGGTTGTTCATGTAGATGAGCACCTCGCGGTCCACGCCGCCATCCGGAGTCAGCAGGCGGATGCGGCTGGAGAAATTCCGGGGGATGTCAGTGCCGGGATAGCGGTCGTGCGAGAACTTGAGCAGAGTGATCGAGAACGGGTGGTAGAAACGCGTCGGCCGCATCATGAGTTCATACGTGTGGCCCTGCAGGGTGAAGCTCTGCGGCTCGGTCAGAAGGGTGGAAACGAGCCAGGTGCCGATCCGTCCGCCCGTCCCGGCGAGCTCGACGAAAGCGGTAGGCATGTTCTGCTCATCCTGCTTGTAGGTGATGGGCTGGGCCATGGCCACGAGCTGCGGGCCGAAACCTTGGTCGGCGGACGAAGGCGCGGCGTTGGGCACCTGGCTCCGCATCACCAAAGTGGAGTTGGGATAAAAGAGGACGGGATGGATGGTGAATGGCAGCTTCGGATGCTGGATGATGCCGGGTTTTTCCAGCGCCGCCAGCGGGATTGCCACGACGTCATCGAACTTCGCATCGGTGGTGTCGCTGACCGCGAGTTCCATCTGCAGGGAGCTTTCGGAGTAGGACTTCGTCGCCTCCTGATCGATCCGCATCAGGCTTTCCTGCTGCCAGAGTCCGGTGAAGAGCTCGCCGAGCAGAAGCAGGATGAGGCCGAAGTGGGTCAGCCAGAGGCCGGATTTAGTCCACGTGAGCCGGAAACGGTAGGCATGCGCGGCGGCAAGGTTCAACAAGAGCAGTCCACCGATCAGATACGCTCCGGGAAACACCGGCACCGCGAGATCGGTGCCCGGCAGGCGGGCCATCACGAACAACGAGCGGAAATACTTCTGCTGCACGGCCCAAACGCCGAGGTTCACCTGGTCGAGCGTGGCGATGAAAACCAGGATCATCGACAGGATCAGCAGCACCACGGTCAATCGGAGCGACGTGAAGAACTGCAAGAAAAACTTGAGGAGCGGGCGCATGGCAGGCTAGGGGGCTTTGACCGTCCTGAGAAAGTCGAGGAAGGCCGGTTTTTCGCGCGCCACGAGCGCGTCGGGCCCGGTCAGCTTGAAGAACCAGGTCTCGCCGGGCCGCGGCACGATCGCGCCGAGGATGCGGCCGCCGCCGTTGGCCGCGTCGAAGACCAGCATGTTGAGGCCGTTGGCCTCGAGGGGCTGCACGGCGCCCGTGAGGTCCGTCACCGGTGGCAGCTGGAGCTGGCCGCGCCAGCGGTTGACGTTGGCCAGGTTGCCGCCGACGTCGCCGAGGAAAGCGGTGATCGACAGGTCACCCGCGCCCTCCGACCCGCTGATGGCGTAGCTGCCCTTGCGCATGGCGGAGCCCGGCTTCGGCGTCCATGGTGCGGGAGCGGTCCAGACCAGCGACTGTTCCGTGGCGGTGGGCACGGGAGTCGAGGCCATGCCGGATGGTGGCGGCGTGCCCTCGATGGACGGATGGCCGGCGGGCAGCGGTCCTTCCGCCAGCGGAGCGGCGGCCGGCATGCCGCGGGCCTCAGGCGGCAGGTCGTTGGTGTTGGCAGTGCGACTCGGGACGGCCACCGGCGAAGCCGCCGCCTCAGGGCTGAATTCCACCGACTTCAGAAAACCGACGAACGCCTCTTTCTGCGACGCCACAAGGTCAGCTTCACCCGCCAGCTTGAAGAACCACGTCTGGGCGGGCTGCTTGAGAATGGCCCCAAGCACGCGCGCCTTGTGCCCGCCTTCAAGCACCGGTGTGTCGCTAAGAAGATCGACGAGCAGAAATTCGCCCGCCGGGCCGGCCAGCCGGACCAAGGTGCCCGGCAGTTCGGCCTCGCTGACCGGCGGCAATTGGATCTGACCGAGCCAGCGGTTGACGTTGGCCAGATCGCCACCGACGTCGCCGGGGAAAGTGATCACCGACACGTCGGCCTTCGCGCCATCGGTTCCGGTGATGAGGAAGCTGCCCTGCCGCACACCGTCACCGGGCTGTTCCTGCCAACCCGGCGGAGTCTGCCAGCGGATGGCAGGCTTGACGATGTCCGCCGGCGGGACGAACCGCGACTCCTTCGGCACGCGATAGGCGGAGATTCTGGTGTCCTTGCAGCCAGCAAGGATCAGCCCCGCGGCCAGCAGGAAAATGAAGCGAGGACGGCGGTGCAGGGCCATGTGGAAAGGATGAGTCTACTCATCGGTCGGAAACTTCAACCCATTCCGGTCAAATAAGAACCGGCGGCCATGGATATAAGCTGGTCAGGTGGCGGCGCCGGACGGCCCAGCCGTGTCGGTGACGACGCTCTGAAGATGCATGGTACGATCAGTCGGGAGAATTTCAGCGGAAGAGGTCATCAACTCCGTGGCCAGCAGGAAAATAAGACGGAAGCCGGGGTGATGGTTGCGGGAGGCTTGCGGAGCGCTGCCGGTTATGTGCTAGTATGGGTCATCATGTCGTCTCGTTTTGGATTGCGGATGGTCGCCACCTTCGAAGCCACGAAGGGACTCATCGTACTGGCGGTTGGGCTGGGTTTGTTCCGGTTGATCCACCGCGATGTGGAGGCCGGGGCGGAAAGACTCGTCCGGCATCTGCATTTCAACCCGGCCAGCCATTATCCAAGGATTCTCATCGATGCGGCGGGGAGACTCGATGACGCCCATCTGCGACTGCTGGCAATCGGAGCCCTCGTCTATGCCGTGATTCGATTCACCGAGGCCTCCGGATTATGGCTGGACCGCCGCTGGGCGGAATGGTTTGGCGCGATCTCCGGCGCCATCTATCTGCCGCTCGAAATCTACAATCTGTGGGTGATGGTCACCTGGCCCCGGGTGACCGTCCTGGTGGTAAACAGCATCATCGTGATCTATCTCGTGCAGGTGTTGGTGCGGGGACACGGCGGGCCGCCCAAGGCCGCCGTCTCACCGCCCGTGGCGGCCGCTCCATGAAGATTGCGCCGCTTGGGGACTCGGCCGCGGTGGTGACGCTGGGGGAAACCCTTGATGCCGCCACGGCTGCCGCCGTGCAGGCGCTGGTGGCCGCGCTCGAGGTCAAGCCGCTGCCAGGACTGATCGAATGCGTACCGGCGAACGCGAGCGTCACCGTTTATTATGACCCGGCGCGTGTTCCCTCCAGGGACGGCCAGCCGCCGCATGAACGCCTGCGTCGGTGGATTGAAGACCGGGCCGCCACGGCCGGACGGAGCGAGCCCGCGGCCGGACGCCTGGTGATCGTGCCAGTCTGCTATGGTGGCGAATGGGGACCGGATCTGGAGACGGTCGGCGGGGCGCATGGGCTGAGTGCCGACGAAGTCGTGTCGGTTTACAGTGAAGCGGAGTATTTTGTGAGCGCGGTGGGTTTCACTCCGGGGTTTCCCTATCTCGGCGGGCTGCCGGAACGCCTGCACACGCCGCGGCGGAAAACACCGCGCACCCGGGTGCCGGCGGGTTCGGTGGCGATCGGCGGGGCGCAGACCGGCATTTATCCTTTCGAGACACCCGGCGGGTGGAACCTCATCGGGCGCACCCCGTGGCGGCTCTTCAACCCGCATGCGCGACCGCCGACGCTGTTGCAGGTGGGCGACCGGGTACGATTCCAACCGATCACCTCCGGGGAATATGCCGCGGCCCGGACTTCATGAGCCGCATCCACGTCATCGTTCCCGGCATGCTCACGACCGTGCAGGATCCGGGCCGGCCGGGCTGGCAACGCCACGGGGTGACGCCGGGCGGCGCCGTGGACACCCCCGCGCTGCGGCTGGCAAATGTGCTGGTGGGCAACGCCGAAGGCGCCGCGGGACTTGAGATCACGCTGGCCGGCCCAACCCTGCGATTCGCGGAAGAGACCCTGATTGCGATCTCCGGGGCGGAGTTCGACGTGACGGTCGAAGGCCGGGCCGTGCCGGCGTGGCGGCCGGTGCGGCTCGCGCGGGGCGCGGTGCTGGTTTTTGGCGCCGCGCGGACCGGCTGCCGGGCCTGCCTGGCCGTGGCCGGTGGCCTCGCGGTGCCCCGCGTGCTCGGCGGACGCGGCACGCATCTGACCGCGGGCTTTGGCGGATTCGAAGGCCGGACACTACGAGCCGGGGATGTTTTGAAGAGCGGACCACCATCCCACTGGGCGAAGCGGCTCGCCGGTGCGCTGACTGGCACCGGAGTTTTTTCCGCCGCACGCTGGGAGGTGGGGGCGGCCGCCCGGCCGGCGTATTCCGCTGCGCCGACCGTGAGGGTGATGCGCGGTCCGCAATGGGAATGGTTCAACCCGGAGGCGCAGGCACGTTTTTTGCACGAACGTTTCACGGTGACGCCGCGCTCCGACCGGATGGGATTGCGGCTGGCCACTACCGGGCCGGGGCTGACGGGCGAAACGCTGCGCGAGATGGTATCGGAAGGCGTGGCGACCGGCACGGTGCAGGTGCCGCCCGACGGGCAGCCCATCGTGCTATTGGCCGACCGGCAGACGATCGGCGGCTATCCCAAGATGGCCACCGTGGCGACAGTCGATTTTCCGCTGCTGGCACAGCTTCGGCCGGGTGATTCGGTGGGCTTTCGCGACACCTCCGTGGTGGAAGCGCAGGAGCTTTGGCTTGCCGCCGGGCGGCAGTTCGCAACCGTGAAACAGGGCATCGCCCTGCACACGGTGTGAAGCGTTTCGCGCTTGGAGCCGCGGGTAGGTCTCTGCTTAATTCAGAAGCCAGGAACCCAGGAATCAGGCGCCAAGTTCTGGCTTCATGGCTTCTGAATCGCGTTCTTGTCTATCAGTTCCCTTCCGACATTAACTTTCAATGCGTTTCATCGATTTGAACTGCGATCTGGGTGAGGGGGCGGGGCACGACGCGGAGCTGATGCCGTTGATCACCTCGGCGAACATCGCCTGCGGCGGGCATGCCGGAGACGGACCGACGATGCGCACCGCCGTCGAGCTGGCGCTCCAACACGGCGTGGCCATCGGCGCGCATCCCGGCCTGAACGATCGCGAACATTTCGGGCGGCGCGAAGCGCCCATCGCACCGACCGAAGCGCGGGCGCTGGTGCTCGCGCAGATCCGCGCGCTGCAACTGATCATGCAGCCTTGTGGCGGGCGATTGGTGCACGTGAAACCGCATGGGGCGCTCTACAACATGGCAGGCCGCGACGCGGCGCTGGCCCGGGCCGTGGCCGAGGCGGTCCGTGAGGTCGACCCGCGGCTTGTCCTGTTCGGCCTGGCCGGCAGCCAGTTGCTCCCGGCGGGACGCGCGTGCGGTTTGCGCGTTGCCAGCGAAGTCTTCGCCGACCGGACCTACCAGCCCGACGGTTCGCTGACGCCCCGGGCCAGTCCGGACGCACTCATTCACGATGAGGACGCCGCCGTCGCCCAGGTATTGCGCATGGTGCGCGAGGGCCGGGTGCGGGCGGTGGACGGCACCGACGTCCCGATTCAGGCCGATACGGTCTGCGTGCACGGCGACGGTCCGCACGCGGTGGCTTTCGCGCGGCGGCTTGCCCAGGCACTCGGGCAACTGGGCATCGAACTCCGGTCCCCCGGCGTGCCGCGGCCCGCTTGACGCCGCTCCATCAAACGAAACCGCGTCACACGGCCTGACGCCGGGCACCCCATCTTCCGGAGGAGGGTCAGTCCGTGATCTTGTTCCACCAGGTCTTTTTCAGGATCAGCGACGTGATTACGAGCACCGCGATCGCCTCGTACATGGACTTCTTCTCCCGGATCACGATGTAAAGCGGCAGCACCACCAGCGAGGTCTGCCAGATGATCCCGATGACGATGTTGAACATGTCGCGCTTGAAATTCGCGTCGGATTTGAAGCCGGGGTCCGCCTGTACGACCTTTTCGTGGATGGGCTTCCAGAAACCCCAGGGCCGGACCTGCCGGTAGAATTTCATCAGGATTTCATCTCCCTCGGGCTTGGTCAGCAGCGTCCCGAGCAAACATCCGGCCGTCGAGAGCACGAGGATGACCGGGAACGAATACAACGGGTACAGATTGGCCGCAATGT
>CAJAKX010000140.1 GCA_903940425.1 uncultured Opitutia bacterium | reverse complement strand
GCAAAGAGAAGAAGCGCAAGGGGCAGACCCAGAGGTCACAGGCCAAGGGCAAAGGGCAGAGAGCGGAGGGACGGATTCACGGAGCTGCAGAGCTACCGAGGCTGGAGAACCGTCGGTACTGTCAGACCGTTGGACGGTCGTTACGGTAGAACGGTACCCCACGGTTCAACTGGCGGCCGACGTTCTGATTACCGTAGTTCTGGCATCCTTGGTGATGCAGATCGCCCGGCATCATGACGCGACAGGATTTTGGACGCCATTCTGCAGGCAGCCGGTGTTCAGCTACGGGGATCCGCTCTACTTCATGACCTCGGCCTTCGTCTGGCTGCAGGGGCTGTTTTTCTTTCGGATGCTAAGTGCCAAGGGCACGGAAGAACGGGGGAATGAGGGAGCAAGGGATAAGGGAGAAGAACAAGGCGCACTGAGCAAAGAGCGAAGCGCAGGGGGCGAGGCGGTCTCGGCGTGGGCGAAGCCGGTGTTTGTGGTCTATGGCTGCACGCTGGCCGCCTTTTATCTGTTTCAATTGTGTCTCCACATTCCTGAGCCAATCGACACCACCACTTATTGCTCGCCACTCGAAGATATTCATTCCTTCGGGAGTATCGCAGTGGCGGTCTTTGCCTTCGCCATCGCGTCCTGGCGGAGACAATCATGGGCGCGGACCTTGATCTATGGCATTGGCGTGATCGCCCTTCTCACCTTGGTCGTCGCTTCTTACTCCCGTGCCACCTGGCTGGCTGGGGCACTTGTTTTGTTGCTGGTTGCCTGGATAAGGTTGCCGAAAAAATGGACGGCGGCACTCGTAGGGTTGGGAGTCATCGCAGTCGTCATCATCAACGCCAACGCCGGGAGGGAGACCTGGAATCGCAATCCTTATCTCTGGCGCCTGATCAGCCTGGCACGCGTGGAGAATTTAGCCAATAAAAGCCCCGACCGGTTTAATCTTTACTATAAGACCGTGGGCATGATCCGGGAGCATCCTTTCGTCGGACATGGAATAGGCTCGATATACCTGACGTCAGTGCGTTTTGCCCGGCCCGGTGATCCCTATGCCGACATTCCTAATTTCACCCATAATTTTCTTTTGCAGATGGCTGCGGAACTGGGGGTGCCGGCCGCAGCGCTCTTCGCGGCGCTGATCGGCTGCGCGCTCCATCGTGGCTATCGAAGATGGAAAATAGAAGATCGAAGAGCGAATGCCGAAGCTATCCGGTCTCCGGTATCCGGCATCCGGTATCACGAGCATGCAATGCTCGGTGTGACCATGGCGCTGGTGGCGTACCTGATCACGCAGATGACCGCCAATGCACTGAACATCTACATCAGCAACCAGTTCTTCTTCTGGTTCCTGATGGCGGCGGTGCTCAGTTTTAACACGGAGAGCGCAGAGGCGGAGTAAGGGAGTGAGAGAAAAAGCGGAAAGCGGAAATCGAAAAGCGGGAGCCGGAAGTCGAAGGTCGAAAGTGTAAGGTCAAAGGTCGAGGTTTAGGCGCGAGGCAGAAAAGGAAAAAACGGAAGGTGGAAGGCAGAAAGCGGAAGGCTCAATGCTGGGTCGCGCGGGCCAGCGCCTCCTACTCGCGGCGCAAAGCCTCCAAAGTTTGGACGAGTTCCTGATAGCAGGTTTGCTCAACCCAAAAAGAACAAAATGTTACAGTTCGACTAGCAGTAGTCACTGTTTCTGGTCTGGCGGCCTCTCACTGACCATCAAGTCATAGGTGACGACAAAAGTCTTGGAGGGCCAAACTATCGAACCGGCTACAGTGACTGTGTAAGCACCTGCATAAGACATGGTTAACATAAAATCATCGTACAGCCAGGAATCGCTGCCCAGCACCCTGGGGAGGCCAACAACGGTCTTCGTCGCGTTGGTCGAACCGGGACCGGTGATCGTTATTCTGACGCTTTGACCATTGCCATCCAGTGTGCGAAGCACGGGACGAAAGGTGACGGTATCTCCCGCATAGATGATTTGGTTGCCTGTGTTGTTGTTCAGGTTACCACGATTTGTGCCCGCAGCGCTGATGGCTACACCTGCACCCGCACCGGAAAGCTGTGCTTGATCCCGTGAGCTGATCCATTCGACCCAAAGCTGTGCCTCACGACGTGTTATAACTGAAACCTTGGCGTTCGCATCGATTTCTCGCCGCAAGGCTTCCTGAGTCTGCACTAACTCCTGCTGGTTGGCGCGGAGCGCGTTCTGCACGTTGGTAATGTCATTTTGCAGAGAAAGTATCTGTTGATGAGCCTCCACTAGGTCCTTCCGGTGACTGAGGAAGGTGTTCATTATAAGCGCGAGGGAGATGACGAGGGAGAGGATCGCACAGGCGGTGGCCTGGTTGCGCTGCGTCAAGGCGCGCCGAAGGGTGGTGTTATCCATAGGAGTTGAGCCAAGGGCGAAGGGCATAGAGCAAGGGGCCAGGGGCGAAGAGCCAAGCGTCAGGTTGTGTCACTCTGTAGTGTTCTGGAGAAATTGGTAATCTTCCTGCTGAGGAGATCGCAAGCGTTCAACAATAGATCGACCTCGGATGAACTCACCAAGCCAAGGCTCTCAAAAACCATCAGCATCGACGCGTCCTCGAACAGCGACCTTCGGGCTATGTTTAGGAATTGCTTGAATTCCTTGGTATGAGTGCTGCCGGATCCTTCGGCAATGTTGTTGGTCAACGAAAGCCCAGCCGCCCTCAACTGCTCGGCGTACCGGAACAATCCTTTCTGATCGAGCTTTTGCGCAAGCTTGTGAAATTGCACCGCGAGATCCTGACCGAGCCGCCAAATCTCCAAATCCTCGAATCGAAAATGCGGCCTCATTATGTTCTACATGCAACAACACTTAGCCCCTTGCACAAGGCTCTTTGCTCACTCACGCCAGCGTGATGACTTGGTTGGGCAGCTTGAGCTGATTGCGAATCGTTTCGACGATCTCGCGCTCGAAGGCCTTTGAACAGACCACGATGGTTTCGCGGCGACCGGCAATCTGAGCCGGGGAAAGGATGTCCCGGCCGGCCAAACGGCGACCCTGGATGCCGGGATTTGAATCCACAAACGCCACGATATTGGCCTCGGTCAGGCGGGTCGACTCCAGCAGGCGGCGAGTGAGTGTGCCGGCACCCCAGATGAGAACCGGCTCCTGATTGCGCACCAGTTGTTCGATGATCGGTTGCAGTTTCAGGTCCTCTACGCCGCATTTGGCGAGATAGCGTTGAAGGGCGGGCTCGGTCTCGCGGTCGGGAGGGGCAGGCGGAGGCACGGAACTACTGATCTGCGGAACTACAGTGGGTGATGGCTGGTTCCTTGGAACTTGGGACTCTTGTCCGCCGAAGCCTCGGCGAAGGGGGATGGAACCTGGAACTTCTCCCGAGGGAGGGAGGGAATGAGGGGATAAGGGAATGGGGGAAGGTGAAGGTGAAAGTGAGGGGGCTTCTGCCGAAGGCCTTGAGCTGCTGACCTGCGGAACTGCAGTGGGTGATGGCCGGATCCTTGAAACTTGGGACTTGGCACTTAATACTTCTGCCGCAGGCGGAGCTGCGAAGATGCCGCTGACAACGGAGTCCGTGACTCCTTCACGCCATTCCATCATCCATCGCCAGGTCTGCCGTGGCGCCAGACCGCACGCCGCCATCAGCCGGTTGAGCGAGGCTTCCGAAAAAAAGTTCACGTGCTCGACGCTGAACTGTTGGTAGGGCGCGTTGACGCAGTCGGCAAACGCCGTCACGTCCGGCTGGGCGCAGTAAAGCAGGCCGCCGGCTTTGAGCCGGCCGGCGACCGTGCGCACCGCCGGCTGCACGTCGCGAAGATGTTCGAGGACGCCGACCAGCAGGATGAGGTCGAAGGACTCCTGCCAGCCGGCCAGTTGCGCCAAAGTCGCCGTGCGCACTTCCACGCCGTGCAGCCGTCGGGCGGCTGGGGCGCACGCCGGAGACGGATCGATGCCCAATACGTTCCCGAATCCGCGTTGTTTGAAAACCGACAGGAGCCCGCCCGTGGCGCAGCCGACGTCGAGGATGCGAGTCTCGCGGGAAGGCAGAAAAGGAATGAGCTGATCCGCGATGGTCTCGAATCGCTTGAAGTCATAAGGCGATTCCGCCCCCTCGGCATGATCGTAAGTGTATTTCGACTGCCCGGCATAGTAACGGTCCAGTTCTTCCTGCGAAGGGATGCCCTCGGCAAAACCCGCGCCGCACTGCCGGCACACGACGACATCGTAGCCATCGCCGAGCGGCCCATCCCGAAACCGCTGCCGGTACAGCACGCGGCGCTCAACGCCGCCGCAGACGGGACAGGGTCGAGTTTCAGACATGGTGATCAATGGCCGCAAAAAGGCGCATAAAGCGCAAAAAGAATTTGGGGTGGAGCTTTAGCTACGAAGAACACGGAAAGCCGCCGTTGCGCGGCGGAAGTTCCAGGTTCCAAGTTCTTGGTCATGGCCAGAAGCACCGAGCTACAGAACTACAGAGCTGCGGAGGCAGAGCAAGTTTGGCCGCAATCACCCTCTCCCTCCCTGTCCTCCGTCCTGTCCGCCATAGCTTTCCTCGACGCCCTCGCCTCGGCGAATGCGGCTGCGACGGCGGAAGCCTTGGCGAAGGAGGATCACTCTCACTCGTGAGCAGCGCACCGCACCGGCGGGACGGCATAGACGACAAGCTCGTAGCCGTCGAACTGATGCTGCCGAAGAAAGAACCGGTGTTCCGGCAGGAGCTCGCGCAGCATAGGCGGAATCTCCCATAGATCGCGGGGACCATGGTAAACACAGACCGCTGCGAGCGGCCGGCAGCTTGAGATGACGGACCTGGCGCCCAGCAGCGCGTCCCGTTCGGCTCCCTCCACATCCAGTTTGATGAAGGTGATGCGCCGGCCGGGGATCACATCGTCAAGCGCCCTTCCCGGAACGCTCCCGCCGCCGCCCGGGACGCTCTTTGAAGTCGGCCTCCCCTCCTCCGCAAAATCCAGCGACTCGTTTCGTGAATGAAGCGCCACGGCGTGAACCGATATTCTCTGGCGGACGCTTGCAAGCAGTCCGGCGATGTGCCGCCGAAGCTGTGCCGCGTTTGTGCGGTCGGGTTCGAACGCATGGTATTCGAGAAACCTCGAGCCGGTGCGGGCCAGGAACCCGTCCAGCGTATCCCCCGTAAAGGCGCCGCCGTCGACGAAGACTTCGTCGGTTCGCAGCGTGAAGATATCGGTCGGGAAATACTGATCGGCGACCGGGCGGCGGTCATCGAATTCTCCGCGCAATCGCTGTCGCAGCGCGGCCTGCAACGTCAGGAGGGAAGTTTGATCGGTCAGCAGGCGGGCCAGGTCGCGCAGCGCCGGCGCGCTTCCAAGCACCCGCGCCGGCAGGTCGAAAGAATGGAAGGGAGTTTCTTCGCGTCCATGAGCCCAGACCAGTGCCGCATAATTCGTCATGAACCGGCAGCCGAGCCTGCGCAGAAAGTCCATCCGTTCCATCATGCTCTCCCGGGCGGTGCCCGTCCAGATGCTCACGACAAACAACGCCGAAGCCCCGAACCTCCGCGCCGCCTCTTCGGGGCTGATGACCTCCGCCCCCTCGACCCGCTCTCCGTGGAGCTTCGGATTGCGGTCGCAAAATGCGCGAAGCGTCAGGCCGCCGCGGCGCAGTGCCCGGGCGCACAGCTGCCCGAGGCGGCCGGCTCCGAAGAGAACCACGGATCCGTCGGTCGCCTGCAGCAGCGCGGGGAAGGTCTGCCGCTCCCGCGCCGACGCCGCCACGACCGGCTCGGCAAGCAGATCCTCGATGCGGTCGCGAACTGAAGACGGACTCATGCAACAAGTGATGGGCTTACCGGCGCAAAGTCCAAGGTCGAAAGTCGCTGCGCCAGCGCCCTGATTACAAGCCCCGGTCTCCCCCTTGATGCAATCCGGCCTGCGCGGTTTTCCCCCACCCCCACCCTCACTCTCACCTTCACTTTCACTCTCACTCTCACTTTCACTTCTTATTCCTCCATGATGGCGTGGTACTCGGCGCGGTCGAGAAACGGCCACATGTCCTCCATCGGCTTGGAGACGATCGTGCCGTCCGGCCGCACTTCCGAGATCGCGCGCGGTGCGGTCATTTCATCCACCGAGGTTTTGATCACGCACACGACCGGGCCGGGGCGGGCCAGCGTCTCCGCGAGCACGTCCCGCAGCCGCTCGTGGGAATCCACATACAGCGCGGGGATTCCGTAGGCTTCCGCCACGCGGCCGGTATCGGGCATGGTCAGGCGGCTGCTCGGTTCCGCCCCCACCAGCCGGCCCTGAAAATGCCCCCGTTGCATGGAGACGACCGAACGATAGCCGCCGTTATCCAGAACCAGATACTTCACCGGCAGCCGCAACCGCTGCACGGTTTCGAGGTCCTGGATGTTGAGCTGGAAGCCGCCTTCGCCGTTGACGTTGACGACGCGCCGTCCGCCCGCCGCCAACGCCGCCCCGATGGTGCCCGGCAGGCCCGTGCCCATGGCTCCAAGCCCGGGTGCGTTGAGCACGCGCTGGCCGGCCTTGATGCGGAACGCCTGGAAAAAGATGTCGCTGCACGGACCCGAGCTGCCCGGCACGATGACGTCGTCCGGTCCGAGCAGGTCGGACAGCACGTCCATGAGCACGTACGTGCTGACCGCTCCGGCCGGCTGGCGCCGGTATTCGGGCAGCACGACCGGGAATCGGCGGACCCAGGCACGGCACTGCTCGCGCCAGGCGCTGAAATCAGCCGCTGGCAGTGCTTCGGCGGCGGCCAGCAGCTCCGGCAAAAAATGCGCAAGATCGGCGCAGACCGGCACGTCGATCTT
>CAJAKX010000139.1 GCA_903940425.1 uncultured Opitutia bacterium | reverse complement strand
TTCATGGCTTCCTGGCTTCGGAATAAGACCCGGCGGAAGCGGAAGATTCGATTCAGAAGCCATGAATCCAGGAGGTGGACTTTCATGGCTTCCTAGCTTCGGAATAAGACCAAGCGAAAGCAGAGGATTCGATTCAGAAGCCATGAATCCAAGAGTTAAACTTCATGGCATCCTGGCTTAGGAATGAGACCCAGCAGAAGCGGAGGAATTGATTCAGAAGCCATGAATCCAGGAGGTGGACTTTCATGGCTTCCTGGCTTCGGAATAAGACCCGGCGGAAGCGGAAGATTCGATTCAGAAGCGTGCAAGCACGCTCCTACAAATCCATCCGTGCGCATCCGTGCAATCCGTGGTGAACAAGAATAATCCGTGGCTGTCATGAAAAATGGCTTTGTTTTCCCGGCGCGATTTCCGCAGCGTGGGGGCGCATGGATGCCACCTCGCAGGAAGTGATCGACATCTTCACCCGCACGCAGGCGCTGCGCCAGGGGCATTTCGTGCTGCGCTCCGGCCTGCACAGCGCCCACTACTTCCAGTGCGCGCAGGTCTGCCAGCATATGTCCGAGGTGGAGCGTCTCGCGCAGCTCCTGCGCGCGAAGCTGCCGGGCGCCGCCTTCCAGACGGTGCTGTCCCCGGCCATGGGCGGGCTGGTCATCGGCCAGGAGGTGGCGCGGCAGGCGCGCACGCGCTTTCTCTTCGCGGAAAAAGAGGCCAACGGGCTCGTCCTGCGCCGCGGCTTCCAGCTCGCCGCCGGCGAGCCCGTGCTGGTGGTCGAGGACGTCGTGACCCGCGGCGGCCGCGTGCAGGAGTGCCTCGAGCTCATCCGCCGGGCCGGCGGCATGCCCGCGGGCATCGCCATGCTGGTGGACCGCAGCGCCGGCGTGGCGAAATTCGACGTGCCGGTGTTTTCGCTGCTGGAGATGAGCTTTCCCACCTACCCGCCGGACCAGGTGCCGGCGTGGCTGGCGAAGCTGCCGGTGGAGAAGCCGGGCAGCTGAGGCGGCAGTGCAGTGCTCTGGTGGCCGGCAGAGCGCTGGCCGTACACACTCGAGGCTATCCGTAACCGTCAGAACTTGGAGGGCGGCGCGCTCTGCGGGCCCGCAGAGCCGCCAAATGCCCGAGCGGCGCTGACGGAGCAGCGCCCTCCACCGTACGACGCACGGGCGGTGATCAGTTGCCGTACTTGAAGGAAATGTAGCGGTAACCACCGCGATTCCATACGAGGCAGAAATGAATGCCCGGGCTGAGATGCGCCCGGACGGCGGCGACATCGTCGGCGGGCAGGCGGTCGATCTGCACGATGACCATGCCGGGGCGGAATTTTTCGCGGAAGGGTGAATCGTTGGCGATCTCGGTCACGACCAGCCCGTCGACCTCGTCGGGCATCCGGTAGGTGTGGCGCAGCTCGTCGTTGACGCGCGCCACCGTGACGCCGGTGAGAAATTCGTTGGGCGCCGCGCTGTCGTCGGGCAGCCGGGTGAGCGTGACCTCCATTTCCGCTGGCTTGCCGTCGCGCACGTACTTCACCTTCACCTTGGTGCCGGGGGAAGTCTGGGCGATGATCAGCCGCAGGACCTCCAACGAATCCACCGGCTTGTCGTTGATCGCGACGATGACGTCCTCCTGCTTGAGGCCGGCCTTGGCGGCCGGGCTGTCGGGCGTGACGGTCGAAACGACCATGCCCTTGAACTCCTTCTCCATGGCCGCCTTGCCCATGGCCTCGGCCAGTTCCGGCGTGAGCGGATCGACGCCGACCCCCAGATAGCCGCGCGCGACCGTGCCGGTCGCAATGAGGCTCTGCATGACGTTCGCGGCCAGATTGACCGGGACGGCAAAGCCAATGCCCATGCTGCCGCTGGTCGTGGACATGATGGCGCTGTTGATGCCGACCAGGCGGCCTTTCGCATCGACCAGCGCCCCGCCGGAGTTGCCCATGTTGATCGGGGCGTCGGTCTGGATGAAATTCTCATAGCCGCCGACATCGTCGAGCAGGTGGAGATTCTTGCGGCCCAGGGCGGAGACAATGCCCATCGTGACCGTCTGGCCGACGTTGAGCGGATTGCCGATGGCAAACACGACATCACCCACGCGCAGCTTGTCGCTGTCGGCCAGCGTGACGGTGGGCAGGTTCTGGGCGTCGATTTTGATGATGGCGACGTCGGTCTTCGGGTCGGTCCCGATGATCTTGGCCTTGAACTCGCGGTCGTCGGGCAGCGCCACGTTCAGCTCATCGGCCCCCTCGACGACGTGGTTGTTGGTGAGGATGTAGCCGTCGGGCGACACGATGACGCCGGAGCCCAGGCCCTCCTCCCGCGTCTCGCGCTCCTGATCGCCGAAAAACTGGCGGAAATAGGGCGGCAGGTGCTGGCGCACGATTTTCGCCGAGTAAACCGACACCACGGCCTGCTGCACGGGCTCGACCACGCTGGCGTAACTGGCCACCAGGCCGGACTTCCCGTCGCCGACCGGCGACGGATCGATCTTGAGCGTGGGTTTGGGCGGGGCTTCCCTGGCGCCGGCCAGCAGCAGGGCGGCCGCGACGAGGGCGAACGCGTTGAACAGGGTTTTCAATTGCATGGGGAAATACCAAGGGCGGGGCATGGCGACACCATAGCCGCAAGACGGATTCCGTACAACCCGGGTTCCGCTAAAATCCCTTGATTTTGAAGAGGCTGGTGATGCTCTCGTTGCTGTTGATGCGGACGATGGCGTCGCCGAGCAGACTGGCGATGCTGAGGGCGGTGATGGGCAGTCCGCGCGGATCGTTGGGAATGGAATTGGTGGTGATGAGTTCGTCGATCAAGCCCGTCTTGAGCCGCTCATAGGCCATCTCGTTGAGAATGCAGTGGCTGACAGCCGCCCGCACGCTGATGGCCCCGCTGTCGCGGAGGATCTTCGCGGCGGCGATGAGGGTGCCGGCCGTCTCGGTGATGTCATCGACCAGCAGCACGTCGCAGCCATTCACCTCGCCGACCACGTTGATGGCCTCGACGGTGGTGGCGCTCATGCGCTTTTTAGCGACCAGGCCCAGGCCGGCGCCGAGCATGTCGGCGTAGGCCGCGGCCATTTTCATGCCGCCCACATCCGGCGAGAAGACGACAAGGTTGCCCTTCCTGGTCTTCGCGAGGTAGTCGAAAAAAACCGGGGAGGCGTAGAGATGGTCGACCGGGATGTCGAAGAAGCCCTGGATCTGCTGGCTGTGCAGGTCCATCGTGAGCACGCGGTTGGCGCCGGCGGCCACGAGGAGATTGGCGACCAGCTTGGCGGTGATGGGCACCCGCGGCTGGTCCTTGCGGTCCTGGCGCGCGTAGCCGTAGAACGGCATGACGGCGGTGATGCGCTGCGCCGACGCCCGGCGGGCGGCGTCCATCATGATGAGCAACTCCATCAGGTGATGGTTGGACGGCGGGCAGGTCGACTGGACGATGAAGACATCCGCCCCGCGGATGTTCTCGTTGATCTTCACAAACGACTCGCCATCGGGGAAGCTGGTCACCGTGGCCTCCCCGAGGGGAACGCCGATGTGCCGGCAGATTTCCTCCGCCAGGGGCCGGTTGGAATTTCCGGTGAAGATTTTCAGCCGCGCGTCGTTCATAAGGTGGCCGCCATCTTGTCAAGAAGAGGTGACGGCGGAAGTTTATTCTGCAACCGGGATGATCAGGACCGGCGGCGGCGCGCCGCCGGACGCCTCAGCCGGCCTCGGCGAGCTTCTTCACCTGCGCCTCCAGTTCATCCACGCGATGGAAAAGCTCCGGCAGGCGCTGCTTGAGCACGGCGATGCGGCGCTCGAGCATGTAGGGGATGGCGGGATTGCCATTCACGTAGGTGTCGGCGGGCACATCAGCCGTGATGGCGGCCCGGCCGCCGGCTTTGACTCCGCGGCCGATCGTGATGTGGCCGCCCACGCCCACCTGGCCGGCCAGCACGACGTAGTCCTCGATGGTGACGCTGCCGGAAATGCCGACCTGGGCGCAAAGGATGCAATGCTTGCCGATGACCACGTTGTGCCCCACCTGCACCAGGTTGTCGATTTTCGTCCCCTCCCCGATGACCGTCCGGCCGAAACGCGCGCGGTCGATCGTGCTGCCCGCGCCGATCTCCACGTCGTCCTCGATGACGACCTCTCCGATCTGCGGCACCTTTTCGTGGCGGCCATCGATCAGCTCGTAGCCAAAACCATCGGAACCGATCACGACGTTCGCATGCACGCGCACCCGCTGCCCGAGCTGGCAGCCGGGATAGATGCGCACGCCCGGCATGAGCTGGCAGTCGTCGCCGATCACCGCGTCGCGACCGACAAACACCGACGCCTGCAGGCAGGCGCGTTCGCCGACGCGCGCGCCCGCCTCGACGACGCACAGGGGGCCGACCGCGGCGGTGGCGGCGATCAGCGCATCCGGGGCAATGATCGCGGCGGAATGCACCCCCGGGGGGGGCGGCGGCCGCAACATCAGCTCGATCCGGGCGCACAACCGCGCCAGGGCGACGGACGGCTGGTCCACCACGAGGAAGAGCTGGTCGGGCCGGGGGTCGCCGATGTAATCCGCCGGCACCAGCACCAGCGACGCCTGGGTGCCCGCGACCTCGGCTTTGTATTTCGGGTTGCCCAGAAAGGAAAGATCGCCGGGGCGGGCGGTGCCGAGCGCGGCAATGCCGCGGATCGGGGCGGTGGTCGTGCCGCGCGCGGCCCGGGGCTGCACGATGGCCGCAATCTCGTCAGGAGTGAAGGCAAGCTGCATGGCAGATGAATCCGGCGGCGGGGCCGGAAGCGAAAAACCCGTGGTCGGAGCAATCGCCCGGAACCGTCACCCCAGCACTTAAGCAAATTTTGCGGCCGACCCAAAGAAAAAACCCCGCCGTGTCCGGGCGGGGTTTGCAGGGAAAATCCAAACCGGGGGCCGGCCGGCGCCACCGAATCATTTCTTCGGGGCGAGACCGGGCACGGTGACGGTGGGTTCCGCGGGGGCCGCGGCGGCCGGCGGCGGGGTTGCGGGCGCCGGACTGGCAGGAGTGCTGGCCACCGGCGGCGCCGGGCGGTCCTTGTTGATCTCGGTCATCACCTCGTCGGTGATGTCATAGGCCGCATCGGCGTAAAGCACAGAGGGAATCCCGGCCAGCGATGGGCCGGATTTGTCCACCACCAGCGTGGCGCCCTTGCGCTTGGCCACCTCCGTCACCTTCTTGCTGATTTCATCCAGCAGGAGGCTGCGGAAATTGTTGAACCGCTGCTGGAGGGACTGCTGGGAGTTGCCTTTGAAGTTCTGCAGATCGCCCTGCCGGCGCTGGATGTCCTCCATGATCTTCTGTGAGTCGCCTTCGGCCTTGGAACGCGCCTCGGCCGTCAGGAGCGTGTTCTTGGACTGGTCGAGCGTTTCCTTGTACTGCTCCACGAGCTGGTTGCCTTCCTTGACCATGCGCTCGAGTTCCTCCTGCGCCTTGGTCTGCGCGTCCTTGAGCTTGGCCATCTGCTCCTCGGTCTTGTAATGGCTGTCAAAGAGTTTGCCGACGTCGACAGTGACGATCTTCAGCGCGGGCTGGGCCGAAAGCCCGAGCGCAGCAGCGCCGCAGGCGATTGAGGTGAGGATGGATTTCAACGTTCTATTCATATGAGAGGGGAGGCGGAGGAATATGGGGGGTCAGAAGCGGGTGCCAAAGGAAAAATTAAACTGGTTGCCCTTCTTATTAGTCTTATCCCCGGTCAAGGGAATACCAAAATCCAGGCTGAGGGGCGCGCCCGCCACAAAAAGGCGGAGCCCGATGCCGAAGTCGTCGTTGTAGCCTGTCGGATTAAAGTCGTAGGCCTTGGTATTGACGAAGCCCGCGTCATAGAAGATCGCAAAGCGGACGGGTTTCACGACATCGAGCGAATACTCGGCGGTGAACATGCCGTAGGTCTTGCCGCCCAGCGGCTCGTCGAGGGAGTCCCTCGGGCCGACATCACGTTCTTCGAAGCCGCGCAGGTCATTGGAGCCGCCGAGGAAAAAATGGTCATAGTAGGGCACATCGGCGCTCTTGCCGAAGTTCTCGATGACGCCCCCCCGGGCGATCAAGCCGAGCACCTGGGTCTGCGCCCGGAAGACCGGGAGGAACTCCGAGCCCCGCACCTCCAGGGAATAGTAGCTGTTGGAACCGCCGAGCGGGCCGCCGGCAACTTGCGCGATCATCTGAAGGCGGTTGCCCCGCGTGGTGTTGACAAGCTTGTCGCGGGCTTCCCGCAGCAACTGCAGGCCGATTTTCACCGTACGGGTCTTGCCGGCGAGCGCCAGAATGAGGGGCGAGGCCGCGGGGTTGACGTTCTTGATGTCGATCTGCTCATCGGTCAGGGACAGGCGGCCTTCGACATACTCGAACAGATGCTTGCGCAGGTAGACCTCGGCGCCGATGCGGATCTCCTCGTAGTAGCTGCTGGAGTAGTTGTTGCTGGTGCGGTAGATGGTGAAGCCCAGCCCGAGCTCCTTCTGGAACAGCCACGGCTCCTCGAAGGACAGGATCAGCTCGTTGGACAGCGACCCGATCTGGAACCGGAGGCGGAATTTCTGGCCGGCTCCCTGGAAGAAGGAGCGGCGGTTGAACAGATCGAAGTTGGCCTGGCTGAGCTCCGCGAAGAACGTCGCCCGTTCGAGCGAGCTGTAGCCCGCGCCAAAGCTGAGGTTGCCCGTGCGCGCCTCCTTCATCGAAATCTTGAGGTTGCGGCGGCCGGGGATGTTCGTGCTCTCGGGCGTGAGATTGACGTCCTCGAAAAAGGCCGTGTTCTCCAGGCGCATCTTGCTGGCCTTCATGCGCACCATGTCGAACACGTCGCCCGGGCTCAGCACCAGCTCGCGAATGATGACGATGGTCTTCGTCTTGGTGTTGCCCTCGATCTTGATGGATTCGACGTAGAACTTGTCGCTCTCCTCGACCTGGTACTCGATGTCAATGTTGCCGGTGGCGATGTTGGGCTTGCGCACGAGCCGCACCCGGGTTTCGAGGTAGCCGCTGCGGCCGTAGAAGTCCTCCATGTTCGTCACATCCTTGTCGAGCTTGGAGGGGCGGAAGATCATGCCGCCCTTCTGCCGGAGCAGCAGTTTGAGCATCGATTCGGCATAAAGCTTGCAGCCGGTGATGGTGATGTCGCCGATGCGGTACTGCCGTCCCTCGTCGACATGGATGGTGATGATCATCCGGCCGGGCTTGGGATAATCGTAAAGGATGCGGTCCGGCGGGACGTCGACATCCAGATACCCCTGGTCGCGGTAATAATCGAGCAGCTTGACGATGTCGTCCTCGAACTCGTCGTCCTTGAACTTGCCCGTGCCGGTCAACCAGGAGAACATCCACCACCGTTTCGTCTCCATCTCCTTGCGGAGCCGCTTGACCTTGACGTGGTCGTTGCCCGTGAAGCGGATGTCGGCGATCCGCACTTTGGCGCCCTCGCGGATCTTGAAGAGCACGGTGCCATAGCCCGTGCCGCGATCCCGCTCGAGGTCGTAGGTGATCTGGGCCTGGTTGTAGCCGGACTTTTGATAATACTCGTGGAGCTTCTCGGCATCGGACTTGACCGCGCGCTCGTCGAGCGCGGTGTTGGGCCTGGTGCTGATCTCTTTTTCCAGCCGGCTGGCCTTGACCATTTTGTTTCCCTGGAACCGGACCGCCTGCACGCGGTATTTGGGGGTGATCTCGAAGACCAGGTTGACGACGTTGTTCGGCAGCTCCTCGCGCTTGACCTCGATGAACTCAAACAGACCCGTGCGGTAGAGCGTCCGGATGTCCTTGTCGATCATGGGATCGTCGAAGTCGGCGCCTTCGCGCACCTGGATGTTGGCGCGCACGATCTGTTCGCTGACATTGGCGATGCCGATGAACTTGACCGTGACCGTTCCAACCTTCTTGAGGGGGGCGGCTTCCGCGGCTGGCGCCTCCGTCTGGGCCCGCACCGCGGCAGCGCCAATAAGCAGAGCCAGGACGACGGAAAAGAGGCGCAAGAAGCCGGGCTCCAAGCTATTGGGCATAGTTTTCAAATCGAGTGATGTCCTTGAGGAAGGTTAGCTGGAATTGTCCTACCGGTCCGTTTCGCTGCTTGGCAACAACTAAGTCATAGGCGGAGGCTTGGAACTTCTCATCCACGTCTTTGGGGGGGGCGAGCATGAGCACCACGTCGGCATCTTGCTCGATGGAGCCGGATTCACGCAGGTCCGACAGGCGCGGCGCACGATTCTCCTTCTCTGACGAGCGGTTAAGCTGACTTAGAACAAGCACGGGCAGATCGAGTTCCTTCGCCATCGCCTTTAAGCCCCGGGAAACCTCGGCCACCTGCTGCTCCCGTGGTATCTTCGGATCGCTCGGGCTGAGCAATTGCAGGTAGTCGACCACAATCAGACCGAGCTTGTAGCGCGTATACAGGCGGCGGGCCTTGGCGCGCAGTTCCATGATGGTAAGGTGGCTGGAATCGTCGATGAAGAGCGGCGACTTGGAGAGTTCATCTGCGACATCCACCAGCCGCTGCTGTTCCGGCCCCTGCTTCGGCAGCATGCCGTCGCGCAGCAATTTGATGTTCACCCGGGCGCGGGAGCACAGCATGCGCAGGGCAAGCTGGGCGGAGCTCATTTCCAGCGAGAAAATGAGCGTGGGCACGGGCTCGCCCTTTTTCGGCAGGGCCGCCGCCTCGGCGACGTTGAGCGCCAGCGAGGTTTTGCCCACCGAGGGGCGCGCCGCGAGCACGATCATTTCCTGCCGCTGGAAGCCGAAGGTGAGCTGGTCGAGGTCCTTGAAGCCCGAGGTCACGCCCGTCAGCTCGCCCTTCTTCATCATGAGCTTGTGGATGACGGTCATCGCCTCGTGCGTGGGCTCCTTCATGGGCTTCGCGGCGTCGGAGATGCGATCCTGGGTGACGCGGAAGACGTCCTGCTCGACCTTGTCGATGAACTCCTCGAGGCCGCCCTGATAGTTGAAGCATTGCTCGACGGTGCTGGTGGTGACCTTGATGAGTTCGCGCAGCAGGTGGAGCTCGCGCACCTTTTCGATGAAATAGACCGCCTGCGCGGTGGTGGGAATGCGCGAACTCACCTGCATGAGGTAGGGCACGCCGCCCACCGCCTCGAGCTGCTTCGTGGTGCGCAACTCTTCGATCAGCATCTCGATCGCGACGGGCGGACTCCGCTGGTAGAGTTCGCAGAGCTTTTCGAAGATGACCCGGTTGGCGGGGAGGTAGAAGGCCTGCGGCGCCAGCTTGGCCTCGAGACAGCGCGCGATGGTGTCGCCGCCATCGAGCAGGCAGCACGAGAGCAGATACTCCTCGGCCTCCACGCTGTGCGGCGGCGTGCGCCCGGCGAAGGCGGACGCAGCCGGATCGCCACCCCCGGCCGGGATGCGGGGGGAAAGGGGCGCAGAGGTGGTCTCAGCCATGGGAAAAGTGCAAGGTTAGAGTCCGAAACCGGGCGGCCGGCAAATCCAACCTTTGCACAATGTGTTCACAGGGCGCGGCGGGGGATACAAGCAGGCCGCGCCTCCCGGCGCGGCCTGGGGAAAAAGGTCATGCCCCCGCTCACTTTTCTGCCGGGACGATCGGATTTTCCGAAACGATGTCGAAGCTCAGCTCGACCGTCACCTCGGCGTGGAGCCGGATCTTCACCGTGTGCTGCCCGAGGGTCTTCACCGGGGTGTGCAGCTGGATCTTGCGCCGGTCGATCTCGAGGCCGGCCTGCGTGAGCTTATCGTGGATGTCGTTGGCGGTGACGGCCCCGAACATCTTGCCGCCCTCGCCGGTCTTCACGGCGAACGCGATGCGGGTCTGTCCGAGCCTGGCCGCGATTTCCTTGGCGCCGGAGAGTTCCGAGATCTCGCGCTCGGCGCGGCGTTTTTTCAGCGCTTCGATCTGCTTGCGGTTGGCGCTGGTCAGAGGCACCGCAATGGCCCGCGGCAGCAGATAGTTGCGCGCGTAGCCGGCACGGACCTTGACCTGGTCGCCCTCGGCGCCGAGGCCTTCGACGGGTTTGATCAGCAATATTTCGTGGTGAGCCATGACTGAAATCGGATTGGATGTTTGGGTTTCAAATTTTCCGTGGGGGGACGCCACCGCGGTTAAAACGGCACATCGTCCTCGACCTTTTCCTGGCCGCCGGGCGCGGGTTTCGCCGCTCCCCCGGTCGGGGGAGCATGCGGTTCGGCCGGCGGTTCGTCGCCACCAGCGGCGGCGGCGGTCGCCCCTCCCCCGGCGGCGGCGCCGCCGCCACCACCACGGGAAAGGAACTGCACGTTTTCGAGCACCACCTTCAGCTTGTTGCGCTTCTGGCCGCTCGTCTTGTCCTCCCAGGAATCGAAGCGCAGGCGGCCCTCGATGAAGGACAGGCTGCCCTTCTGCAGATACTTCGAGCAAAGCTCGCCCTGCTTGCCCCAGGCCTCGATGTCGATGAACGCCGTCTCGTCGCGGGTGGCGCCGGACTCGTCCTTGTACTGGCGGTTGACCGCCAGGCCGAACTGACAGATGGCGGTGCCTTTCGGCGTGACCCGCAGTTCGGGATCGCGCGTCAGGTTGCCGATGAGGAATACTTTGTTGAGGTAGGCCATGGGGTGGGCGCGGCAGGCGTTTACACCGACTGCACGATTGCGCGGTAGATGCTGGAGTTGAGCCGGAGGCGCTCGTGAAGGTGGCGGGGACCGTCGGGGGGGGCCGCGAAGTCGATCTGCACGTAGACGGCATCAGGGAACTTGCTGTCGGTCACCCGCGCGAAATCCCTCTTGCCGAGGTTTTCCACGGCGGTGACATCACCCTGCACCGCGGCGATCTCTTTCTTCACGCCTTCGATGATCTGGTCGATGGTTTCTTCCTTGCCACGATTATCGAGGATGAAGGTCGCGTGGTAGTTGCGTTTGATCTGGGTCATTGTGATCTGTTCGTCGGTTGAGCTGATTCATGGCCTCGGCCGGTCCCTGGGCGATGAGCAGTCCGAGGCCGTCGACATAAGTGGTGAGATGATGGTTAAAAACAGTCTGTTCGTCGGGAGTGAACTTTCCGAGCACGAAGTCCTTGAGGTCCATTTCCGGCGGATGCTTCGGGCCGGTGCCGATGCGGTAGCGGATGAACCCGCCGCCGAGGTGCTCGAGCAGGCTGGCGACCCCGTTGTGGCCGCCGGCGCTGCCGCGCACGCTGATCTTGACGCGCCCGAGGTCGATCGCGAGGTCGTCGTAGATGACGATGATCCCGGCGGGCGGCACCTTGTGGAAATCGGCGAGCGCGCGGAGCGCGCGCCCGCTGTCGTTCATGAACGTCGCCGGCTTGGCGAGGAGGCAGGTGCCTCCCGGCGCCTGCTCCCAGCGGGCGACCGCCGCGGGAAAACGCGGCTGCCTTCTCCACGCGAGAGCATGGCGGGCGGCCAGGGCATCGATCACCGCGAAACCGGCATTGTGGCGCGTCTTCGCGTATTCGCGTCCTGGATTGCCGAGGCCGGCGACGAGCAAAATAGACATGTCTCAAAGAACAGCGCGCCCGACCCGTCTGCGTCAAGCAGCGGGCCGTCGGTGAAATTTTATTTTCTGCCGGGTGCGGCCTTCCGGTCGGCACCCGCGGCCGGGGCACCGGGCTTGGCGCCCGCGGCTGGCGCACCGGGTCTGGCGCCCGCGGCTGGAGTGGCAGGCGCGGCACCCTTGGCGGCACCCTTGGCGATGCCGGCGGCAGCCGGCGCACCGGGTTTGGCGCCCGGGACGGCCCCGGCGGCGGGGACAGCCCCCGCGACAGGAGTGGCGCCGGGAACGGCGGCGGCCGCACCTTCGACGGCAACCCCCTCGACGGGAACGCCCTCGACCGGCACGGCGGTTTCGACGACCGCCTCGACGATCTCCTCGACGGGCGGCACGCACGACACGACGGGCTGGGACTTGTCCCCCATGAAAACGACGCCGGCGACCGGCTTGAGTTCACTGATGTGAATGGTCTGGCCGACGCGCAGTTCGGTGACATCGACGTCGATGAACGCCGGCAGCTCCTTCGGCAGGCAGCGGATGCGCAGGGTGTGCGACGCCACCTCGAGCACGCCGGCCTCGTTCTTCACGCCGGTGGATTCGCCGGACATGTGCACCGGCACGTTGATCTCCATCTTCTCATCGGCCTTCACTTCGTGGAGGTCGACATGGAGATAGCGGTCGGTCATGGGATCGCGCTGCACTTCCTGCAGAATGGAAAGCGGCTTGTCCCCGGTCCCCTTGAGCTCGATGAGCGCGGCATTGACGCCGATGGCCTTCACCAGGCGGGTGAATTCCGGGCCGTCCAGCGACAGGGTGATGGGCGCCGTGTGCTTGCCATAAAGAATCGCGGGAATGCGATCCTGCTTGCGGAGCCGGCGGGAGGCACTGCGGCCCGTACCCTCGCGCGGCGAGACATTGAGCGTAAACTGTTGTTTCATGATTTCGTTCCCCCTGTCGCTCCGGAAATGGAGGCAGGCGTAATGGAAAAGGGGTGCGAGGGTATAGGTCGCGCTCCGGCAGATGCAACCAAAACTTTGGCCGTCACCCCGCGGCCGCCGGCCGGCCTCTCCGCCTCGGAAAACGCCGGGCGGCGCGGGGTGCGCCCGGGGCTGGACTAGGCGATGCGTTTGCCTCCGCAGACGACCAGATCCACCGGGTTGCCGCCGAGTTCGCAGGCCAGCAGACGCTCGTCCCGGTGCCGCAGCAGGATGAGATCGGCCCGCTGGCCCGCCTCAATCGTGCCGCGGTCGCGCAAATCGAGCACCGTCGCGGCATTGACGGTGCAGGCGGCGATGGCCTCGGCCGGGGTGAGTCCGCAGCAGCGAACGGCCAGCGCGATGGCGAACGGCATGGAGTGCGTCAGGGCCGTGCCGGGATTGCAGTCGGTCGCCAGCGCCACGGCGCCGCCGGCATCGACGAAAAAGCCCGCCCGGGCGTAGCGCTGGTTGGTTTCGAAGCCGGTGCAGGGCAGAATGACACCGCAGGTCCGGGCGGAAGCGAGCTGCAGCAGGTCGGCCTTGGTGGAGGCCTCCAGGTGATCGACACTGCGCGCGCCCAGCCGGATCGCCTCCGGCACCATGCCGAGCGAGCTGAACTGGTCGGCATGCACGCGGAGCGGATGGTACTTGCGCGCCTTCTCAAACAGCCGCACGCAGGCCTCCACCGGCCATGCGTCGCGCTCGCAGATCGCGTCGACCGTGATGTCGGGGAACTCGCGCGAAACTTCCGGGAGCATCTCCTTGACGACCATCCGGGTGTGGTCCTCCAGGCTGCCCTCGAACGCCGACCCCAGCAGCGCCGTGGGCACGATGGTGCCCGGCCATTCGTGTCCGGCGCGGACGATGGCGCGCAGCATTTTTAGTTCGTCCTCAATCGTGAGGCCGTAGCCGCTTTTGATTTCGACGGTCGTCGTCCCCTCGCGCAGCAGGGCGTCGAGCCGTGGTTTGAGATCGGCGGCCAGCTGCTTCTTGGTTTCAGCGCGCACGGCGCGCACGGTGGCCTGCATGCCGCCGCCGGCCTGGAGAATCTCCCGGTGGGGCACGCCCCGGAGTCGCTGCTCGCACTCGTCCAGCCGGTCGCCCGCCCAGCAGGCGTGGGTATGGCAGTCGATGAATCCGGGCATGAGCACCCGGCCGTTGGCTTCGATGACCTCCGTCCCTTCCGGGGCGTCGAGCTTGGGGCCGACGGCCTCGATCTTCCCCTCGCCCACCCGCACGTCGCCCTGCGCGATCACGCCCAGCTCGCGCAAGGCGGGCCCCCGGCGCGGCCGGGTGTCGCCGGCGAGGGTGAGGATCCGGGCGTTGCGGATGAGCAGTCCCATGGTTTTCGGTCCTTGGCCAGCCGGAGACTCTCCTCAAGTCCGCAAGGAAAAGAAAGGAATTTATGCGCGGCCGGGCCGGCGAATACGACCAGGCCACCGCGACACGTGTCAGGCGGCGTGACACGTGGCGATCGGGGAATTGCCCGGAATCATCATCGTCGGAGCGGAGAAAACCGGCTGGTGCGCCCAGCGTGTCGCAGTCATCCCGCCGCCAGGAAATCAATCGAGCCCGGCGGCAATGAACCTTGTGCCCGGTAAACCATCTGCCAATATTCAATCACCCATGAATATACAGCGCCGCTTCTTGGCCCTGCTACCCTTGGTGTCCCTGGCACTCAACACCGAGGCGGTCGCGCAGTATACCCTCTTCGTGAAACAGCACGAAAAATTCAGTCCGGTCGTGGCGATAGTGGCCACCGAGCCGCAAATCGCCGCTGATGGCAAAGTGGAGACCGCCCAGCAGTCCAGAAACGGCTATATTTATGCCCTCGGCCAAGCCAAGTCTTATGCCCCGTATTTCATCACGGTCCGCAGCCTGAATATCATCGCCCAAGGGCAGGAGATGAACCCGGCCGGCGTTCCCGTGGACCGGTCATTAGCGATCACGGCGGAATTCGAAACAGCGCAGCCGCTGAAGAATGTCTTCCTTGCCCTGGAGGTGAAGGGCGAGACGCAGAAGATCAACACTCTCATTGCCCATGAAGTGGGCGGATTGAAACCCGGTTCACCCGTGTCCGTGCATTTTCTCGTGCCGTTCTACGCGTCCTTGGGTGACTGCCACGCCACGCTCCATCTTTTTTCCGGAGGGCCGGAGGTATTGCATTCGAACATGCCGCCGGCACAGATTGAGCATGAACTCGATCTCATGGTGCAGAAGGGGATCGAGGGAGTCATGAATGCGCCACCGCAGCCATTCATCGGCCCTACCCCCGAATATCCGGCAGCGCTGCTCGGAAAGAACGAATCGGGCAGTGTCACCATCGCCCTGGGTATTAGCCCCACCGGTGCGGTGCTGGACCCGGTGGTCAAGGAGGCGACCCTTCCCGAGTTCGGCGAATCTGCACTCAAGGCAATCCGTCAATGGCGCTTCCTGCCCAGGATCAAAGATGGCAAGCCGGTCGCAACCAAGGTCGTCCTGCCCCTGACCTTCAGACCGCCGCCGCCAGTGGCCAAGGAATAGCCGTGGCGGCTGGCGAAGGGTAGCCAAAGACAGCGCGACAGGCTCGGGGCCCTGAGCCTGCTGAACGGGCAAGCTGGAGCGCAGCGAAGGCGCGTCGAATGGCTGCGTACTCCGTCTGGCAATCCGAACTAATGAAACGAGCCGGCGGCCGAAATGTTGCGGCTCGCTTTGGGTAAACCGGCGAGAACGCGATACCGGCACTCCGATGTGAAGCAAGCCGTTCGTCTTCTGGACTCGGTTACCGTGTGCCCGCTTGCTCCACTTGCTTCAATTCCGCTTAGGGGTGGGATTTGCTCGCGGGGACCGCGGGTCATGGGCAAGCAGTGCCGTTCACCGCGTGTTGGGGTGCCGTCGAAAGCCGTCGACGCCGCGCTTGCTCCCTCCGACAGTCTCAGGGCAGGCTTGGGCCTTACTGGACACTGTCCGAACCTTTTTTGATGAGAATCCGCCCGGTTAGCGTGCGCTCACCGGGACTCGATTCGCCCTCCGTGTTCTATGGAGAAAGCGGGACTTGAACCGTCCTTTAGGCGGCAAAACCAGTCCTCGGAGGGTATCCCCACACCCTTCCCCGCTAGGGGGAGAGGCTGCCGTCCTGAAAGAGCCCTTGGCTCCAACGGGTTCAGGCACTTTTCACCCGTCTTCGGCATCCCCGACTTCGGTCGGTTTTCGCTCCGCACGGCTCACGCCGTGCTCCGCTCAAACCTCCCTCACTCCGTCGCTCAGGCGACGGGACACGGGTTCACGGACGGACGGGGTTCAGACGGGTTAAGGACACCCCTGTCCTTTACGAATTCAGCCCCGGACAGGCTGTGAATCCCTGCTATCGCAGAAGCGGACCATAGCTGCGCCTCTACAGGCTGGTGCCGCCAAAAAAGCACGGGGGCGAAAAATTTCCACCGGAGACCTCGCGACATCTGACAGCAAAACTCAGATACCTTCGGACGCGCCAGGCCTTAGGAACTCGGCGAAAGTCGCATTGCTTGGCAGACCAGCACCGCAATACGACAGGGAAAACGTCATTCCGTCAGACGCTATCGGCGCTGCCGGTTTCGGTCGGCGCTGGGGGCGCTTCCACAGAGCCTTCAGCATTTGAAGAGGAGAAATGCCGATCAACGCCGAGGCCAAATACCCATAAGGAAGTGGAACCACCAAAACCCCGACCACGCTCAGGCAGGCGCTGCAAACAACGATGACGGCACTCAAGGCGACCATCCGTCTCTGACGGTAATTCAGGCGGCTCACCTTCTGTTTTTCCAAGACGGTTCGCCAATGAAGCGCTTGAACGAGGACCGCTCCTGCAAAGCCGAATCCAAAGCCGGACAGACATGTCGAGAACATGGTGATTCTGAAGTTTGTGCGAACACCACTGGGCAACCTGTCTTCAGCGGAAGTCTTGACGACGAGCCAATATCAAGAACCTCGCGACCGAACGCTAACAGCGCTGGCTACGACCGCTGCGCGATGAGTGGCGCTCGGCAAGGCAATCGTTCAAAGGCGAATTCCGACTGATGCTGGAAGTTGGACGGCCCCATTTAGATCTTCCGCCACTTGTCTCGACTTCCAACGGAAGTGTCCCTAACCCGCTCTACATGCGGCGTGGCACCAGGGTCTAGCTTCCGCGCTATCTGGATTGCTTGTTTCTGAGTGGGTGCTGTTGCACTGGCTCGTTCCGCACCCGGTTTCCTGACTGCGTAATCCCCCTGAGCAGGGCGTTGTTCAACGTAGATTCTTTTGTCTGCCATAGCAGATGTCCAATGGTCCTCCGGATCGATCCGGTCAATTAAGAATTTAACACAATGTCGGATGCAGAGGAATTCGGCTCCGCCTCATGCTGCCTGTTATATCACCCAATCCCCACCAAGGCTCACGCATCCTCACCAAAAAGAAGCTTGCGGTCCATTTCCGTCAGTTTGCCGGTCAATTTCTGCACGGCTATTCCGTAGTCCGTAACGAACTTCAGGGCGAACTGTGCGTTCTCAAGCTCTGCTTGTTTCCCGCCAAACCACTGGACTTGGAACTTCCCGTCGCCAAGCCTCAATACCCCCGGGATCACCAATCGTAAATGGAAATAGTCGAGAAGCGGCACGCCAACCGAAGTCGCGACCACAAAATCGCGAAGCCCTGCGACATTATCCTCAACCTCCCGAGCTGCTCGCTGGATGTTTCGTCCCCTCGCGTCAGCGCTAGCTATGACACTTGAGAAGTTGTCTCCAAGCCTTGGAATCAAAACGGCCAATGGCTTTCCCAAGTAATGAAACGCCTTCGCGCATTCCTCCAACGCCGATGCCGCGTCGTTTGCCGCCACGGCCCTCTCCGCAGCCCGCAAGTGCTCTTGCGCGACCTTGTGCTGTATCAGATCGACCAATGATATATCGTAGAAGCTGAGTCCAAAGAACTCGTTGCAGGCGGCGACGAGGAATTGCTCCGCATAGCCCGCAAACTTCGCGGCGTCAGCATCCGCCGGCAGGTTTCCATAGTGCTTGAACCCGACGCGGGCTTTGTTGAGGTCGAGCACCTTCGCCTTTAGCGGAAGCTCCTTTCTGCCCACGTTCTTTAAAGCTGATCTGACTGCATCCCATAGGGTGTCGAACCCGGTGTTGTCAGAAACCTTCGCGTCCACCTCTTTCGCGATGGTCCGCACCATAAGCTCAATCGCGTCTTGAAACAGCGACACCGACAATCCGGCAGAATACGGTCCTTTTTCAGCAAAAGTATCTTGCCCCCTCTGGAAAAGATACTTCACGAGCAACAGTTGGGGAATTGCGGACATCATGACCCGTTTAAGCTTGGTAGCCACGGCGGAGCAACCTCGCAGTAGCGACGGCCTGCTAGTCAATCCGCTCAACACGATTTCTATCGAAATAATTCGCTCCTCGCCGCGCACGGTCCATACGCCTGCAGTTGCGTTCAGGCATCGACGAAAAAGCGAACGAATCCAGTTCTACAACAGGGAACCAAAATATGAACGACAACGAAATCAGAGGACTCTTGCTCAGGAAGTATTACGAGAGACGCCGTGAACCTCTTTTCCAGCCGAAGCCGGAGGACTTTTCCGGACAACTGACCACCGGCGACATCCTAGCGGTATCGTCGCAGCTGGCGGAGCACGGCCTAATTGACTGGCGGTCAACCAGCACAATGCGTGATACCGAAAGAGGACGGGGCCTAGGCAAGATAACCGCGGCCGGCATTGATGTGGTTGAGGGGACCGCAACGGCACCGATTGCGATCCGCCTCCAGAACGTCACCGTTCAGGACTCGCCAAACGCCAACATCATCGTGGGCGATCGCAACACGCAGAACATCAGCGCAAATATTGAGGCCATCATCCGCGCCATCAACGACGGGAAGGGCACCGACGCGCAGAAGGCGGAGGCAAAGTCGCTCCTGAAGCGCTTCGTTGACCATCCATTGGTTGCGGCAGTTGCAGGCGGACTGGCCGGCAGGCCATGGATGTAGTCGTCCAAGGGTTCGGCACAGCCTCACGCGGCCACAATTGTCCCCCACGCCCCCTTTCATCGCAGTTCGCCGTCAGCCCTCTCTTCATTTTAGCTCACGGGTGCCGCCCTAGGACTGCATCTCTCACGAGCCCTTTCGGGGCCGCTTTTTCGCTTTTGGCTTTTCCCGACCTTTCGGGGCAATCTTTTTGATGCCCCTCGCAAGGAGGGCCTCGATCATCTCGGGCGACACATCTTCATGGCCGGAGAAGGTCATCAACCGTTCTTCGAGGAGCCGGTCTCCGGTGTCCATCCGTCGGACGATCAGCGTCACTGGGTCACTGTGTCTGTCCCCTTTTTTCCTGCCTTCCGCCCGAGCCTGAATGATGGCGGTAATCAGGCTGATGATACCAGCCGTAAGACCTACCGCGCCTCCGACATAGGCGAGAATCTCTGGGCCGGATTCGTGCTTCTCGAAGCGAAACCTTGTCTCGCCCGCCCGGCGTAAGGTTTCAAGCTCACGGTCGATGATCTCATATGCCGCCGGGCAACAGCCGCGGTCGTAGCAGCCGCTATCCACCTTCACCTTGATCGAAACGGGAAACTCGCCTGATTCTCCCGGGAGTCCGCTTTCAAAGTCGCGCAAGCGTCTGTCGAATTCGTTAATCCATTTCATAAAATTGCGCCTCGGTTTTTCCGTCACTTCCTCCGCTTCTTCTTCCCTGTTAATGGCAGTCGTAACGCCTCTCTGAGGTGCTTGATCCCGACGCCGAGAGGCGGAAGGGTGAACTTCAGGTCTTTGAGGTTCTTCAATTCGACCTTCCCTCCGGAAAGAATGATGGCGAGTGTCAGGGCGGAAACCACGCCGATGAACGAAATCTCCAAGGGGCTCGTCTTGATGATGCGCGCAATCCTCAGGTCCTCGTTTTCGAAGTCCGTGTAAAAGATCTCCGCAAAATAGCTCAGGCGATCCTTCTCCGGAATCCCCGTGTCAAACATCGCGACGTACCGCCCAGGGTCGCGGACGAGGTCCTCCTCCGAAGCCCGGACGCTCAATCCCTGCGAGTACGCTGTCCGGAAGAGACGCAGAAACGTCGAAAGCTCCCAAGAATCCAGCGGCGAATCGCTGCCTTCGAAGATGACCGTCGGCATGATGCAATTTTAGCGGAACGGAAAACTACCGGCAACCTCCAAAGGAGCTCGGCTCTGCCTCGCGCGGTTTGTCACCCCCCTTTCCCTCCACGGCCATTCCCCTGCCGCCTAGTCCTGCAGCAGCGCTTTCAAAGTCGCGCGCACGCGCTCCTCCTGCAGCAGTTGGCCGTGCTGCAATCCCAGCCATTGGATTTGCCGCACGACGCCGTCCAGGTCCGACGTTTTCTTCGCGAGCTTCAGCCGCGTCTTTTGGCGGGCATATTCCCGCCACGAAAACAACGTCACGCGATATGGGGTCTTCTCGTTGATCTCATCTGTCAGAATTTGGAGGTAGAACGGCAGATTCTCCTCGCCGCCGGTTTGCTGGAGGCCGATTTCGCGCGTGTTGCAGTCTTCGACCGATGGAGTCCACGCACCCTGCAATCGCTTGGGGTCCATTCGCTCCAACCACTCCAGAAGCCGCGCGGCATCCGGCAGCAATCCATACCGGGCCTCCAGCGTGGGACCCCGCATCTCTTCCTCGATCGCCTTGAG
Source organism: uncultured Opitutia bacterium (assembly GCA_903940425.1). Classification (GTDB taxonomy): domain Bacteria; phylum Verrucomicrobiota; class Verrucomicrobiia; order Opitutales; family Opitutaceae; genus Fen-1467. The sequence goes on along the minus strand of CAJAKX010000139.1, from coordinate 274 downwards.
GACAGATTCCCATTCCACCGTCGGATGCAGCGTGAAGTGCCATATCGGTGCGTGGTCCTGAAAATCGTAGGACCGACGCAATGTAGGATTGAGCATGACCCCGCGGAAAAATTCGGCGAGTCGCGTGCCCAGGTTGTTCCGATCGTCGAGTGGCAGCCCTGGAAAGCACCGCATAAGTTCGCGGCGGGTGGCGAGGCGATAAATGCTCACCGGCTGCGATCCCGTGGGCTTCGCTGCGCATAGTTTTTTGTAAACGAGGGCTCTAAAGTCATCG
>CAJAKX010000138.1 GCA_903940425.1 uncultured Opitutia bacterium | reverse complement strand
GGCCGCGCCCCGATCCCCGCCACCTCGAGCGCGGTGATCCGGGCGGGGAACACGCAAGTCGTCGGCTCGTCCTTGCTCAGCCGGATCGTGTAGACCGAAAGCTCGTCCAGCGGGTAGGTGCGGATCTCCGAGGCGGGCACCCCGGCGATCAGGAGAGCCTGGACCATGATCATTGCGAGACGTCGTATTTCCATACCGCGAGGGGATAGCGGCCGTTGGTGGCCAGGTTCGGATTGCGCGCGAAGGTGAAGCGCGCGGTGAAGGCGGGGGCCTCGGTGAAGGTCTGGTCGCGGACCACGCCGGTGCGCACCCACTGGCCGTCGGCCTGCACGAGGACCAGGTTCTCCCGCGTTTCGAGCACGGTGAGCTTGAGCACCTCGGCCTTCTGGTGGAGCGACTTTTGCGCGAACTCCTCGGCGCTGGCGGCCCAATCGGCCCGCGCCTTGGCCGCGGCTTCCGGCAGGAACAGCTTGTCGAGAAGCTCGGGATAGTCGAAGCCGGCCGGGTTGCGTTGAAAAAGCGCGAGACACGCGAGCAACGCGTACTGCTCGTGGAGCTTGGTGGCCTCCTCGAAGCCGAGCAGCGGACTGAGATGGAACGTGCCGCTGCCATCGAGCACCACCACGCGCTCGCGCGTGCGGTAGGCTTTGATGACCAAAAACGGCTGCACCGCGCAGAAGCCGACGGCGAGCACCGCCACGAGGCACCAGAGCCGCGCGGCCACGGCGTGATCGGCGAAAAGCTCCAGCGGGTTCCACCGGCGCCGGGGGCTTTGCTTCGGGTCGGGGCGCACGTGCGGCGCCGGGGTCTCGCGCAGGGTCGTCATGTTTTTCAGATCGTGGTTTGCGGTTTGGGGAGCTGCGCCAGCGCGAGTGTCGCCGAGGCCCGCTGGTCGCCCGCCGGGTCGGCTTTGGGCGTAACCGGCGCCGGCGGCGGGGTGAGAACGGTCGGCGGGGGCGGCGGCGGCATCGGCCCATTGCCTCCCCCTCCCGCTCCGCCCGCTTTCGCCGCCGCCTGCGCGGCCATGAGCGGCACCGCCGCCCCGCCGGTCTTGATGCTCTTCACCATCCACAGGACTTGCTGCATCGTGTAGAGCTGCTGCAGCGCCGACTGCCCTCCGGCGGAGACCGGTGCGCCGGAGCAAAAGAGCATCTGCATCAGGAACGGCGTGCCGATGGTGCCGAGTAAAAGCCACAGCGCGCCGAGCAGCCCGCCGAGCACGCTGGCCAGGGACGCTCCGTCGAGCTGGCCCGGCGCGAGGCCGAACCCGATGGCGACGTTGGTCGTATACGCCGTGGTCAGGTGGTAGGCGACGAGCTCAGTGACCGCGAAGCCGACCGGCCAGGCGAGCACCGCGAGGGTCTGCTGCACGTAGCGCATGCCGAGCGACGCGAGTGCCGGCACCATGAACAACCCCAGCGCGACCGGCAGAAACAGGTAGCAGAGGAGTTTCAAGATGTATTGGAGCAGGAGGAACGGCAGTTGCAGCAGGCTGCCGATGAGGACGATGAGCTTCGCGGCGGCCCAGAGATACGCGCGGTAGAGGGACTCACCCACCCGGCGCAGGCTGAACGTGCTGCCGCTTTTTTCCTGCACCGTGGCGCGCAGGAGCGTGGCCGCCTGCATCGGGTGGTCGGTGTAGCCGGGCTCGATTACATTCGCCACGGACAGAAAGGTCTTTTCGGTGAACTCGAACCACGTGGGCAGGGTCGCCACGAGCGCGATAACCACGATCGCGCGCAGGAGCGGACGCACGATGCTCTCCAGGTCCGCGCGGGCCGCGTGGATTTGCACCATGAGCCCGGCGACGCAGAGAAAGAACACCGCAACGCGCAGCGTGACCGTCAGCGCGAGCACATTCTCGCGCAGTCCTGGAGCAAAGCCTTCCATCAGTTGCGACCCTCCTGCGGCAGCTGCCGCTCCTCTTCGCGCCGGAGTTTTTCCATGAGACGCCGGCCGGCCTCGCTGTCCGCGTGGTAGTGGCCCACGGGCGCAAGCCGGATGCTCTGCTGCCAGGCATCGACGGGCGGCAACGGATCGACACTCCGGGGTGCCGGGGCCGCGTCCGCGGGCAGGCGGGTCGAGTGCCGGCGCACGAGAAATCCGCACACGGCGAGGCCGGCCAGAAGCAGGATGACAAAGACGCTCATCTTCATGGCTGCGTGCAGGCCGTGGGCGTGAGTTTCAGGGACTCCTGCCATGCGCCCACCGCGGCAAAGGTCTGGCCTTCCTCGGCGATTTGTTTTTCCAGCAGGTCCTGCCGCTCCTTGGCGGCCTGGTTTTCGTTCAGGATTTGCTGCGCCTGCAGCTGTAGGGCGGCGTCACCGCGCTGTGTTTCCACCGCGGCGATCTGGCCGACGAGCACGGAGATTTTCGCGTGGTGCTTGTCCACCTCCGCCTGGGTGGGTGCGGCCTTGAGCTGCCGGAGTGTGTCGGCGAGGTCGCGTTGCAGCGCCGCGAGCCGGCCGGCGGTCTGCGCAAACACGGTGGCAAGGTTGTCCGCGTGCTTTTCGACGACGGCATAGCGCTGATACGGCGCGGGCTGGCGCGCGAACGGGCGGTTGAGCACCGTGGTGTCGCCCAATTCCTCATAAATGCCCTGCGCCGTGTTCTTGAGCGAAACGACTGCCCGCGCGAGGTCGCGCAGCGCGTCCGCCGTCTCGCCAAAAGTGCGGGTGAAATCCCCGGCCCCGAGGCCGTCCACGCCGACCTGGTCGCCCGCCGTCGCCGGATCGCCCATCACGTCGCGGATCCGCCGCTGGACGTCGAGTTGCGCCCGCATCTGCTCCAGCTGCTGGTTGAGTTTTTCGAGGTCGGCGGCCCACTGGCGCAAAATCTCGACATGATTGGCGACTTGGTCCGCCTGAATCGCGGTGTTGACCGCGGTATTGACGGGATCGTTGACAATCCACTGCGCGCACAGCGGCGCGGCGAGGCAGAGCAAGAGCGCGAGTTTTTTCATGGCTGGGCGGGGTTGATTTCAGTCGCCGGCGGCCGGCGCTGCTGGTTCTGGATGATCCAATACTGCTCCTGCACGGCCTGCCGGTAGCCGCGCTCATAGCCGCGAGCCTCGGCATCGGTTTCCCGTTTGGTCGTGGCGCAGCCGCTCAGCGCGAGCGCCAGAAGAAGCAGGCAGCTAGGCCGCATGGCGTGCCTCCGTCGGTTGGATATGGCGCAGCGTGCCGCACTGCGGCGGCTGCGCGGTCGGCGTGAAGTAACAGAGCGATGAGTAACGCCGGTCCGCCGGCAGTGTCTCGGGCAGCGGGTAACGCTGGATGGCGTCGAGGGCGGTCTCGGGCAGCGGCAGGTCGCGCGCCAGATCGGCCAAATCGGCCCGGTCCGACTGGCGCATCAGGAAGAACTGCTTCGCATTGCCGATGACGGCGGCGCGGATACGGGAGGCGCGGAAACGCGCGTATTGCTGAATGATGGACACGGCCCAGCAGTTGAACTTGCGAAGCTGCGCGTAGCCCTCCGCCACAATCTGCTCCCCGCCGGGCGTGTCCAGGAACCGCGCGAGTTCCTCGAACAAGATGCGTTTTCGCTGGGACCGGGGCAGCGCAAGAATGTGCTGCCGGGCGAGCCCGCTGATGAGGAGCCCGGCCGCGGCCTTGAGTTCGACGGCCTGCTCCGGGATGAAGCCGAGCTCGAAGTGCGCGATCTTCCGCCGCAGGGAAATGTTCGTCACGCCGTCGAAAAGTTTGCCGTATTGCCCCTCGACGCTCCATGCGCGGAGCAGGGTCGCCAGCCGGTCGACCTCGTTTTTGTCGTGCTCGGGGAGGCGCGCGTAGGCGAGCAGTTCGACGAGCGCGCTGTGCGTCGGGAAATCCTCGGGGGCGAAGAAGGCGCACGCCGTGTGGGCGACCAGCCGTTCGGTCTCGGGCTGCTGGGCAAAGCGCGTGATCGCCTCCTCGGACAATCCGGCCACGAAGGCGAGCGCCTCGTCCTGGTTGGCGGCGAGCCGGTCGCGCAGGTCGCAGAAAGCTTCCAACGGCGTCGCGCCCGCCGGCATTTTGTGGCGCCAGCCGTGGGCCGCGCAGGCCAGGCGGCGAACCTCCTCAGCTTGTTGCGGCCGGCGTCTGGCCCAGTCCGCGAACGTGTCGCGATAAAGCTGGTGGAGGTATTGCGTGAGCTGCGCTTGCCGCAGCGCGAGCTGTTCGGCCGTCTCCGGTTCCCCGACCATGCGCGCGAGCAGCGCCACGGCGGTCGCCAGGTGCAGTTGGGTGAGCGGCAGGCCCTGCGTGTCGAGATAGTTGAGGGTGAGCAGCGCGTCGGGATGAACCACGATGGGTGTCTCCCCTAAACTCTCCGTGAACTTCTTGTAGGAGAACCCCTCCTCGACGATGACCGTGTAGTCAAAAAAGCCCGCCGTCTGCAGCAGGAGGTCGTCGGTGAACGCCGATTTCCCGGCACCAGTCATGCCGAAGAGCACCGCGTGCTGCGGCGAGCCGCCGGTCTGCGTGCTGACGCCGACGAGGTTGCCGTGACTGCCGTCGTAGAGCGCCTCGGCGGTTTCGAGCGTGCCGGTGAACGTGGCGGAGAACGGCAGCAGGTCGGCCAGGAACGCGTCCTCGGCATACAGGTCGCGGTGGCGATAGGAGGAATGGGTCCAGCCGGGCCAGGAGGCGAAGAAGAGCTTTTTCGCGGTCGTCGGCAGCGCGCACTCGAAATACTGCGCCCCGTCCATCGCATGGATCGCCGCCTGCACCGCCGCGACCTTCTCCCGCAAAAGTTCGCGCGTCGGCGCCCACACGCGCACGAGATAGGTGATATGGAACGGCCGGGCGAAGCCGCCGGAGAGTTGTTCCACCTTGCGTTCCTTCTTCCGCAGGGCGACGAGCAGCGACGGGCGGGGTTTCTCGGCGTATTCGCCGCGGAGCCGCTCGGCGGCCCTTTCCTCGCGGTGGATTTCGGAGCGGGTCGCGGCCGGTGTCACGTTGACCGTGATCGCGTAGTCGAGGAAGGGGAGCCCCGTGAGATAGGTGACAATGCCGGGCCGGGTGCGCTGCGGCCAGCGCGCGAGCGCCAGCACCGCATGGTAGTGGCCGTCGAGATAAAATCCCCCATCCGGCTGCCCGATGCCTTCGCCCTGCCAGCAGTTCTCCTGGATGGTCAGGGATGGATCGAACAGGACCGCCGGGTCGCCCTGCTCCCGCGCGGCGAGGCCCGGATTGAGGAACTTCTGGAAGCACGCGAAGTGCCCCAGGTCGTCCATCGGCCGCACGGTGGTTTCGGGGCCGAAGACCGAGCGCAGCGTGGCCGCGAACTCCTCGAACTGCCCGGCCAGCTCG
>CAJAKX010000137.1 GCA_903940425.1 uncultured Opitutia bacterium | reverse complement strand
GCCCGCTGTCACGGCAGGGTCCACCCTCTGAAAACGTCCCCGCATATCGCCCGCGGTCGTCGCGTCCTCGAGATTGAAATCGCCGGACTCCGCGCCGCCCGCAACCGCCTCGGCCGCGAGTTTGCCGCCGCCGGGCACAAGGTCACGCTGTTGTCGCGCTGCTGGCCCGGCTTCCCGGTGCGGGAGACGATCGACGGCGTCGCGATGATCCGCGCACCCGGTTTCAACCATACGCGCCGCCTGGCGTTCAACCTTCTGCTCGACGGTCTCTGGGGGCTGCGCCTGCTCCGCCATCTGCCGGCGGCCGACATCACCGCCTGCAACAACGTTTCGCTGCCCATTCATCTGCCGTGGCTGCGGCCGCAGGCCGGGCGCGTCGTGGTTGTGCTCGGGCGCATGCCCAAGGGGCAGATTCGCTTCTACCGCCGCGCCGCGCGCCTGGTGGCCACCAGCGACGCCGTGGCCGACCGCGTGGCTCGCGAGTGCCCGGCCCTCGCGCCGCGCACGCGCGTTTTTCCCAATCCCATCGACTGGGAACTGCATGCGCGCTCCGCCGCGCAGCGAGGCGAGCCGGTGACGATCGGCTTCGTCGGCCGGCTCCATCCGGAAAAAGGCCTCGAACTCCTTCTCCGCGCGACCGTGCGGCTGGCGGCCGAACCTGGGCTGCCGCGTTGGCGCGTGGTGTTGCGCGGCCCCAGCGACGTCCAGCGCGGCGGCGGCGGCGAGACCTACGTGCAACGGCTGCAAGACGAGTTTGGCCCCAAACTGGGCGAACGCCTGGCGTGGGAGCCGCCGGTCTTTGATGAGGCGCTCCTCGCACGTTGCTACGGCACACTGGACATCTTCTGCTATCCGAGTCTCGCGGCCCAAGGCGAAGGCTTGAGCGTGGCGCCGCTCGAGGCGATGGCCGCCGGCGCGGTGCCGGTGCTCTCCCGGCTCGACTGCTACCGCGACGTGCTGCGCGAGGGCACCAACGGATTCACCTTCGATCACACCGCCCCGGCGGCCGACGCCGGCCTCGCCGACGTGTTGGCGCGGCTGATCCGTGATGTCAGCCTGCGCCGCACGCTGGCGGCGCAGGCCCGGACGGACGCGCGGCGTTTCGACTACGGCGTGGTCGCCCGCGCCCTGCTCGCGGACTTTGCGCAATTGACCCGCTAGGCCCTCCACCGATATCCTCTTCCCGCCTTGCCTGCAGCTGAACCACCCTATCTTGGCCGCAATTGCGTGACGCCCTATCCCCGGCGCGAGGTGCTGCTGGGTTGGATGTGGGCGCTGGTGCAGTCCACGCTTTTCCGCTGGAGTCCGCGTCCCTGGCATTGGTGGCGCGCGTGGCTGCTCAAGGTGTTCGGAGCCGACATTCCCGCGCCCGGCCGCGTGGTCGTGTTTCCGTCCGCGCGCGTGTATGCCCCCTGGCGGCTCACGCTGGCGCCGCGTGCCATGGTCGGCCGCCACGTGAACCTCTACAATCTCGCCCGCATCACGCTCGGTTATGGCGCGAATCTCAGCCAGTACTGCCATCTTTGCGCCGGCACGCACGACTACACCCGCTGGGAAATGCCGCTGGTGACCCAGCCGATTACCATCGGCGACAACGCCTGGCTCGGCGCCGATGTCTTCGTGGGGCCGGGGGTGACCGTGGGCGAATTGTGCGTCGTCGGTGCGCGCTCGGTGGTGATCAAGGATCTGCCGCCCCGCACGGTGTGCGCGGGACATCCCTGCCGGCCGATCAACGACCGCCCCCCTCCGGTCTGAACGAATGAGAATTGCCCAGATTGTCCCCAGCCTCGAGGAGAAGCACGGTGGACCCAGCAAGTCCGTGCAACGGCTGGCGGCGACTCTCAGCCGGCTCGGTCACGAGGTCGATCTGCTGGCCACCCGGCCCGGGAATGAAACCGCAGCGACGGAGGACGGCCGGCTGCGCGTGCTGCAATTCCGCCGCGACCGTCCTGAATTTCTTTGCGCCTCGGCGGACCTGCAGGACCACCTCCGGCAGCACGCCTATGACTGCCTCCATCATCATGCGCTCTGGCTGCGCACGCTCCACTATGCCAGCCGGGCCGCGCGCGCGACCGGGGCGCCTCTGGTGGTCTCGCCCCGCGGCATGCTGAGCGACTGGTCGTGGCGGCACCGGCGCTGGAAAAAATGGCTCGCCTCCCGGCTGGTGCACCCCGGCGCGTTCACGCAGGCGCACGGTTGGCATGCCACGAGCGCGGCCGAGGCCGACGACATCCGCCGCCGCGGCTTTTCGCAGCCCGTCTGCGTGGCGCCCAACGGGGTCGAAGCCCCCCCCGCCGAGGAACTGACCCGCGCGCATGAGGTCTGGACGCAACTCTGTCCCGCCGTCGCGGCGCGTCCCGTGGCCGTGTTCTATTCGCGTTTTCACCGCAAGAAGCGGCTGCTCGAACTGATTGATCTCTGGAACGACATTGCGCCCAGGGAGTGGCTGCTCCTCGTTGCCGGCATTCCGCAGGAGTACACCGTGGAAAGCCTGACCGCCTACGTGCAGCGGCATGCCGCGCCGGAGCGGATCGTGGTGTTCGACGGCAGCGACCGTCCGCCGCCCTATGGCGTGGCGTCGCTGTTCCTGCTGCCCTCCCACTCTGAAAATTTCGGCATGGTTGTCGCCGAGGCGATGGCGTGGGGTGTCCCCGTGCTGGTCACCGACTCCACGCCATGGGCGCAGCTCTCCGAACAGAACGCCGGCTGGTGCGTACCGTGGAAAAATTATGGCCCGGCGCTGCGACAGGCGCTCGCGGAATCAACCGACCGGCTGGAGCAGCGCGGCGCCCGGGCCCGCGACTGGGTGCTTGCCCGGTATTCATGGGAACAGACAGCGCGTCTGCTGGCTGAGTTTTACGACCGGCTGGCAAACACGGCCTCATGACGCCAGCAGGAGAGACTTCCCGACCGCTTGTGACGGCGGAACCCGCCCGACAGACCGGCCAGCTGAACGCCGACCGCCCCAGCCGGCTGGAGCTTCTCACGCTGATCCATGTCGCCGGACTGGTTCTCTTCACCACATGGGATTTCGGCGGCGAGACGGACCTGGCGCGCCTCATCATCAGCTGGTGGGGCAGCCTGGCTCTCCCGATCATGGCGGCGGCCTGCCTGCACCGGCTGGAGCGCCGCAATGGATTGCCTTCGGCGCTTTACTGGCTCTGGCCGCTGCTGTTTTTCAACGCGCTGGTTTTTGCCGGCACGCTCAATCCCAGCTTTACCCACGCCTTCGTCGGCGGCGCAGATGCGCTGGTGCTCGGCGGGGCCAAGGCGGGCTGGCCCAGCTCCGCGCTGCCCGCGGTGTCGCTCCATGCTTTGTGGCAGTTTAACGCGATCTATCTGACCTGTTTCAACCTTGCGCTGGTCGTGACCCGGCGTCGGTTGCTGCGCGCCCTGTTGTTCATCCTGACGGTCAACGCCCTGCTGCTCGCGATCATGGGCACGTTCCAGAAACTGGCCCGCGCGCCCGGCCTGTACTTCGGACTGCAGCCCTCGCCCAACGAAGCCTTCTTCGCGAGCTTCATCTATCACAATCACTGGGGCGCGTTCATCCTGCTTTCCACCGCGGCCGCCCTCGGCCTGCTCTTCCACCATGCGCGCCGGACCGACCACCATGAGCGGCGGCACTCACCCGCGCTGTTCGGCCTCGTTGCCACGCTTTTTATGGCGGCCTCAGTGCCGTTGAGCACCTCGCGTTCTTGCACGATGCTGGTGCTGGTGCTCCTGACCGGCGCGCTGGTTCATTGGCTGTGGCGCCTGCGCCGCAAACGCCAGGCGGACGGCGGTTCGCTGGCGGT